>JASGTU010000226.1 GCA_030058085.1 Chloroflexota bacterium
CCGCTCTTCGACCGCCCGCCGCTCGTGCTCGACGCGGCTGTGTCCGGCGCCTGGGGCGAAGACTTCGTGCTGCGCGTGGTCAACAACCACTGGAAGAGCAAGGCCGGCGATGAGTCCGTCAACGCGCCGCGGCGCCTGGAGCAGGCGCGCAGCATCGCCGCCATCGTGCAGGAACGGCTGGACGACGACCCCGCAGCCCAAGTGATCGTGCTCGGCGACCTCAACGACTTCTATGACGGACCAGCCCTCGAACTGCTGACTGCAGCGCCGCTTGGTCTGGTTAACACTCTGAGCTATCTCGCCCCGTCCGACCGCTATACCTACATCTACAACGGCGCCAGCCAGGCGCTCGACCATATTCTCATCTCGCCGAATATGGTACAATTGCTCTCCCGCGTCGATGCAGTTCACAACAGCGCGGATCGGGCGTCGGGCGGCGCGGGACAAGACGATGATGCACAGGCGGTCAGCGACCATGACCCGGTAGTCGTGCAGTTTCGGCCCGAAGGGGCCGCGACCATTGCCGGTAACGCGGGCTTCGCGGGCATTGTCGTGGGGCTGGAGCGCGAGGGCCGGCCCATGCAGTTCGTCGCCGTCAGCGACCGCCGCGGGGATTTCCGTATCTGGGATAGCACGCCGGGCGCAGTGACGCTTCACTATTGGCCGCCGGCCTGGCTCGAGGTCGACGAGCCGAGCGTACAGCTACAGTTTGGTCCCGGCGTCACGACGCTCGATCCGTCGCGCGCGCGCCATCGTTCAGCGTGGTTGGCCGCACGCGCGGCCGCTTTTGTTCCATCCATCATCGCCGCACAAGAGCCTTGACCGAGGCCGGCGCAATCGGCCTGCGGCCGCAAGGGGAGCCGAGGGAGCGTTCATGAAACACATTTACCTCACGTGGTACGAACTGGAAGAACTGGTCAGCGCGCTGGTCTTCAAGCTCAACACGCCCTATGACGTCATTCTTGCCATCACCCGCGGCGGCATCATCCCCGGCGGCATGATCGCCGAGGCGTTGAAGATGAAGAACATGCTGACCGCGGCCGTGCTCTTCCCGGATGACCCCGCGCAGCGCACCAAGCTTAGTTGGCCGCGCTTCTTGCAGTTCCCCTCCGACTCGCTGCTCGAAGGCCGCAAGATTCTGGTGATCGACAATCTCTGGTATCAGGGCCGCACTATCATGGCCGTCAAAGGCCGCATCGAGACCGCCGGCGGTTTTCCCGAACTGGCCGTGCTGCACTGGAAAAAGAGCAGCAGCTTCTTCCCGGAAGACCAGCCTGACTTCTACGCCGAGATCACCGAGGACTTCATCCACTATCCGTGGCAGCGCATCGACGATTCTGACTATCGCGTACGCGCCTACCCGGTGATGCCGCTGTCCTAGTCTCGACCGCCGCCGCTCCGCACCGTGAAAGGATCGCCATGAGCCAGCCAAGCGCACTGACTGCCGCCTCATCCGCAGAAGCGCGCATCCCCGAAATCCTGCGCCTGCTTCACCAGGAATACCCAGACGCCACGTGTGAACTCGACTTCCGTTCTCCGCTGGAGTTGCTGGTGGCGACCATTCTTTCGGCGCAATGCACCGACGAACGCGTCAACAAGGTGACGCCGGCGCTCTTTGCCGCCTACCCGACGGCGCAGGCCTACGCCGAGGCCGACATCGAGGAGCTGCAAGAAGCGGTCCGTCCCACCGGCTTCTTTCGCAACAAGTCCAAGAACATCCAGGGCGCCGCCCGGCGTATCGTAGAGGCGTACGATGGCGATGTCCCGTCCGTCATGGACGACCTGCTCACATTGCCGGGCGTGGCGCGCAAGACTGCCAACGTCGTGCTCGGCTGCGCCTACCATATCGCCGACGGCGTGGTGGTCGACACCCACGTCAAGCGGCTCTCCAACCGTCTCGGCCTGACGGCGGAGTCCAACCCCGAAAAGATCGAGCGCGACCTGATGAACTTAGTCCCCCAAGAAGAGTGGATCGACATCGGCCATCTGCTGATCTTCCACGGGCGACGAGTCTGCGCCGCGCGCAAGCCTAACTGCGCCGCATGTGTGATCAGCCATCTCTGCCCATCCGCCCAATAGCGCCGCGGCTGGCGCTGCGTGTGTCGTATGCACTCGCCTTTATGCTGTTCGCCATCGCGCTAGCCGCCTGTCGCAGCGCGACGCCCGTCGTAGATGTAGCTACGGCAGAGCCGACGGTCGCGCCGCTTGCGTCACCCACGCCAGAGGCGTCGCCACGCGCTACGGCATCTGCCGCGCTGCCTACGCTAGCGCTCGCACCGACGCCGACGCCGCTACTGCTATACTATCGCTTGGCACTGTCTGAAGGTTGGGAGTTGGCTGACGTGACCCCAATCACCGATCCCGACGAGGATTATGAATTCGCGCTGATGCTGCCCACAGGAGTAGACAATGCGCCTGCAGCAATCGCCACGGGTATGCTCGTTCCGACCAACGGGCTGGACCTGCCTACTTTCATCGATGCGGCGGCAAACGAACTAGCACAACTCGACGGCGCCCAAGTCATCTCTACATCCGTCGACGGGTTGCTTCGCGCCGACGGCAGACCTGTGGGCGTCCTTGACTACACGCTTGATAGCCACGCTCAACTTGGCCGTTCTCCCCGCGGTCGCCAGTACGCGCTGGCGTCGCCTGACTCCGATCAACTGCTCGTCTTGACTTGTCTAGCCACAGCGGCGATGCCCGATCATGTTGCAGCGTGCGATGCAATCATGCGCAGCGTACTATTCGACTGATACACGCTACCACTCGTCGATCCACCCCTCGCGCTCACCCACGACCTTGAACTCGCGCGCATCAACTGTCGCGCCGTACGGCGCGGGCAGCGCTGCCTGTCTGCCGTAGGAGGCCGGCGCGGAATGTTGCATCGGCTGACCGCCCGTCACGACGATCACCGGCGGCTGCGGGAAGTAGCCGCCATAAGCTGCTCCCGGATGACGTGTGCCGCGGCGTCGATCCATCTCCTCATATTCGTCCTCCTGTCCGCGTTCACGCCGGCGGCTCGACGCCAGCATCAACAGCGCAGCCGGAACGCCCGCCGCCACGCCGAAGAGCACGCCCACAGCCATGCTCACCGCATCCGCGCTTAGCCGTCCAGTGATGCGCCAAGCAGCTACCGCCACAAACGCCAACAATGCTACTGCCATGAATCGTCTCACGCTGTACGCCTCCTGTCGCATCACGCTACACATGCTCTGTGGTTCGCAGTCGCCCGTCTTGCCGCTCACGCCTTCAGTAGTCGAGCCAGCAAATTGCGAGCCGGCAGTTGTACTGGCTGACTAGTCTGATCTTGCTTCGCTGCGTGGGGGTCCGGCCATTGGCTTTCCGACGCGCCGCCGGCGTTGACGACGCTCTCCACGGCTGCCAAGTCGCGTGGCCCGATCCAAGCCGCCTGGAAGCGCACCGTCTCCCCTTTGGCTACGAGCAGGAAATCGCCTTTGCCTTCCAGCTTCTCGGCGCCGCTGTCGGCGATGCCGGCCGCGTAGCGCGCTTCGTCGCGGCTGGCGACTGCACCGACCAGGCGCACTGGGAAATTAGCCTTCATGGCGCCGCCGATCAACTCGGCAGTCGGCTTCTGGGTGCAGGCGACGAGGTGGATACCCGCCTCACGTCCGCGCTGGCTGATGCGCGTGAGGCTGGCTTCGGTCTCAGCGCCGCCGGTCTGCAACAGGTCCGCCAACTCGTCCACGGCGACAACCATCACCGGCTTGCTGGCGCCGGCATGGTCTCGGCGCTCCATCTCCTCGACGACCCAACGCAACCGTTCCAGCGCGTCCTCCGGCGAACGGCTGACGCCGCCCAGCACTTGCGGCAGGTTGGCAAGCGGCTGGAAGCCGCGGCCTTTCGGATCGATCAACACGATCTGCAAGTCAGCCGGCTTGTTGTACATCGCCAGCGATATGAGCAGCGAGCGCGCCAACGCCGTCTTGCCTGAACCGGTTGTGCCGGCGATGAGAATATGCGACACTTCCGGCGCGGTTAGGCGAACCATCAGCGGCGTGCCGTTTTCTTCTACGCCTAGCACGGCCGTATTGGGCGGCGCTGTGGCGATGCGGTTGCATAGGGGGATCAGGCGCACCGGTTCAGGTTTGGTGCGCGGCACCTCGACGTTGATGGCCGAGCCTTTTCGGTAGACACGCGCCTCGCGCTTGCCCAGCGCCATGGCGATTTCCTCCGCCAGGTTCGCCACCTGCTTCACTTTCGTCCCTACGTCCATGTGTATCCGGAACTGCACGAAGCGGGGCGTAACGATCCCGCCCTCCACGCGGCCGTTCACTTTGTGCTTCGACAGCACGGCTTCGATCTGATCGGCTTGCATTTCAAGCGTTCTGCGCCGGTAGCTCATGTTGCACTCCCTCAAGTAGAAAAGGGCAGTCACACGATATCATCATGCTTGCTATAGTACAGAACATTTGTTCTGAAGTCAAGCGCGGATTTCGCACACACAATGTTATGACCCGGTGTAGTTGATGCCGGATCGAACGCGTGGGTGCATTTCATCTTTGGGACGCGCATGCTGTCACCCTGAGAGCGCAGCGAAGGGTCTAGCCGGCCAACAGTATCTTCGCCATGCTCAGCATGACAACTCGCCCCCGATTTGAAATTGACCCGAACGCGTCGCCAGGTTTCGAGCAAGAGTGGATCGGGGTATACTAGACTCTGAGCATCACTTCT
>JASGTU010000227.1 GCA_030058085.1 Chloroflexota bacterium
CCTATCGGACTATTTTTACGTATGGCTTCGACGATCCCTAAGAGCAGTATACCCAGACCTGTTCGCAACACTGACCGTACCCAAGGCCGAGGAGCTGGTGGCTACGCCCTACCGCCACGGCAGCAAGATCGAGGCTGAAGCCTTCTTCCTGCGCGGCATGACGCAGGCCATGCAGCGTCTGGCCGAGCAGGCGCACCCGGCCTTTCCGGTGACGATCTACTACGCCTTTAAGCAGGCAGAAAGCAAAGACGGCGGCGCGTCCAGCACGGGCTGGGAGACCTTCCTCGACGCGGTGATCCGCGCCGGCTTTGCCGTTAGGGGCACTTGGCCCATGCGTACAGAGCGACCAGGCAGAATTCGGGAAACTGGATCGAATGCTCTCGCTTCCAGCATCGTGCTGGTGTGCCGGCCGCGGGCGGCGGACGCGCCCACGACGTCGCGCCGCGAGTTCGTGAACGACCTGCGCAGCGAGATGCCCGCGGCGCTGGCGCACATGCAGTCGGGCAACGTCGCACCGGTCGACCTGGCGCAGGCTTCCATCGGCCCCGGCATGGCCGTCTACAGCCGCTATAAGCAGGTGCTGGAGCCCAACGGCGAGCCGCTCACCGTACGCACGGCGCTGCAGATCATCAACCAGGAGCTGGACGCCTACCTGGCCGAGCAGGAGGGCGACCTCGACCGCGACACGCGCTTCGCCGTGGCCTGGTTCGAGCAGTCCGGCTTCGATAGCGGCGAGTTCGGCATGGCCGATGTGCTGGCGCGCGCCAAGAACACCAGCGTCGACGGCGTGGTGCAGGCGGGCTTGGCCGTCTCCGGCCGCGGCAAGGTGCGGCTGCGTTCGTGGCGGGACACGGACTGGGACATGGAGTGGAACCCGCAGGGCGACCGCCGCGCCACGGTGTGGGAGGCGACGCACCACCTGATCAAGCGGCTGCAGGCCGGCGGCGAGTCGGGCGCAGCGCGGCTGTTGGCGCGCATGACGAGCGACCTGGCGGGCGAGGCGCGGCAGCTCGCCTACCGGCTGTACAGCATCTGCGAGCGCAAGAACTGGGCGGAGTACGCCCTGGAGTACAACAAGTTGGTCGTCTCCTGGCCGCAGATCCAGGAGCAGGCCGCAGGAATCCGCCAGGAGCTTGCATCCGGCGGCCCGACCGAGCAGGCGAGTCTGTTTGAATAAGGAGACCCCCCATGGCAAAGAGCAACCGCGACCGCATTAGCGAGATTATGGACGCGCTGAAGGCCGGACTCGGCCCCTATGTGCTGCGCGAGTACAAGATGGTCTACAAGGGCGGCGGCTACCTGCCCGAAATCGAGGGGGCGCTGGCGTCGTACTCGTACACGCCGCCGCACCTGGCGGACGAGCAGGACGCGCTGGCCGAGATCGACGTGCAGGGCTGGCTGAACCTGATGTGGCGGCGCTGGGGCGAGGTCTTCGCCAACAAGCTGGGCCACAGCGAGCGCTCATACGTGAGCGAGCTGATGGAGGCGCGCAATGACTGGGCGCACCAGAACGCCTTCACCAACGACGACGCCTATCGCGTGGCGGACACGGCGGACCGGCTGCTGCAGGCGATCAACGCGCCCAATGAGGCGGAAATTGCGCAGCGCAATGCGCGCGAGCTGCTGCGGCTGCGCTTCGAGGCGGAGCAGCGCAAGGCGCAGAAGAAGACCGAGGCGCCGGACGGCGTGCCCACGACGACGCTCAAGGGGCTGCGCCCGTGGCGGCATGTGGTCAAGCCGCATCCCGACGTAGCCAGCGGGCGCTATATCCAGGCCGAGTTCGCCGCCGACCTGGCGCAGGTGGTGAAGGGGACGGCCGAGCCGGAGTACGGCGATGCGCAGGAGTTCTTCCGCCGCACGTATCTGACCGAGGGGCTGGTGACGCTGCTGGCGACGGGTCTGCGCCGCCTCAACGGGCTGGGCGGCGAGCCGGTGGTGCAGTTGCAGACATCGTTCGGCGGCGGCAAGACGCACAGCATGTTGGCGCTGTACCATCTTTTCGGCGGGCAGATCGGCGTGTCGCAGATCCCCGGCGGCGAGCAGATCATGCAGCGCGTGGGCGAGGTTGACGACCGTCTGACGGCCAACCGCGCCGTGATCGTGGGCACGGCGTTTGACGCGTCGCAGCCGCGGCGCTATGCCGACGCCACGACGCACACGCTGTGGGGCGATATGGCCTACCAGTTGGGCGGCGTCGACGGCTACAAGATGGTGGAGCAGGCGGACCTGACCGGCGTCAGCCCCGGCTCCGACACGCTGGTGGCGTTGGTGGACAAATACGGGCCGGCGCTGATCATCATCGACGAGCTGGTGGCGTTTGCGCGCAACCTGTACGGCGTGCCGGATCGACTGCCGGCGGGCACGTTCGAGGGCATCATGACCTTTGTGCAGTCGCTGACCGAGGCTGTGCGCCGCTCCAGTGACTCGATCTTGCTGGTGTCGATCCCCGAGTCGGACATTGAGAAGGGCGGCGAGGGCGGCCGCATTGCGACGGATATGCTGTCGCACACGATCGGACGCATCGAGTCGATCTGGAAGCCGGTGACGGCTACGGAGAGCTTCGAGATTGTGCGGCGGCGGCTGTTTGCAGGCGAGGTGGACTTTGCGGCGCGCGATGCGGTGTTGTCGGCGTACCAGCGCATGTACGCCGAGGGCAGCGGCGACTACCCCAACGGCGTAGCCGAGGGCGAGTATTTCCAGCGACTGCGCGCGGCCTACCCCATCCACCCGGAGCTGTTCGACCGTCTGTACCAGGATTGGTCGACGCTGGAGCGCTTCCAGCGCACGCGCGGCGTGCTGCGCCTGATGGCCGCCGTCATCCACGAACTATGGGTGCGGGGAGACCAATCGCTACTCATCATGCCCGGCTCAATCCCGCTGGACGCGGCCGCCGTTCGCAACGAGCTACTCCGCTATCTGCCGGAGACGTGGGCAGGCGTCACGGACGCCGATGTCGACGGCGAAGAGTCGCGCCCCTTCCAGATCGACAATAATGTGCCGGTGCTGGGCAAGCACATGGCGAGTCGCCGCGTGGCGCGGAGCATCTTCATCGGCAGCGCGCCGTCGGTCGCCGAACAGGGCGTGCGCGGCGTGGAAGAGGTGCGCATCCGGCT
>JASGTU010000228.1 GCA_030058085.1 Chloroflexota bacterium
CGCCGAAGCGATGCTTGCTAGCGAAGACCTACAGACCCAACTCGTCGACGCGACGCAAGGCATCCAGCGACAAGCGCGGCCGTTTCATCCCCTATCCCAACGCGTGGTCGATGAATATGCACCGCTCGCGCTGCCGCAATCCGTGCTGAATGTTGATCTTCCTTCCGTGTTGGCGCGCGAGCGAACAATGGTGCATTGGTATTTGCAGCGCAGGCAATATGTCCAGACAGTGGCAGTCGCCCGCGAGTGGATCGTCACCTGGATCATGGTGCACCTTGGATATGCCGATCAGTACGATAGGAATGTGCGGGGACAAACAGAGAACACTATCGGGCTGATTCTCCAACATCGCAAAGGCAAACATATGGATGAACCGTTGCCCCTTGATCTCGCCGCCGTTCCCCAATTACAACAAGCTGTAGACCTATACGGCGATTTAGGAGACGTGCGCAATGATATACTTCACGCCGGCAAACGTCGCGGCGCCGCTTCAGCCGACAGCCTAGAAAAACGCATTGACAAGCTCTGTCGCCGATTGAATGAACTGCGGCTGCCTGCCAGAAAAGGCATGCAAGGCCCCAACGCCCCATGATCCTCCTCAACTTCTCGCACCCCATCACGCCGGAGCAGCAGGCGCAGATCGAAGCCGTCACCGGACAGGCCGTCGAGCGCACCATCGCGGTACTGCCCCAGTTCGACGAGCAGCAGCCCTTCATCCCCCAGGTGCGGGACCTGCTCGCCCAGGTCGATCTGGCGCCCGAAGAGTGGCAGAGCGCGGCCATCCTCATCGCCCCGCCTTCGCTCAACTTCATCTGCGCCGCGCTGCTCGCCGAGCTGCACGGACGCATGGGCTACTTCCCGCCCATCGTACGCACGCGGCCCGTGGCGGGGAGCGTGCCGCGGCGCTACGAGATCGCCGAAATCCTCGACCTGCAGGCCATCCGCGAACAAGCGCGGCGCACCCGGTAGACCCGCAAGATGCTCATCGCCATCCAGATCACGCTCGTATCCGACAAGCCAGGCGTCCTGCCGCCCTATCTGGGCCGCGCCAACTACGCCGCCACGCTGGCGCGGCTGCACGAGGTCGACCCGGCTCTGGCGCAGGCCATCCACGACAGCAGCGGCCCCAAGCCGCTCACCTGCTCCGGCCTTCTGAACGCACGCGCCCACCGACAGGGCGTCGCCATCGAGGCGGCTAAGCCCTACTATGTGCGCATCACTGGCCTCACACAGGAGGTCAGCCGGGCGCTGGAAGACGCGCTCCTGGCCGAAACGCCGCGCGTGTGGGAGCTGGACCGCCACGTCTTCCACGTACAGCAAGCCGTCTGCGACGCCGCGGCCAACCCCTGGACCGGGCGCGCCGCCTATGCCGAACTCGCCGCTCAGCCGCGCCTCTTCGGGGGCGGGCAGCCGCGCCAAGTTACACTGCACTTCGCCAGCCCCACCGCCTTCAAGTCCGGCGGCGTCACCATGCCCATCCCCTTGCCCGGCCTCGTCTTTGGCAGCCTGGTCGACCGCTGGAACGCCTTCAGCTCGATCACGCTCAGCGCGGAGATGCGCCGCTTTGGCGAGGAAATGGTCGCCGTCAGCCGCTACAAGCTGCAAAGCCGGCCGGTGGCGCAGAAAAACCAGGGGCTGCGCATGGGCGGCGTGGGCGACGTCACCTACGCCGCGCTGGGCGGCGACCGCTACTGGCTGGGCGCGCTGCATATGCTGGCCGACTTCGCGCTCTACAGCGGCGTGGGCGTGCAGACCGCCGCCGGCATGGGCCAAACGCGGCGCATTGGTTAGCCGGCGCAATGCGCAGCCCGCTCTATCTGCTCGAACAAGGCAGCAAGCTGGCGCGCGAAGGTCGCCGCCTGATCGTCACCAAAGACGGCGAAACCCTGGCCCGCGTAGCCGTCATCCAAATCAGTCAGGTGATCATATTCGGCAACATCCAGATCACCACGCCTGCGCTCAGGCTGCTGCTCGACGAGGGCGTGGAAGCGGTCTTGCTCAGCCGGTACGGCCAATTTTACGGCCGGCTGGTGGGCGCCGAAGGCGGCAACGGCGCGCTGCGCGTTGGCCAGGCGCTGTGCAGCCGCGACCCGCTCTTCGCGCTGCGCACCGCTCAACAGATGGTGCTCGGCAAGATCGCCAACATGAAGGTCTTCCTCCAGCGCTACGCGCGCCGCAGCGGGTCGCAAACCGTCGAGGAGGCAGCCGCGGGCGTAGACGGGCTGCTGGCGCGGGTCCCGCGCACCACCGCCATCAACAGCCTGATGGGCGTGGAAGGCCAGGCCACCGCCATCTACTTCGGCGTATGGAAGGATCTGCTCAAGCCGCCCTGGCGCTTCAGCAGAAGGCTGCGCCGCCCGCCGCCCGATCCGGTCAACGTGCTGCTCAGCTTCGGCTACACGCTGCTGCTGCAGAACGTGCTCGGCGCCGTGCTCACCGCCGGACTGGACCCCTACGTCGGCTTCCTCCACCAGCTCAGCTACAACCGGCCCAGCCTGGCGCTTGACCTGGTGGAAGAGTTCCGACCTCTGATCGCCGACTCGGTGGCGTTGCGCTGCCTCAACAACGGCATCATCACGCACGAGCACTTTTCCGAGGGCGAAGACCCGGAGCGTCCCATCGTACTCAGCGACGAAGGGGCCAAACTCTTCATCCGCGAATTGGAGACGCGGCTGGAACAGAGCTTCAAGCACCCGGAGGCAGGCGAGCAGGTGACCTACCGGCGGCTGTTCCTGCTCCAGGCCTACCGGCTGGCCGCCACACTGCAACTGGACGGCGCGGGCATCCGCCGCGACGGCCCCTACTACCGGCCTTTTACCGTGCGCTGAAAGGGAGAGAGCCGGCGCATTTCCGGCGGTTGCCATGTTCGTCGTGATCAGCTATGATATTCCCGACAACAAGAGGCGTCTGAAGATTGCCAAGACGCTGCAAGACTTCGGCGGCGAGCGCGTTCAGCTATCTGTGTTTGAGTGCTACACAACGCCGCGCAACCTGGAACGCTTGCAGCAACGTCTGCAGCGCATCCTGTCCGAGGAGCAAGACAGCGTGCGCTTCTACACGTTGTGCGAAACGTGCAGGGGCAAGACGCTCTACCTGGGCCGAGCCAAGCCGATCGACGAGCCGGGGTTGCGCATCATCTAGAGCGGGCCGAATGGAGGGAGATCAACTTGACATTTTTAGTTACCGAACACCCCCCGAAAAACGGGTGAAAAATGGGCCGTTTGGGGAGGGGTGTTCGCAAGGCTGGAGCCGGTGGGACGCAAGCGCGCCAAAACGGGCTAGAATGCGGGCGAAATGATTACACATGCGTCACATTTAGGGCCTAAACGTCGCAGCCGAGTAGACGCCCGCCCTACAGTCGCAGCCAGGGTCTGAAAACACCCATTCCCCGTAAGGGGATTAAGACTAATTTGACACAGTAGGCGGACTATGGTACTATACTGAGTCTGAAAACACCCAATCCCCGTAAGGGGATTAAGACTTTCTGGTTTCGCCGTGTTTCACGTTCCCCGTCTTTCTAAATGGTCTGAAAACACCCAATCCCCGTAAGGGGATTAAGACACGCTTTGATTGCGGTGTTGCTCGTAGTCCAGGTCGGTGTTGGTCTGAAAACACCCA
>JASGTU010000229.1 GCA_030058085.1 Chloroflexota bacterium
ACGCTGGTCGGCCTGCAGATCCCGTTTCTGCTGAGCGGCGCCATCATCACCGAGCAGATCTTCAACTGGCCGGGGATGGGACGGCTAACAGTCGAGGCCATCAACCAACGCGACTATCCGACGATCATGGGCCTAAACCTCCTGATTGCCGTCATGGTCGTGATCGGGAACCTGCTGGCAGACATCTTCTACGGCGTGGTCGACCCGCGCATCCGGCAGCAAGGAGGCTAAGCTATGACTGCTAACCCCGCTCAAGCGTCAGCCGTGGAATCCAATCAAGTCCAAGCTGCACTCAGCGCCCAGCTTTCGCATGAGCCGATCACGCTGCGCAAACTGATCTGGCGGCAGTTCCTGCGTCACCGTTTGGCTGTCTACTCCACCATCGTGCTGATTCTGATCATCCTCAGCGCTGTTTTCGCGCCGCTGATCTCGCCGCACAGCCCCAGCTACATCGACCCGCTAGCCTTCGACCAAGGCCCGACTGCACAGCACCTGCTGGGCACCGACCGCGTCGGGCGCGATGTCCTCAGCCGCCTCATATACGGCGGGCGCATCTCGCTCTCGGTCGGCGTCGTCGCCGTGTCCATCTATATGGTCATCGGCATGATCCTCGGCTCGCTGGCGGGATACTATGGCGGCTGGGTGGATGGCATCATCTCACGCATCATCGACGTGGTGCTGTCCTTCCCCTATCTGATGCTAATTCTGGTCCTGGTGAGCTTATTAGGCCCGGGCTTGGGCAACATCATGATGGTGCTGGGCTTGCTCGGCTGGCCGCAGGTAGCCCGCATTCTGCGCGGCGAGTTTCTGCGCCTGCGCTCTAATGACTTCATCATGGCCGCCCGCGTGGTGGGCGCCAAGGACAGCCGCATCATCATCAACCACATCATCCCCAATGCTATGGGGCCGATGCTGGTAGCGGCGACCTTCGGCGTAGCCAACGCCATCCTCTCCGAGTCCGCCCTTAGCTTCCTGGGTCTCGGCGTCCAACCGCCGGCTTCCAGTTGGGGTCAAATGCTCAACGACGCCCAATCCTTGACCATTCTCGAATCAAAACCGTGGCTTTGGGTGCCGCCCGGCATCATGATTCTGATTTCGGTGCTTGCAATCAATTTCGTGGGCGACGGCCTGCGAGACGCCCTCGACCCGCAAATACGGAGGTGATGTACTGCCGACACATACCTGCTTCTATGGTTCTGTGGCGTAATAGCCGGCTTATTTTTCACATTCACCGTCACACACTGTCATACACACCGTAAGGAAACGTTGATGATCTCAAAGCCCTCTCTCAAGACGGTCAACCTGGTCCTCGTGCTGGTCATGCTGGCTGCGTTGTTAGCTGCTTGCGGCGGCACAGCCCCGGCAGCGCCGGCAGCCATGCCCACCGCCACCCGCGCCACAGAGTTGGTTGCGCCTGAACTTGCCACGCCCGAACCGGAAGAAGAAGCGGCAGCCGGCGAAATCGTGGAAGGCGGCCAGGTCAACATTGCCATGTGGAGCCCGCCCAACAGCTTCAACCCCCTCAACTCGGACTCGAACTACGGTCTGCTTGTGATCGACATCCTCTTCGACTCCCTGACGAAATTTAACGACAACGTGGAGTTCGCTCCTCGCTTGGCGGATAGCTGGGAGATCAACGAGGACAACACCGAGTTCACCTTCCACCTGAACCCGGACGCCATGTGGCACGACGGCACGCCCGTCACCGCCGCCGATGTAGAATTCACCATGTGGGCTATCAGCCATCCCGAGATCGTCACCAACCGCGGCGCCAACATCTCCTTCCTCAAGGGCCTCGAAGGCAGCAAGCGCCCCGAAGGCGTGGAGACCGTCGAAGGCGTCGAGGTGATCGACGACTACACCATCAAGTTCACCGCCAAGAACCCGATTGACCCGCTCGCCCTGCTCGAGCAGCTCGGCAACCAGGTCTGGATCATCCCTAAGCATATAGCGCAGGAGATGTCACCGGCGGAGTTCGACACGCAGGACTTCTGGCTGAACCCGACGGTCGCTTCGGGGCCGTTCAAGTTCGTGCGCTACGAGACCGACCAGTTCATTGAGCTGGAGCGCAACGACGACTACTACGGCGGCAAGCCACACCTGGACAAGATAATTGTCTCCATCGTCACCCCCGCTACCATGGTCGCCCAGCTCGAAAAGGGCGAGGTAGACATCGCCGCGGCCGGCGGCATCGGCGACATACCCTTGGACGACTGGGAGCGCGTGCAGGCTCTGCCCAACGTCACCGCCGCCAGCTACCAGGACAACGGCTACCAGTACGCAGTCATCAACATGCGCCCTGACTCGATCTGGGGCGACAAGCGGCTGCGTCAGGCGCTAGCCTACGGCATCAACCGCCAGTTGATCGTCGACTCCCTGCTCAAGGGCGAGGGCGTCGTCGCCCAGGGGCCGATCGTACCGGTGACCTATTACTACAACACCGAAGTCGAGGGTCTCTTCTCCTATGACCCCGAAAAGGCCAAGGAACTCCTGGCCGAAGCCGGCTGGGATCCCGACTACGAGATGACCATCATCGTGCCCATCGGCAATGTGGTGCGCGAGCTCTCCGCCGACATCATCCAGGCCAACCTGGCTGAGATCGGCATCAAGTCCAGTATCGAGAAGATGGACTTCCCGACCCTGATCCAGCGTGCGATGGACGGCGATTATGACCTGGCGCTGATGGGTTGGGGCGGTCTCCTCGACCCGGACGTTCGCTCGCAGTTCCAGACCGGCGGGCAGTACAACGACGGCATGATCAGCATTCCCGAGCTGGATGAGCTTCTGGAAGAGGGCGCCAACACGGCTGACACCGAAGCCCGCAAGGCCATCTACGACGAGTTCCAGATGGTCTTCATCGACGAGATGCCGATCATCCCGCTCTACTGGCCTCTGCGCCTGGCCGCCATCAACAACCGCGTCCAGAACGCCAGCCACATCATCACCACCAACGGTCTTCTGCGTAACATCGAGGACTGGTGGGTCACGGACGGCCAGTAG
>JASGTU010000230.1 GCA_030058085.1 Chloroflexota bacterium
CGCTGCGCAACGGGCTGATCCTGGCGAGCCGTTATCCGTCCAATACGCTGGGGCTGCTGGGCATGGCCGTGCTAGGCGGGCTGGCTGTCGGGTATGTGGGCGTGGCGCTGCTGTTCTTCCTGCCCGCTTGGTACGGCCTGTTCGTGGTCAATAACTGCCGGCTGGTGGTGGAGCGGGAGTTGGGAGATGATTAGGCACAAAGATCAGCCACGAATTCGACGAAGTTCACGAATACGCACGAGCCATTCCCCAAATACTTTCGTGAAATTAGTGCAATTCGTGGCAAAGAAAAGCGCTCGGTATAAAAGCCTGCCGGGAAGCGCACAGCTTCCTGGCAGACTTGATGGCTGTAGACGGGCGCGTCAGTCCTGTCTCTTGGCGGCGTCGCGCTTGTGCCAATCGTCGGAGAAGAGGTTGAAGTGCACCTTCTTCTGCGGATACGCCTCGATCACGTCCTCGTGTAGCTTTAGGCCGAGGCCGGGACCTACCGGTAGCGAGAAATGGCCGTCCACCACCTGGGGCAGGCCGGATGCAGCCTCGTTCACATAGGCTTCGGCGAAGTCGTTGAAGTATTCCTGAATCTTGAAGTTGGGCGTCGACGCGGCCAGGTGCAGGGCGGCGGCTGTGGAGGCGGGCCCGCCGACGTTGTGCGGCGCGATCAGGATGTAGTAGGCATTGGCCCAGGCTGCCAGCTTCTTGGCGTTGAGAATGCCGCCGAAGTGGGTGATGTCCGTCTGGATGACGTCCGCAGCCTGCAGCTCGAACAGCTCGCGGTACTCGAAGGGGGTGTGGATGCGTTCGCCGGTGGCGATGGGGATGCCCAGTGGCGCGATGGCATCCGCCACCTTTTTGAGCGCGGCCAGGTTTTCGGGCGGGACCGGCTCCTCCAGCCAGCTTGGCTTGAAGGGCTCTAGCTCGCGCGCCATAGCGACGGCGGTGACCGGGTTGAAGCGTCCGTGCATCTCGATCAGGATCTCGACGTCCGGCCCAACGGCGTCGCGCACGGCCTCAACCAGCGAGATGACGCGATTGCGTTCCTTGCGGTCGATCTCGTAGAAACCCGCGCCGAAGGGGTCGAACTTGAGTGCGAGGTAGCCGCGCTCCACGACGCGCTTGGCCGCGGCGTAGAACTCGTCGGGCGTGCGCTCGACGGTGTACCAGCCGTTGGCATAGGCCTTGATGCGGTCGCGCACCGCGCCGCCGAGCAGCCGGTAGACGGGCTGGCCGAGGGCTTGGCCGACGATGTCCCAACAGGCGATCTCGATCAGGGCGATGCCCGTCATCACGACCTCGCCGGCGCGGCCGAAGTCCTGCAACGACATGCGATGCACGAGCAACTCGATGTCGAAGGGGTCGGCGCCGAGCACGTAGCGGGGCGCGGTCTCGTGCAAATAGGCGGTGACCGTCTCGTCGCGGTTGAGGGCGCGCGCGTCGGCTATGCCGGTGATGCCCTCGTCGGTTTCCACCTTGACGAAGGTGATGTTGCGCCAGTCGGTGCCCATCGTCATGGGCGTCACTTTGGTGATTCTCATTTGCCGGTTGCCTTTCTGGATGTGCGCAGGATATGGATGCGCGGCGGCCTGGCGCGCATCGCCTAGGCTAGCCCTGGAGCAGCGATTGGCCGCCGTCGATCCACATTTCGGTGCCGGTGATATGGTCCGAGGCGTCGCCGGCTAGGAAGAGGATCAGTTGGGCGACCTGTTCGACGCTGCCGGGGCCGCCGCGGGTAAGCGGCACTTTGCCTTCGGGGAACTCGACCGGATAGCGCACCGCTTTGAGGTTGGTCTTCTCAGTGTTGTCGTCGATTTCCGTGCCGATCCAGCCCGGACAGATGCAGTTAACGCGCACCTTGTGCGGGGCGAGTTCGAGCGCAGTCATCTTGGCGAAGGCAAGCTGGCCTGCCTTGGAGCAGGAGTAGGCTGTGGCGCCGGTGTTGCTGAACATGCGCGTGCCGTTGACGGAAGAGACGACGATCACGGAGCCGCCTTGCCGCTTGAGGTAGGGCAGGGCGTACTTGACGGTGAGGAACGTGCCCTTGAGGTTGATGTCGAGCGTCTGGTCCCATTCTTCCGGCGTGAGATCTTCGAGGGGGGCCCACACGCCGTTGATGCCGGCGTTGGCGACGACGACGTCGATGCGGCCCCAGGCGCCGCCGGCCTGCCGGATGGCCGCCTCCATTTGGTCGGGCTGAGAAACGTCTGCCAGCAAAACCATCGCCTGCCCGCCGGCTTGCTCGATCTCGCCGGCGACTTCGGCCAGTTCGCTCTCGGTGCGGCCCAGACAGGCGATCTTCGCCCCCTCCTGGGCCAAGAGAAGCGCGGCGCCTTTGCCAATACCGGAACCGGCGCCGGTGACTAGTGCAACTCGTCCTGCCAGTTGCATGGTTCGCTCCTTCTGAATAAACGGCAACAGCTGCGCGTGACGCGCTTCAGTTTAGCAAGAAGGGGGCGATCCGCCAACTGGATCGCAGCAGTAGAGGCGGGGTCGGGAACGCCGCCATCCCTGGCGGCAAGGGCGCGGGCAAGAATGCCGGCAGAGATGCCGGCGATCCCAGAGGTCGCCACCCCTACACGTTATTCGACCATGGTGACTGGGCCAGACTTGCGCAAGACGCGGGAATGGTGTTGAATAAGCCTGTAGAACAAATGGTCTAGAGTCCCACAGAAAAACCGCACGAGGAGGCTGAAAAATGGAACGGCGCCGTTGTGATTGGGCGGGCGATGATCCGCTCTATGCACGGTATCACGACGAGGAGTGGGGCGTGCCGGTGCACGACGACCGGCAGCTTTTTGAGATGCTGAACCTGGAGGGGGCGCAGGCAGGCCTGAGCTGGATCACGATCCTGCGCAAGCGGGAAAATTACCGGGCCGCGTTCGACAACTTCGACGCGGCGAAGATCGCGGCGTATGATGAGGCCAAGATCGCCGAGTTGCTCGCCAATCCGGGGATTGTGCGCAACCGGCTGAAGGTGCGCGGCGTGGTGAAGAACGCCCAGGCGTTTCTGGCTGTGCAGGAGGAGTTTGGCAGCTTCGACGCCTACATCTGGCGTTTCGTGGGGGGAGAGCCGATCGTCTATGAGCGGCAGACGGTGGGCGATATCCCGGCGCAGTCGCCCGAAGCCGAGGCCATGAGCAAGGACCTGAAGAAGCGGGGCTTCACCTTTGTCGGGCCGACGATCTGTTACGCCTTCATGCAGGCCGTGGGCATGGTCAACGACCACACCGTGGACTGCTTCCGGCATCCGCGCAACGCGGGTCAGCGGTAGTCGCCGTCGCCGCGAATTTGGCCGCGGGCCTGGCGTGAGAAGAGCTTGGCGAGGTTTGCCTCGGCCACTTCTTCGAGGCTGAGGTCGAGTTCGGTGCAGATTTGAGCTAGATACCAGAGCACGTCGCCCAGTTCCTGCTTGAGCGCTTCGCGGTCTGCGGCGGAGATCTCGCCGTTTTTGTCGCGGAAGATCTTCTTGATCTTGCCGGCGACTTCTCCCGCCTCGTTGGCGAGGCCGAGTGTCGGGTAGACGATGGGGTGGTCGGTGTGGATGAGATGCCAGGTCTTGCGCGATTCCTGCTGGTAACGGTCGAAGTTGTCTAGGCTCATCGAGTTGACTCCAGCCGGTATAGCCGGCATGACTAGCGGCGCGGGACGACGGGCGGTTCGGGGGCTAGGCCCATTTCCTGCAACAGGCCGGCGACGCCGAAGTTGGCGGCGAGTGCTACCAGGGCCGGGGCCAGCAGGATGAGCGGCAGGGTGATGGCCGTGCTCAGGCCGACCACCAGGATTTGGAAGAGCAGCAACAGGAACGTGTAGAACGGGTTGCGCATAGCCAGTACGGCGGCGTTGCGCAGGGCGAGTTTGATGTCCGGCTGGTCCTGCTGCCAGAAGAAGGGGAAAACGAACTGGCCGATCATGAGGGCGATGACCAAGAGCCAGACGAAGACAATGCCGATCATCTGTGGCCAGCCCTCCAGCCGGAAGTAGAACCAGGCATTGACCGCCATGAGGAGCGGCGTCAGGAGGTTGATCAGGTAGAGCAGCCAACTGCGACCGATCTGTGAGCGGGCGCCCTCCCAGAAGAACGAGTTGTCGACGCGCTTGTAGTTCGCCATGCGGTTGGCGACGTTGTGGATGCCGGACGTCACCGGCGCGGCGGGAAGCACGAGGATGGTCCCGATCCACCAGGCGACGCTGAGGAAGACGCAGAGGAACAGCTCGTCATATGCTGCTTTGAAGGTGCGTCCCATGACGATGAATGCTTTCATGCTTTTCTTACCTGTTCGACGGGTTTGTGGCGTGGCATAGACATGCGAAATGACATGAGTATACCACGGAGGTCGGCGTAATCTTTGCCTTTGAATTGCAGTGCCGCTATAATTCCGCGATGCGCCGCTCGAAGAGGCGCATCTCTTTGGGCATTTTCCGGGCGCTCTATCAGGTCCGCCGCTCGGGCGCCACTGCCAACCTGTCCCAACCTGCGGAATAGCGAGAACGACGATGACGATTCAACCGAAGAAAATACTAGTCGGCGTAGCCTGGCCTTATGCTAACGGCGAGAAACACATCGGTCAAATTGCGGGGGCCTATTTGCCTCCGGACATCTTCGCGCGCTTTCAGCGCATGGCCGGCAACGACGTCCTCATGGTGAGCGGCTCGGACGTACACGGCACGCCTGTCACGCTCAAAGCCGAGGCGGAGGGGACAACGCCCGCCGCGGTTGCGGACAAGTATCACGAGATGTTTGTAGAGGGCTGCCTCCAGTTAGGCTTGACCTTTGACCTCTATTCGCACACGGATACCCAGAACCATTGGGATGTGACGCAGGAGATGTTCCTGCGCCATATCGAAACGGGCTATATCTACAAGGACACGCAGAAACAGTTGTTTGACCCAAAGGCTGGCCGGTTCTTGGCGGATCGCTATGTGGAGGGAACGTGTCCGTATTGCGGCTACGCCGACGCGCGCGGCGACCAGTGCGATAACTGCGGGCGGCTGTACGATGCGCTGGACCTGAAGAACCCGCGCTCCAAGCTGACCGGCTCGACCGACCTGGAGGTGCGCGAGACCGAGCACTTCTTCCTGGATATGGCGAAGATGAACGGCCCGCTGCTGGAGTGGATGGCGCACGGCAAGGAGCATTGGCGTCCGAACGTGGTGAACTTCACGCGCGGGCAGTTGGAACTGCGCGAACTGCGCGGGCGGCCCATCACGCGCGACATTGACTGGGGCATCACCATCCCGCTCGACGGCTACGACGGCAAGCGTATCTACGTGTGGTACGAAGCGGTGATCGGCTACCTGAGCGCGGCCAAAGAGTGGGCCAAGCTGGCAGAGGACGACGATGCTTGGCGCCAGTGGTGGGACGCCAACGTCAACCCGGAAGCGCTGGTCTACAACTTCATCGGCAAGGACAACATCCCGTTCCACACCATCATCTGGCCGGGGATGCTGATCGGGTACAACGCCGGCGAGACGCGGCTGAATTTGCCCTACGACGTGCCCGCCAACGAGTACCTGAACCTGGGCGGCGAGCAGTTCAGCACCAGCCGCGGCCGGGTGATCGGCTTCAATACGGTGCTGCGAGAGTTCGAGTCGGAGGCGTGGCGCTATGTGCTGACCGCGCTGGCCCCGGAAACTTCCGATGTGGAGTTCACCTGGCGCGAGTTCATGGAGCGCGTTAACAACGAGTTGGTCGCCAACTGGGGCAACCTGGTCAACCGCGTGCTGGGCTTTGCCTATAAGCGTTTCGAGGGGCGCATCCCCGCGCCGGGTGCGCTGGACGAGACGGACATTGCGCTGTTGGCCGATATCCGTTCCGGCTTCGAGTCGGCGGGCGATCTGTACAATGCGGTCAAACTCAAGGCTGCGTTGACTGAGGTGCGGCGTCTGAGCCAGCGGGTGAACCAGTATCTGAACGAGAAGGCGCCGTGGCAGCGCATCAAGACGGACCCGACGGCCGCGGCGACGACGGTCTACGTGGCGTTGCAGGCCATCGATTGGCTGAAGGTGTTGTGGGCGCCGATTTTGCCGCAGAGCAGCGAGCGCATTCACAGCATGTTGGGCTATGACACGATGCTCTTTGGGCGGCAATACACCGAGCGCGTGGCGGATGGCCGCGGCACGCATTTGGTCCTGCGCTACGACCATGGGCAGGCCGCCGGGCGCTGGCAGGCGGACGAACTGCCCGCGGGCCAAGCCCTGCGCGAGCCGTCGGCCCTGTTTACCAAACTCGACGACGAGGTCATGGCGGATAAGCTCCAGGCCGTATACTAGTGCTCTGGCAGCTATGTTTCTGTCATTCTGACGACCGAAGGGAGGAAGAATCTGCTCGTCCGTCACACGGGGATTCTTCGCCTTCGGCTCAGAATGACAAGTGTAAAGATTTGTTAATGTGCCGCTAGGGGGGCTAGCGCCGCAGGAACGCGCTTGCGCGGGCAGCGCCGTGGCGCGCAGATCCCGTGGCAGAGAGCCGGCCAAGTGACAGGCGATGGTTTCTAGACAGTCGACAATCGTTGTGATTGACCCGCCGGCGGGCGCACTCGCCGGGGCGGATGAGCCTGCGGCGGATCAGGCGCTTGCCGCTTTCGACCGTCTGTATATCCGTCATCCGCGTCGATGGCTGGTCGCGACGCTGATCGCCTATGTGGTTGCGGCGACGCTTTTCGCCTTTATCACGCCGGCCTGGCAAGCGCCCGACGAGCCGGCCCACTACAACTATGTAGCCCACATCGCGCAAACCGGAACGCTGCCTGTTTTGCGCAGCGGAGACTATGATCACGCCCTGCTTAACCGGCTGTTGAACGCCCGCTTTTCGCCGCCGGATGGCATTGACTCGTTGCGCTATGAGGCCCACCAGCCGCCGCTCTATTATGTGCTGGCAACGCCCGTCTTTTGGCTGAGCGGCGGCTCGCTGTGGGCGCTGCGGCTGTTCGGCATCCTGATCGGCGCGGGCGCGATTGTCCTGCTCTACCTCTGTCTGGAACTCGTCTTCCCCGGCAAGCCGTTAGTGGTGGTGGGCGGCACGGCGTTTTCGGCCTTGCTGCCGATGCATGTCGCCGTGAGCGCGGCGGTAAACAACGACGGCATGGCCGAACTGTTGATTATGGCGGCGATGTTGGCGTTGCTGGGCTGGCTGCGCGGCCATTTCTATGATGAGCCGGGAGACGAGCGACGGCCGCTGAAGGCGCGACGCGGACGGCGCCGGCTGCTCCTGCTGGGCGTGCTGCTGGGGTTGGGCATGCTTACCAAAGTGTATGCCTATGTGCTGGCTCCCATCGCCGTGCTGACTGTGGCCGGCGTGGCAGGGCTGAGGTCGCCCGTGCACGCGACGGGAGGAGCGCGCCAGGTGTGGCATAACGGCCGGCGCAGCGCGCAACAGGCCATGTGGGTCGCCCTCCCCGCCTTGATCATGGCGCTGCCCTGGTGGGTTCGTAACTGGAACCTGTACGGCGCGTGGGATGTGCTGGGTTTGGCGCAGCATGACCGCATTGTGGCGGGGCAGCCGCGCACCGCAGAATGGATTGCACACAATGGCTGGCTTTCCTACAGCGAGCGCGCCTTCAGCTTTACGTTCAAGAGCTTCTGGGGCGTATTCGGCTGGATGGGCGTTTTTCTGGACGAGCGCATCTACACGGCGCTGCTGCTCCTTTCTGGCGTTATCTTCTTGGGGCTGCTCTGGGCGACGGTGCGCTTCATTTCGGGGCCGCCCGACACGGACATGGATTCGTTCCAGATTTTCGTGCTGGTGCTGTTCGGCGTCATGCTGATGGCGGTGACGGCCAGCTATGCCTGGTACAACATACAGTTCGTGCAACACCAGGGGCGCTATTTCTTCTGGGGTCTGCTGCCGATCAGCGCAGTCGTGGCGCTGGGCTGGCGCGAGGTATTCCAGCCCTTGCAGGGCGTCATCACCGGTATGTTGGCGCTGGTGCTGACCGCGGGCATCGCGGTCACGGGCTCTGCGGTAGGTACGCTCGACAAGTGGTCGCTGCTGTCTACAGGGCTGGTTACGCTGATGCTATTGTTGCAGCCGTTACTTTTGGCGAGCACAAGCCGTTATATGATGGGCTGGCTGCCGGCATCGCTGCGCGCCTGGCTGCAACGTCCGCGAGTCTGCGCTTTGCTAGGGGGGATGCGCGCTGTGGCGTGGGCGCTGCCTTTTTGGGCGTTGTTTGCCCTGGATTTGGCAATACCATTCGCGTATATCGTCCCGCAACTCGGCGGTTGACCCTGCCGAGCTGCGGATCAGTTAGCAGGCAGGGACATGCAAACCATTTCCTATCAGACAAGCAAACGATCCAGAATTAAGACCGGCCCGGCGGACTTCGCCGCGCTGTTCGCTTTGGTGCTGGTGATCACGCTGCTGGGCGCTTTTCTGTTCTGGCAATATTGGCACGCGGACCGCATCTATTCCGGCGTGACCATCGGCGGGATTCCGGTCGGCGGCATGACGCGGGCGGCGGCAATGGCAGCGGTAGAGCGCGGCCTTGCGCGCCAATCGCTGTCGCCGATCACCGTGGCGTATGCGGGCCGCCAATGGCCGGTAGCGACCGGCCAGGTGATGGCGTCGGCCGACGCGCTGGCCGCGGTCAACGAGGCCTATCTGGTGGGGCGGCAGGGTGATACGCTCACCCGGCTGGCGGCGCAGCTGGGCGCGGCGCTCGGCCAAGCCGACGTGGAGCCGGCGCTTGACCTGGATGTGCCGCAGCTGCGCTATGCGTTGAGCCAGATCGCGGCGGATGTACGTACGCCGGCGCAGCGCGGCGTGCAAGTGGCGGGCTTTACCGTCCCGCCGCAGCCGGGCGTCGACGTGGATGTGGAGATGACGCTGGAGGGGCTGGCGGCGCAGTTGGAAGACGCAGTCAAAGGGGCGCCGGTGACCGCCGAGCTGGCCGTGGTGCCGCTAGAGCCGCCGCCTGTCGTCGAAGCGACGTCCGCCGGCGCAGAGACGCTTGCGCTCACGCCGCTCATCTTGCGCGATGCCCGTTTCGGCTATGAGTTCGCGCTTGACCCGGCCGCGGTGCAGACGCTGCTCTATTCGTCCGTCCCGCCCCGCCTCGACGAGGACCGGGCGCGTGCGCTGCTGGAGCAATGGGCGGAGCAGATCGACATCGCACCCGCGGATGCCCGGCTACGCTTCGACCCGAACTCCAGTGCGGTTTCGGTCATGCAGCCCAGCCGATCCGGGCGCAAGTTGGATGTGGACGGCACGCTGGCCTCGCTGCGCGAGAGCGTAGAGAAGGGCGCCATGACCGCGGCGCTTATCATCCAGGATGTCTCGCCGGCGGTGGACAGCAACCGCGTGGCGGAGATGGGCATCCGCGAGTTGGTTGCCAGCGGCACGACCTATTTCGCCGGCAGCAGCCCGGCGCGCGTGCGCAATATCGAGGTGGCGGCGGAGAAGTTCGACGGCCACGTGATCCCGCCCGGCGGAATCTTCAGCTTCAACGAAGTGGTGGAGGATGTCTCTTCCGCCAACGGCTTCGAGGATTCGCTAATAATTTGGGGTGACCGCACCGCGGTAGGTGTGGGCGGCGGCGTCTGCCAGGTCAGCACGACGGTTTTTCGCGCCGCATATGCGGGCGGCTTCCCGATTGTGGAGCGTTATAACCACGGCTATGTGGTGGACTGGTACGGCGAGCCCGGCTTGGATGCGACGATTTACACGCCGTCGGTCGATCTCCGCTTCCGCAACGATACCGGCGCGTATCTGCTCATACAGCCGGTGGTCAATGGAACCGGCGGCACGATCACGTTCAACTTCTACGGCACGAAGCCGGACCGCCAGGTGACGATCAGCGAACCCGAGATTGCGGACGTGTCGCCGCCGCCTGAGCCGCTCTATGAAGTTGACGAGTCGCTGGCGCTAGACGAGCGCAGGCAGGTCGACTGGGCGAAAGAGGGTATGACCGTGACAGTCACGCGTACCATCGTGGAGAACGGTGAAACGCGCACGGAGACGCTGCGCAGCAAGTACCAGCCATGGCGAGCCGTCTACCTGGTTGGCCCCGGCACGGAGATTCCGGCGACGCCCACGCCCTCCGCCACGGCTGAGGCTGTGGAGGAAGAGGGCAGTGAGGCGATGCCGGCGAGTACGCCCTCGCCCTAAGGCGCTGTTGCGTAGGCAGCGCCGCAGCCAATCGTAGGCATCCGGTCCGTGTGGCGCAGATAGGTGTAGGCGCTGCATCTGGTATAATCAGTCTGTGACCATTTGTTCTTCCCGTACACGGTGGCCGGCGATGCCGGTCGCATAGGCGCGATTTCTGTGAGGATCGGCGCGCCTGCCGCATAGGTTCGGACTGTGCGAGGTTGTAGGGCGTGTCTATGCAAGGCGATTCTCCGTATTCCGTATAAGGCGAGAGGCCGCAACGGCGCTCGCGTAAGTCTGAGCACAAATTGGTGTTCATCTGACTGGAGGAGGAAACGATGCATCGCAAGGTAATCCTGAGTCTGTTGCTCGCCGCGGCGTTGATGGCCTTGATGGTGGCCGCTGTTGGCGCACAGGAAACGCCCGAAGCGGCGGCTACCGAGGCTGCTGCGGAGGATGTCGCTGCCGAAGAGGCTGCTGTTGTGGAGATCGCTGAGGGGCTGGAGACCAGCGTCGAACCGCTTGTCGCTTTCGTCACCCAGACGGTGCCGCTGACGTTGACGGTCAACATTTCGGGGCCGGACGGCATGCAGGCCGTCGAAGTGCCGGTCTGGCTGAACTTAGCCATCCGCCTGGCGTTCACAGACCAGTTGACGGCTACGGTAGCGGCCACGACCGAGGTGGCGCTGCCGGTCGAGGAAGTCGAAGCGGAAGAGCCGCCGGCCCCGACGCCGACAGCTACGCCAGTCCCGCCGACGCCGACGCCTGTGCCGCCTACGGTTGCCCCGACGGAAGCGCCGCCGACACCGCGCCCGCTGGCGCCGACTGCCACGCCTGTGCCCGCGGACGACGCGGAAGCTGGGGCGACGCCCGCCGCGGAGGAAGAGGCTGCAGACGAAGCCGCTGAAGAGGAAGCGACTGAAGAGGAAGCGGAGGAGCCGGCTGAAGCCGTAGCGCCGCCTGCCGCCTGCGCCGACCCGCGCTCAGTGATTTTCTCGCCCGGTGCAAGCTCCGTCATTTCCGGCACGGTCGAGATCTTTGGTACGGCCCAGCACGAGAATTTCCAGTACTACAAGCTGGAATATGCACAGGGCGCCGATGTCGACCCTACCGCCGAGTTCGCTTTCCTTACGGATGTGGCCCAGCCGGTGGTCGAGGGGTTGCTGGCGACAGTGGACACCACCGTGCTGGATAACGGCCCCTACACGCTGCGCTTGACGGTGGTAGACCGGACAGGCAACTTCCCGCCGCCTTGCACTGTCACCGTGCAAGTCGAGAACTGAGAAAGCGGATCGCAAGCCCTATACTCGCAAGGCGGCATCATTAGCCGTGCGGAGTTCACCTTCCAGGAAGCGCGCGACTTCCTGGAAGGCGGGTTCGCTTGTTTACTTCCTCTGCGCGCCGCGCGTTCTAGCAGTTTGATAAAGCCATGACCCTATCTATCGGCAAGATCGTCAAGTCGAATACGCACATCGATTACGTGTGCCAGGTCTATAACCCCGGTGAGATCGACCCCTGCCCCGAACCGGCTGACTACAGCTTCGGCACGTTCGTTGCCATCGGGCTGGGCGAAGGCGAGGCGGGCGGGCGGCTGGTGGGCGTGATCTACAACACGCTGCTGATGAACCCGGACTTCGGCAACCTCGGCCCGCGCCTCAGCCCGCGGCAGGACCTCGAGATCTTCACGCCAGACTACCTGGCGGAGACCGCGACGCTGGTCGGCATTATCGCACTGGGCTGGATCGACGCCGGCGGGATGTGCCATCAGGGCGTGCCCGCGCTGGCCGCGACCGTCAACGACCGCGTGACGCGCATGGAGGATGACCAATTGGCCGCGTTTCATTGCGATAGCGCGGGCCGGTTGAGTCTCAAGTACGTGCCTGTGGTGCTCAGCCAGAACAACCCGCTGGCCCCGCCGCTGTTGATCAACGTGGTCGACCGGCTGATGGCGCTCTTCCCGGCGCAGCGCGGGCAGTTGGACTTGCTGCGTACGAACTTGGCGTGGAAGAGCATCGTCCAGCCCGCTGGCTAGCGCCAGACGCGGCAAAGGCGGACAGATGAACCGCGAATGATCGGAGGCGATTGGGAATGGTTTTCGATCATTCGAGAAATTCGTTCAATTCGTGGCAAAGAACGCATTCGGCGGCAGGGATGCCGCCGTTACAGCGGGAGACCGCTAAGGGAAATAAAGCAGGGCTATGAACGACGAGTGCATCGGCACAGTGAAGGGGCCGGGCGAGACGCCCAACGAGTTTACGCTGGTGGCGCCTGACCCGGACCGCCGCGTGAAATTCGGCGAGTTCGTCTATTATCACACCGCGGTGGACGGCGAGGAGCGCCCGATTTTGGGCCGCGTGACCAAACGCCAGTCCATCCGCCTGCTGCCCGACAGCTTTTTGGCGGACCCCAGCGTGCCGCCGCACGAGGTGGCCGCGCTGCTGGGCTATGAGAGCGACGCCGGCGAGCTGTTCGAGATCACGGTGACCGTGCTCGGCTATCACAGCGCGGAGATGGGCGACTTCATCAACCCGCGCGTGCCGCCGGCGGGCGGCGCGCCCGTCTACATCGCCAGCGACGAACTGCTGACAAAGGTGCTGAGCAAGGCAGACAAGGCCTCGCCGGGCAGCGCGCACCTGGGCAGCCTGCTCAGTCGCCCGGCGGACGCCGTGCCCGTAGCGCTGGACGTGCGCGCCTTTACCAGCACGCACATGGCCATTATCGCCAGCACGGGCAGCGGCAAGAGCTATTTGGCGGGCGTGCTGCTTGAAGAGCTGCTCATGCCCTACAACCGCGCATCGGTGCTGATCATCGACCCGCACGGCGAATACGGCACGCTGCAAAAGATGCAGGACCTGAAGCAATTCAGCACTGACGACTACAAGCCGGTGGTGCGCATCTTCCACCCGGACAGCATCCGCGTGCGCATCGACAGCCTGACGCTTGGCGATCTGCGCTACTTGCTGCCCAATCTGTCGGAGAAGATGCACTACCAGTTGACACGGGCGTACAACTACGCGCACCGCACGTTTCGCTCCGGCGGCGACGCCAAGTACACGCTGGAGCAACTGCTGCTAGCCGTGCGTGAGACCGCCGAGGGCCGCCGAGAGCTCAGCGAAGACGGTACGTCGTTCGAGGACGACCCGACGACCGGCGCGCTGATTTGGCGCCTCAACGGCACGCTGGGCGGGAGCCGCATCTTCAACGACTTCGAGAACCTGGAACTGGGCGAGCTGTTCCGGCCCGGCCAATGCACGGTGATCCAGCTTAACGAAGTCGACCAGCGCGAGCAGCAGGTGATCGCGGCGACGCTGCTGCGCCGCGTCTATCAGGCACGCGTCGATACGGCCAAGATGAAGGTCGGGCCAGGCGACAAGACGTATGTGCCGTTCCCCGTGTTCTGTTTGATGGAGGAGGCGCACAACTTCGCGCCCGCCAGCGCCGACGCGGTGAGCACCGACGTGCTCAAGCAGATCCTCAGCGAGGGGCGCAAGTTCGGCGTGAGCGTGGGGCTGATCAGCCAGCGGCCCGGCAAGCTGGACAGCGACGTGCTCAGCCAGTGCATGACGCAGTGCATCATGCGCATCACCAACCCCATCGACCAGAACCGCATCGCCGAATCGGTGGAGAGCGTGGGCCGGGACATGCTGTACGAGCTGCCTAGCCTGAGCAAGGGCCAGGTGATCGTGAGCGGGGCCAGCGTGAATACGCCGGTGATGTTGCGCGTGCGCCGTCGCATAACCCCGCACGGCGGCGAGAGCATCGACGCGCCGGCTGAGTGGATGAAGTGGTTCACGCAGGGACGGGGCGCTGCGCAGGCGCGAGACGCCGCTCCGCTTGCCGAGCCGGAGCTAAACTACGAAGACGACGGCAACGTCCTCTGGGCGTAGCCTACTCGCCTGGCAATAACCGAACACAGATCACACGCTTCGAGAGAATTCGCCGCACCCTGGATGGTGTAGAGTCACGCTTTTTTTGCCACGAATTCTACGAATTCCACGAAATTGAACGGCAGGGTATTCGCTATTCGTGAAATTCGTGAAATTCGTGGCGTGTTTGTTTATGCGCCTTCCGCGTCGGGTGCGCTCTCCAGGCGTTCGATCAGTCGCACAAGGTCCGTGCGCGTCACCACGCCAATCACCTTCTCATCTTCGATCACCGGCAGCATGACGGCTTCCGGGTCCAGCATCAGTTCCAGCGCTTCGGTGATGCCGGCGTCCGGCGACACGACCGGCACATCCTCGGTCATCAGTTCGCCGGCGTTGACGGCAAGGGCCTGGCGCAGTTGTTCGCGGTATTCGCGCACCTCGCGCGGGTTGAGGGGGATCACGGCGGAAAGGACGGCTAGGTAGGTCGGTTCCTGCACGGGGGCGTTGCGCGCGATCAGGTCGAGTTCGGTGATGGCGCCGAGCAGCGCGCCTTCGGCGTCCACCACCGGTACGCCGCTGATGTGGTGTTCGAGCATGACGCTCGCTACGGAGCGAATGCCGGCATCCGGGCTGACAGTGATAGCTGGGCTGCTCATGATCTCACGAACTTGCATGGTTGGCCTCCTGAAAGATGTGTGCTCGGCCTGTGATGCGCCGTTCAACCTGCTGGCATCCAGTATACAGCCGGCCGCGCTGCGGCGACAATTGCCGTTGAACCGGCTGCAAAGAGCGAGGCGACGTTTGGCTGCGGCTTGGCGACGGAGGCGAATTGGTGATAATGTAGGAACATCGTTCTAATGTTCATTCAGGGCCATTGTACGACAAGGAAGCTTGAAGCATGCGCGCTGTCGGAAGCAGCCTGCCCCGCGTCGACGCTGCGGATAAAGTGACGGGCGCGGCGCACTATCCGGGCGATATTGACCTGCCGGGCCAATTGTGGATGAAGATCGTCTTCGCGGGCGAGCCGCATGCCCGCATCCGCGGCGTGGATACGCGGGAAGCGCGCTACTCGCCGGGCGTCGTGGCCGTGTTGACCGCCGAGGATGTGCCCGTCAACGAATACGGGTTGATCATGCCCGACCAGCCGGTGCTGTGCGGCGTGGGCAGTACGGAGCAGGCCCGGACCGTGCGCTGGGAGGCGGATCATGTGGCGCTGGTCGTTGCCGAGAGCCAAGCCCAGGCCGAGGCGGCGGCCAAGCTGGTCGCCATCGACTATGAGCCGCTGCCTGTGGTGACCGACCCCTCCGCGTCCATGCAGCGGGATGCGCCGCGTCTGCATCCTAACCCCTTCCCCTATCCCTACGGCGAGCGCGACGTGCAGTCCAACGTGCTGCTGGCCTATCGCATCCAACACGGCGATGTGAACGCGGGGTTTGCCGAGGCGGACGTGATCGTGGAGAGCACGTACCGCACGCACGCGCAGGAGCACGCCTATCTGCAGCCGGAGGCGGGCTTGGCCTTTGTTCGTCCCGACGGGCGCATCGAGGTGATCTGCGGCGGGCAGTGGATGCACGAGGAGCGGGAGCAGATCGCGCACGCGCTGGGCTGGGACGCGGAGCGGATAGTGGTGCGTTACCCGGCCATCGGCGGCGCATTCGGCGGGCGCGAGGACGTTTCCGTGCAGATCGTGCTGGCCCTGGCCGCGTGGAAAACGGGCCGGCCCGTCAAGATCGTGTGGAGCCGCGAGGAGAGCATCGTCGGGCACCACAAGCGACACCCCTTCACGATTTGGGCCAAGTGGGGGGCGACGCGCGAAGGGCGCATCGTCGCCGCGCAGGTGGACCTGACAAGCGATGCCGGCGCCTATGCCTACACCAGCACGAAGGTGTTGGGCAACGCCGTGCTGGCTTGCCTCGGCCCGTACGACATCCCAAACGTGCTGGTCGACGGCCGCACGGTCTACACCAACAACTGCCCCAGCGGCGCGTTCCGCGGCTTCGGCGGGCCGCAGGGCCATTTCGCCGCCGAAATGCAGGTGAACAAGCTGGCGGAAACGCTGGGCATGGACGCGGTGGAACTGCGCATGCGCAACATCTGGCGCGAGGGCGCGGTGTTGCCGACGCGCAGCGTGCTGCCGGCGGGCTGCACCGCGCCTCAGGTGCTGGAGGCGGCTGCGCTGCATGGCGGCTGGCGGCATGACGAGACGCGCGGCTGGCGCGCGCCGGCGAACGCCGCGCCGCAAGAGGCCGGGCCGGGCCGGCCATTGACCTCGCTGGAGGCTTGCCGCGAGTCCGTCGCGTTCGGGCGCGGCATCGCCGTGAGCTTCAAGAACGTCGGCTACAGCCTCGGCGCGCCCGAGTCGTGCAGCGCCTGGGTGGAATTGCACGGCGCACACGAGATCGAGCGGGCCATAGTCGGCTGCGTGGGCGCGGATGTCGGACAGGGGGCGCATACGGTGTTTCAGCGCATCGCGGCTGAGGCGCTGGGTATCGATGCGCGACAGGTTGAACTGCGCACGGACAACACGGACGTCGCCGGTTCCACCGGCAGCGCATCGGCCTCGCGCATGACGTTCATGGCCGGCAACGCGGTAAAGGGCGCGGCTGAGGCGGCGCTGCGCGAGTGGGCGAATGAAGAGCGCCCGGCGCGCGCCGAGTATGTCTTTCACCCGCGGCCGACGACTCCCTATGCGCCTCGAACCGGCGAGAGCGACCCCAACATCACCTACGGCTACTGTGCGCAGACGGCGGAGGTGGACGTCGACCGCGAGACGGGGCATGTGACGGTGCGGCGGCTGGTCAGCGCCAACGACGTGGGCAGGGCGATCAATCCGCCTCAGGTGGAGGGGCAGATCGAGGGGGCTGTGGCCCAGTCGCTGGGCTGGACGCTGTTGGAGAATTATGTCCAGCAGGATGGGCGCACGTTGACGCCTCATCTCAGCAACTACCTGATCCCCGGCGTGCTGGACGTGGCGGAGATCGTGGAGCCGGTGATTCTGGAACTGCCCGACCCGCAAGGGCCGCTGGGCGCGCGCGGCATGGCAGAAATGCCGTTTATCCCGACTGCGCCGGCCATCGCCGCCGCCATCCACGACGCCACCGGCGCGTGGATCGACGAGCTGCCGTATACGCCGGAGCGGGTGTGGGCCGCGCTGCACGGGCGATAGGCGCTGCGTATGCGTCACGAGTCATGCGTCACCCGTCAATCTGCCCGCATATCTCTGTGTTCATTGCGTTTTTCGTTCTTCGTGCTCTTCGCGTCTGTGCGGCTTGCCGTTTCCAAGCCAGAGTAGGATGTGCATATGCTCAAACCCAAGAGCTATCCTGAGATGATGGGCAAGGCGCTGGTCTTCGAGGCCGAGCCGTTCATCACAATGACGGAGGATGACAACCCCTGGGCGGAAGGCCTGTTCATGGTGGCGCTCATGGGCCTGCTGGTCGGGGCGGCGCGGGTGATCGGCTCGCTGCTGTTGTCGGCGAGCATGCCTGATCCGGATGCGTTGCTGGCTGCCATGCTGCAAGGCATCCGCCAGTTGGGGCCGCTGGCAGCGTCGATTGGCCTGGACCCGGCGGCGCTGGAAGGGATCGCCCAGCAGTGGCGCGATGTGGGGTTCGACCTGTTTGGCTATGGCTCCGGCTGGATGCGGCTGTTGTGGCTCGTGCTGGCGCCCATGTTGCTGATCGGACGCTGGCTCATCTTGGGGCTGGTCTGTCACGGCGTAGCGCTGGCGCTGGGCGGCAACGGCAAGTTGAACCGGACGTTGGGGGCTACGGCCTTGATGGCCGCTCCGCAGATGCTCATGCTCTTGCAGGTCATCCCCTTTGTCTCGGTGAGCGGCCTTCTGCTGTCGGTGTGGAGTGCTCTGATCGTCTATCGGGCGATTGAGGTAAGCCATGATCTGCCGTGGAAAAAAGCGGCAGCTGTTACCTTGACGGCGCTTGCACTCCTGGCGATCCTGACGATGGCCGGCGGATTCATGATGGCGCTGATTACGGCTGTGTGGGGAGGTGCGGTATGACCGGCGATCCTTCACTGCAAGAAGGGGCAAACGTCAACGAGAACGGACGGTCACGCTTCGCGGCGTGGCTGCCCACGCGCAGGCAGATGCGCAACGCGCTGCAATTGAACATCGAGCCCGTGGACAGCGCGGTCTCGCCGGACAGTGTGACCTTCGCCGGCATGCGCCAGGGTATGGGGCTGATCGTGGCGGCTGCGCTGATCGCAGGGCTGCTGCCTTCGCTGTTTGCCTGGACCATGGCCGCGCGTGTGGGGACGGCGACGCCTTTGGCGCAATTGAGCCAGTTGGCCGAAGCCCGCGCCAATCCTCAGTTGCAAGGGGTAGGGATCGCGCCCGTGTTGGCCGATTCCGCGGCCCTCATCGCCGGGCTGGAGCCGGCTTACTTTCCCGGCTGGCTGGCGGCGGGGATCACGGCGCTGGGCGGGTGGATCAATTGGCCGCTGAGTTGGCTGAACATCTGGATCGTGTATGGCCTCGCCGCGCTGTTGCTCGCCAAGCTGCTGGGCGCCAAGACCACGCTGCAGCAGTTCTACACGCTGACCAGTTTCGCCTTCCTGCCGCTGGTTCTGACGGCGCTGGGCTTCATCCCCTGCCTGGGTATTATCGTCAATCTCGTCGCTTTGTTGTGGGCGGCGGCAATCTACGTGGCGGCCGTGCGCGCTGCGACAGGGCTAAGCACAGGCTTATCGATCTTGTGTGCGCTATTGCCTGGAGCAGTTGTGGCGCTGCTTGCCGTCGCGCTGGCATTCACCGTGGCTGCGGGCTTGGTGACGGCGCTGATTAGTTAGCAAACCTGGATCAGCGGTTGCTTGACTAACGGCATAGACCGAATTCGCGTTACTCATACAAAAGACCTCTTCGGTTCGGATCGGCGCTTGTAGCACACGTCTGAACCAAAGAGGTCTTTTGTTGTCCACTCACCCTTCAAAAACCGGGATGAGTTATGTTTGCACGTCAACGAATTGTACTGCCAGCTCGGCGCGACACTTCAGTAAGCGGAGCGCTACGCAGGCAACTATTCGCCCAGGATGACGAACTCGGCAGACACCCAGCCGCCGTCCTCCAACTCAAGCTCGGGCACGTCGATCTTCACCCAGAGGCCGTCCTCGGAGACTTCCAAAACGCGATAAATCTCGCCGTCGAAAACGTTGCCGACCTTATTGTCTTCGTCGGCAGTCGGCGCGCTGCGCACGCGTAGCGGCGGGACGGCCTGGATAAGGGCATAACCTGCCGGAGGCGGGGTAACCGCTTCATCGGCTGGCTCCTCAGTCGCCTCAGGCGCGGCTTCTTCCGCCGGCTCCTCAGTCGCCTCTGGTGCAGCTTCCTCAGCCGGCTCCTCAGTCGCCTCAGGTGCGGCTTCTTCTGCCGGCTCCTCAGTCGCCTCGGGCGCAGCTTCCTCAGCCGGCTCAGGCGTCGCCTCGGCAACCGGCGCAGCCTCGGCCTCGACGGTCGGGATGTTGGTGATGTCGCCCTCGAGGATCACCAGTTCAGTGGAAACCCAACCGCTGCCGCCCTCAAGTTCCTCGACCGCAACTTGAATCCAAGCGCCATCGGAGCTCATGCCGAGCACGTCGTAGGTTTCGCCCTCTCGGATGCTGCCGATCTGCTCAAATGACTCGCCCGGTCCCTGGCGCACGCGCAAGGATCGCGTGTTCACCGTGGCCTTGGCGGGCTCGACGTCGATTACCGGCGCCGGCTGCGCGGCTTCTTCGGCGGCAGCGGGCTGTTGTGATTCCAGCAAGGCCGGATCGACGATGGGCTGACATGCGCTGAGCACCAATACGAATGCGCTGAAAACTGCGCCAGCGGCTAGTCGGCCCAATACGCGCAAGCTTTGTGTCGTTTGCATGTGGAATTCCCTCACAATTTCTTCAAGTAACTTCGCTTTGATTGACAAGGTACCGCTTTGATACCGAACCATCACTACACCGGCCCCCTCCGTGCCAGCGTCGCATGGCTACCGGACACACAGGCCCAATTATGGCACGCAATGCATATGTTGACAAACTTATAGGCCCAAATCACGTCGACGGCTGTTCACCGCGCCGGCAGGGGAAGCTCGACACGCCCTTCTTCGACCACCGTGTCAGCGTCGTAGACGATCACCTGCAGGATCGCAGCCATTCCGGCTTCCGGCGGCATGGGCAGATAATGCACATCCCGCACCAACTCGCCGGGCAGCCAATCGCGGCTGAGCGCAGCCTGGCGGATGGGGAAACGGTCCTCGGCAATGGGCCGCCCTGCCGCGTCCGTCAGCGGCGTCCCCTCGGCATCGACCAGCCGCAGCGACACCTTCAGCGTTTCACTCAGCGGCGCGGACGGCAGCCAGCCTAGCGTCAATTCCAGCACAGGGCCGCCGGGCAACTCGACCACGCGCAACTCATATCCCTCCAGACGTACGCGCCCGTCCAGCAGTTCCACATCTAAAGGCATGGCCGGCTTTTCGACCTCTGCCTGGCCGCGCGGCCAGACGCGCACCAGCGCCCCCGCTCCGGAAAAGCTGTACGCCTGCTCGCTGCCGGGCAGTTCGCGCGTGATAAAGGTCGGGTAGCCGTGGGCGACGTTTTCCGCCAGGAGGGCGGCGCGCTGCGCCGGGTCGTCGGCGGTGATGGGTTGCGCGTTGCGCCCCAGCTCCTCGGCGTCCTGCATGAATCTGAGCGCCGTCATCTCGCCCTCCAAGCCGATGACGCGGCTGCCAGGCGGAAAGGGCGCACTCGCCATGAGCAGCGCGTGGTGGTGCGCCGTCCAGTCGTCGCGGCGGTTCTCCGCCGGCGCCCGTCCGGGAACGCCCGCCGCCACCAACAATGTTAGCCCGGCCTGGATCAGTACGGTCAGCAGCGGACGCTTAAGCGGCAGCCGGCGCACCATACCCGCGCCGCCGCCTACGAAGAGCGCAAAGGCCAAGAAGACGGGGATGAAGAAGACCTCGCGATCCGCTACCTGGTAGCTGATGGCGAAGGCGGCATTGGCGAGCAGCAGCAGCAGCACGAATACCCACGTCCTGACCGC
>JASGTU010000231.1 GCA_030058085.1 Chloroflexota bacterium
ATTGGCGGCAAATCGAGCCGCACAACACCACGCCGGACCAATACGACTGGCGGCATGCCGACCGCGTGTTGGCCGCGGCGCAGGACGCCTGCGTCCACATCATCGCCACACACCGCAGCGCGCCGGCCTGGGCCGCGAGCAACCCGGACGGCCAGATCGACCGCACAAACCTGGACGAATTAGCCGAATACCTGACCGCGCTGGTCGAGCGTTATGACGGCGATGGCAAAGACGACGCGCCCGGTTCGCCGGTGGTGCGCTACTGGGAGCTATATAACGAGCCGGACGTGGAATCCCTAACCGGGACGGCGTGGGGCGATGCGCCGCACAAATATGCCGCCATGCTGAAGAAAGCCTACCCCGCCATCAAGCAGGCCAGCCCAAAGGCCCGCGTGCTGTTGGGCGGACTCGCCTACGATGCGTTTACGGACAAGGGAGGCTGGTTCAATCGCGAATTTCTGGAGGGCGTGATCAATGCGGGCGGCGGCGGCTATTTCGACATTATGAACTTCCACTCGTTTCCCACGCTGGGCGGCAACTGGACAAAGCAGGGGCCGAGTTTGCTGGGGCCGGGCTTGCTGGAGAAAACCGAGCATATCCGCGATGAACTGAAGGATATGGGCGTGAAGCCCAAGCCGATCTTCATCACCGAAACCGGTCACTACGTTAAAACGAATGGAAGCTTCCCAGCCAGCCCCGAAATCCAAGCGCGCTATGTAGCCCAACTCTATGCGCAGGCGTTGGCGGCGGATGTCGAAGCGTTGATCTGGTTTACGCTCTATGACCTGGATTACGTAGAGGATGTCAACTGGTATGGCCTGGTGACGAAAGACTCGCCGCCGGTGCGCAGACCCGCCTTCGACGCCTTTCGCTTCGCTGCAACGCAGTTGAACGCTGTGCACTACGAACGCCAGTTGAGCGCGGCGGAGACCGGGGCCAGCGACATGGAGGTCTATCACTTCATCGACCCGGCCAGAAGGTTGGATATTCATGTGGCGTGGCTCAACCCAATCGACACGAAGAGCACAAAGCCGCTCGTGTTGCCGGGGAGCCGGGCTGTGGTGCGCGATGTCTTTGGCAAGCCCATCGTCGTGCTGGATGGCGACGACGGCAAGGCGGACGGACGCGTAACCGTCCAGGTGGGCGGGCAAGCGGTCTACGTCGAGATCGAGCGCTGACCGGTACAGATGCGCGGCTAGGCGGCGCGCGCCGCTTGCCAGGTGAGCCGCAGCATGGGGGCCGCGGCCAGCGCGCTGTGATAGGCGGCATCGTCGGCGAAATTCGTCTGCGCCAATACGCGCCCGTGGACGCTGACCGAAAAGGATTCGACGGCAAAGGGCCAGGGGTCGAAGGCGATCGTGTCGCCCGCCACCGTCATGACGATATCCGCATAGGCCTTGGCGCCGTCGACCGGGCAATGCTCGATGGCCTGCGCCGTATCGGGCGCGGTGATGGCGCGCAAGCTGGCGGAATCGCCGAACTTGACCAGGTGCGTGTTGGCGGATAGGCGTTCTTCCCTCAGCGCCGGGCCATAGACCGCATCCTCCTGCCACTGCGTACGCAGCGCGGCGGTCAGCTTCTCCTGCCGGTCGATGAAACCGGTGACGGCTTCCTGCTCCGCCGCTGGCAGGTAGTGAAAGAAAGTCTGATAGAGGCGGACGGCATGGCGCGCCGTTAACAGGCCGGCATACGGATGCTGGGCCAGGGCGCGGTCGACGCCCCGTTGCCACAACGCGATCTTTTCTTCGCCCGGCGGGCCGTGGAGGAAGTCCATCGGGTAGCCGTCGCCGCGCAGATGCGGGCGCTGTTCCCACTCGTACCAGCCGTTGTCGTGCTGGGCGATGCCCAACATCACCGCGGCATAGGGCTGCGGGCAGGCGAAGTCGCGGTTGCCCCAATGGTGGCAGAACTCCGCGGCCATCAGGGCGTGCGACGTCTGGTTGATGCACAATAGGCGCCCGTCGGGCATCTCGCGTACGATCATGATCCGGCTTTCTGATGAATTGCCGCTTGCATGTTCCCCGCGGCAAGCTTTCTGGTAGTTATTGCTGCTGCCTGGCGACGAGGATGGCCGCACCCGCCGCGCCGCCCAGGATCAGGCTGAACCAGGCGCGCCAGGCCCCGAGACGCAGCGCTCTGCTCAGGAGCGAATGGCCCAGCAACACGCCCACGCCGGTCACGAATACCGCGGGCGGAATGGGCGCGGCCGCGCCGGGCGTGTCGAAGGCCTCTTCCTGCATCTTATCGATCTGCCCCTCTGCCTGCCCCAGAGCCCAGTCCAGAAAGGCATACCAGGCGGCGGCGTTGGCAAGGGCGCTCAGCCAGAACCGAAACATAAGCCGTCCGGTTAGAACCCCTCTGCGAAGGTATCGATCATCATCTTCACATCGCCCAGCGGATAGAGGATGGGACAGGTAGCGCCATTGTCCAGGTACTGGCGCACCTTGGCCTTGACCTCGGCGGGCGTGCCGCTGGCGGTGATGCGCTGCACCAGTTCGTCCGGTACGAGCGGCATGGCCTGGCGCACCTGTTCGCGCGTGGCCGGCCAGCCGAGGATCTTCTGGATCTGCTGCACCACCTCGGGCTTGACGCCGCTGGCCGCGGCGATGTGCGGCTGTTGGGCCAGGTATTGGGTCAGCAGCTCGCGCGCACCGTCCAGGGCGACGTGGCGATCCTCATGCACAGAGCAGACGATGAGCTGTGGCCGGTCGATGTCGTCCAGGCTGCGACCGGCGCGGGCCGCGCCGCGCTCAAGTTGTTCCATCGCCTCGATGTTGTACTCCGGCGGCACGCAGTAGTTGAGCACCGCGCCGTCGGCGATCTCGCCGGCCAGTTCCATCATCTTGGGGCCGGTGGCGCCGATCATAATGGGGATATGGCGCGGCTCGCGGCGGCCATGCACCACGTCCAGTTCCACGCCGTCGACGTGATGGAATTCGCCGTGGTAGGTGACGTTCTCCAGGGCCAACAGCCGCCGCATCACCTCGATGGTCTCACGCATGGCCGTGAGCGGTTTGCGCCGCTCGATGCCCACGTTGCGCGCCAGCGGGTCCCACCACGCGCCGATGCCGCAGATGACGCGGTTGGGCGCCAGGTCGTCTAGGGTGAGAAAGGTGGCGGCTAAGAGGCCGATGTTGCGCGTCCAGTTATTGATGACGCCGGAGCCGACCTGGATGCGCTCGGTGACGGCGGCGAAGGCGGCCATGGGCACGATGGCGTCGCGCACGAGGCGGCTTTCGGCCTGCCAGACGGCTTCGAAGCCCTTCTCTTCGGCATAGCGCGCATAGTCCATGCCGTCGCGGATGGGGTGCTTGTCCTGGAGGTAGAGTGCAACGCGCTGTGTGGTGCTCATGTGGGTTATCTCTCCCGGCTGGCTGCCGCGCGCGGCACGGCAAGGGCTTGGCGATCTTTCTTTCAGGGCCAAAGCGCACACGGAAAGGACAGCCCGGCCCGCGCTGCGTTAAGCGGGCGCCGATCCGCTCATCGTGCGCTGTGCGCTTGAGTGTACACCTAAGCCGGAAGGGGCGTCAAGGCAGTCCGGGCAATTTTGACGCCCGTCGTTGCGTGCTATAATCCAACCCATGACCGCCGCCCCGCCTTCTGCGCCAGCCGGCCAAGAGCCTGCCGTCTCAGCGCTGCGCCGCCTGGTCGAAGGACGGCGTTCCATCCGCCGCTACCAGGACCGTGCCATAGATAGCGCCGTCCTCGAGGACCTGCTCACCTTCGCCATGTGGGCGCCGTCAGCGCATAACCGCCAGCCGTGGCGCTTCTGTGTGGCGACGCAGGCGGACGCCAAGGAGCGGCTGGCGACGACGTTGGGCGCACGTTGGCGGCGCGACCTGGAGACCGACGGCGCGGCGGAGCAGGAGATCGCCCGCCGCACAGCCGCCAGTTACGCCCGCATCACCGGCGCGCCGGCGCTGATCGTGGCCGCGCTGGACATGGACGAGATGGACGCCTACCCGGATGAAGGGCGGCGACGGGCTGAGGAGACGATGGCCGTGCAGAGTACGGCGCTGGCTTGCCAGAACTTGCTCCTGGCGGCCCACGCCTATGGGCTAGGCGCATGCTGGATGTGCGCGCCGCTCTTTGCGCCTGATCTCGTGCGCCAGGCGTTGGACTTGCCCCCGGCATGGCAGCCCCAGGCGCTGATCACGCTCGGCTATCCGGCGGAGGAAAAAACGAGCGCTCGCGCCGGGATGGCGGGCCGCGTATTGTGGCGATGACGCGCCGGCGCCAATATACGCGTCGAGATGCGTTGCAGACGTCCCCAACATAACCGGGGGCGCGTTTCTATGCGAACATAAGGCATATGGGTAAAGAAAAAGCGGGATCGAAGATGAATGTCCTCGCCTTGGCGGGGGGCGTAGGCGGGGCCAAGCTGGCGACCGGCTTGCAGGCCGCTCTGCCGCCCGGTGCGCTGACGCTGCTCGTCAACACCGGTGACGACTTCGAGCATTGGGGGCTGACCATCTGCCCCGATTTGGATACGGTGATCTACAACTTGGCCGGGGTCAACAACCCCGAGACCGGCTGGGGCCGCGCCGAAGAGACCTTCACCACGCTGCGCGCCATGTCGCTCCTCGGCGGCGAAGACTGGTTCGGGCTGGGCGACCAGGACTTGGCGATCCACCTGCGGCGCACCGAGTGGCTGCGCCAGGGCATCTCGCTCACCGAGATCACCGACCGGCTGCGGCGCAGTCTCGGCATCTCCACCGCGGTGCTGCCCATGAGCGACACGCCGGTGCGCACCCTCGTCCACACCGACGAGGGCGATCTGCCCTTCCAGCACTACTTCGTGCGCCGTCGCTGCGAACCGCTGGTGATCGACGTCAGCTTCGTCGGCGCGGACGAAGCGCAGATGAGCGAGGCGGCGCAGGAAGCTATCGCCGCCGCCGATCTCATCGTCTTCTGCCCCAGCAACCCCTACCTCAGCATCGACCCCATCCTCAGCATCCCGGAAATGCGCGCCTCTCTGATCCGGGCAACCGCGCCCATTGTCGCCGTCACGCCCATTGTGGGCGGCAGCGCGCTCAAAGGGCCCGCCGCCAAGATGATGCGCGAGATGGGCCAAATGATCAGCCCCTTGACCGTGGTCGACCGTTACGCCGACCTGCTCGACGGCTTTGTGCTGGACCGGCAGGACGCGATCTTGCGCGACTCTATCGACGTGCCGGTATTGGTGACCAACACGGTGATGACCGACCTGGACTCCAAGACGATCTTGGGGCGCGAAACGCTGGCCTTCGGCGCGCTGTTGGTCGCGGGCGCGCCGGCGCAAGGGGCAGCGCTCGACAAAAACGTCTCCTCGTCCTGAGCCCGCTATGAACCTGTGGGTTGTCGTCCCCGTCAAGCCGTTTGACCAAGCCAAGAGCCGGCTGGCGGATGTGCTGCCGCCCGCCGCACGCGCCCGCCTGATGCGCGACCTGCTCGCCGGCGTACTGGCGCAGGTGCGCGCCAGCGAGCTGCCTGCCTCCGTGCTGGTCATCAGCCGCGACGCCAGCGTGCGCGCCTATGCCGCGGAACTCGGCGCATACACCTTGACCGAAACCGGCGACGACCTCAACGCCGCGCTGCAGCAGGCTCGCCGCTGGGTGATGCAACGCGGCGGCGACGCCCTCCTCATCCTGCCCGCGGACCTGCCCCTGCTCACCGTGGAGGACATCCTGCACCTCTATGACCTCGGCTTAGCTGGCGCAGAAGTGGCGGCGGCTGCCAGCCACGACGGCGGCACCAACGCATTGTGGCTACGTCCGCCGGACGGCATCGACTTCGCCTTCGGCCCCGACAGCTTCCGCCGCCACATAGAACAGGCCGCGGCCGCGGGCCTTCGCTGGGCCGCCTATCGCTCCGAGACGCTCGACTGGGACGTGGATGTGCCCGCCGATCTCGATTTCGTGGCGCACTACGCGCCGCTGTCCGCACACTGATGACGCACACTGATGGCGCACATGATGGCGCGATGAGAAGGCATCCGGCGCAACGTCGAATCGGCTACGCGCTGCTGGCGTTGGCCGCGGGCGCAGCGTTGTTGCTCTTCTTCCTGCCTGCCGAGAAGACGCTGGGCGGCGCGATCAAGATCGTGCTGCTGCACGGCGCGCTGGTACAGGCGGGGCTGTTCAGCTTCGCCGCGGCCGGGCTGTTGGGCGCGCTCTACCTGCTCACGCGCCGGGAAGGGGCCATCGCCTGGTGCGCGGCGGCGCAGAAAGCTGCGCTGGCGGTCTGGGCTGTCTACGTCGTGTCGAGCATGGCCGCCACCTATCTCGCCTGGGGCCAGTTGATCGCCTGGGATGAGCCGCGCGTGCGCGCCAGCGCCTATGTGCTGCTGCTGGCCGCGACCTGTCTGTTGATCGTGTGGTGGGTGCGCGACCGTGTCTTTACGGCGCTGGTCAACGTCGCCGCCGCGGCCGCGGTCTACGCTCTGGTCAAAGGGGTGAGCGTGGTGCGCCATCCGCTCGACCCCATCGGCGCGTCGACCTCCGTGGCCTACCGGCTGGCGTCGCCGGCTCTGTTGCTGATCTTGCTGGTCATGGCCGCGCTGTTGGCGTGGACGTGGCGTCTGCGGGGCGGTATCCGGGGCGAAGAGTGACGCCTATCAGCGTTCGGTCTGGGGCTCGCCGAGCGCATCAGGGCCGCATGCCTGGCGATAGGGACAGCGGCGGCAGCGGGCGACGTCGTTGTGCTGACGGCGGACGTCGGGCGCGGTGCGGGCGCGGCGAATAGCCTCGGCCGCGCTGAGGACTTGACGCTGCAGGTCTGGGTTGAACGGGATGCGCACGATGCCGTCGGCATAGCGGATCAGCCCGTGCGGCGGGCGCATCTTGTAGTGATCTTCCACCAGAAGGCAGTAGGCGCTCAACTGCAAGACATGGCTTTCGAGGGGTTGCGGCGGCATGCGCCGGCTCTTAACCTCGACCGGCACGATAACCTGTCGCCCGCGTTCCTCCGTGCGCACCAAGTAGTCGGGCCGCCCGACCAGGCCGTAGCGCCGGCTGATGAGCGGTTCGGACACTTCTTCCCACATACCGGTGTCACTGTAGATCACCTCGCCGGCGGGCAGGCCGGTCGCCGCGCGCAGACGCCGCCCCGCCCAGAACAGCGCCAACCCCAGGGCAATCAGCAGAATGGCGGCGATCCACAGGTAGGTCATGGCATAGCGCTTTCCGTCTGTGCGCCGGTCATCATGCGCGCCGCCTAGGCAGGTTGGGCCTTGACCAGCATCTCCCACGTCCCGCGCTGGACGACCTCGTCCTTCTGATTGAGTACGTCCACCTTGAAGGTGACGAGGCCGCCGCCCAGGCGAGGCATGGCCTTGGTCTCGTCCACGGTGAGGCGCACGCGCACGGTGTCGCCGATGAAGACGGGGCGCTGGAAACGCCATTCGCCGATGCTGCGAAAGGCGAGGATGGTCTCTTCCATGAAGCCGAGGCGCACGGACAGCCCGCTGGCGATGCTCAGGATGAGCAGGCCGTGGGCCACGCGCTGGCCGAACAGTTGGCCTTGGCTGTATTCGGCGTCGGTGTGGATCAGGTTCCAGTCGCCGGAGAGTGCGGCGAAGTTGACGATGTCGGCCTCGGTGATGGTGCGGCCCATGCTGACGACCTGGTCGCCGGGGCTGAACTCTTCGAAATAGAGGCCGGTGGAGCGGGCGAGTTTACCTGTGGTCATGCGCTGGCTGCCTTCCTGACCGGGGTATGGTGCGGATGTACGATGCGTGCCGGCGGCACTGTGCGCGATGATACAATACCCCGGCGGATTTCGGCAATGGGCGGATTGACAGGCGTGGGGCGAGGGGCTAGAATGCGCAGGAGCGCGCAGCTCTGGGACGGTGGCGGAACGGCAGACGCAGCGGACTTAAAATCCGCCGGGGTGATACCCGTGTGGGTTCGAATCCCACCCGTCCTACTTCTCCAACAATATACGACACACCAACAGGCGATACCTACTACATGTCGTGTTCCGTCACAGATAAGGAGCACAACAGAAAATGGTCGCCACCTACCATTCGAACCACTTCCTCACCATCATCCTGCCGCAGTCGCGCGCTGCGCTCACGGTGGTCGTCGTGCTCTCGCTCCTGCACAACTGGAACGACTTCATGGCCCCGCTGATCTACCTGCAAAAGCGCGACCTCTATACGCTGGCCCCCAGACCCGCGCATTGCCCGTCCCCCGCGCCGGCGACCACCGGCAAGCCTTGGGGCAGACCTGTGGCTGAGGCCGCCTCCGCCGATACTCCGCCCATGACGACCCCAGGCGCAACCAGCGGCACGAACTGGTTGGGGCGCAGGCCCAGGTCGCGCATGAGGCCGTCGGCCCATTCGCCGCGGCACATATCAACCAAGCCCAGCGGGCCGGCGGAGGCTAGGCTGGTGGCATAGAGGCCGGTTAGGCGGTGGACAAGAAAGGCGTGCACATCCAGGAAGCGGGCGGCGCGGCGCACGGTCTCCGGCTCATTCTGCAGCAGCCACACGATCTTGGGCAGAGACTGCGTCATGGAGGGGGCTTGCCCGTGAGCTCGTGCAGCGCGTCAGAGCCGAAGGTACGGTCCAGCCACTTAAGCTGCGCCCGGCTGCGCTCGTCGAGCCAGAGGATGGCGTGACGCAGAGGCCTCTCCTCGCCGTCAACCGGGACGAAGCTCTCGCGCTGGTGGGTAACGGCGAGCGCCTCGACCTGGCGCACGTCGATCCGGCTGAGGCGGGCGCGGAGCGCGGCGCAGGCGCTTGCCCACCAGTCTTCAGCGTCCTGCTCGGCCCAGGCAGGGTGCGGGCGGAGCAGCGGATAGGCGGCGCAACCTCCGCCTGGACCCGGCCGTGCTCATCCCAGGCGATAGCCTTACATGCCGTGGCGCTGCTGTCAATGCAGACGACGAGTCACATAGGCGCTAGGCCGCAGCCGTGGGGTCAGATGGGCAGAGTTCGGCCAGAGCCTCGCCCACAGACTGGAGCAGATAGGACATGGAGACGGCGCCGGGGTCGAGACCATCACGGCTGCGCTCGCCGAGTCTGGAGGCCCGGCCTTTGCGTGCGACGATGCCGGCTGTAGCCGCTGCGCCCTTCTGTGCAGCCGTCAAGGCCTGGCTCCAGGCGCGTGCCAGCGTCACGCCATCGGCGGCGGCTTGGCCCAGGGCGGCGACAAAGGGGTCCAACGCGTCCAGCATCGTCTTGTCGCCTACCTTGGCCTTGCCCATCTTGCCCACGGAAGCGGCGGCGGCCTCCATGGCGCGATGGACGGCGGCGGCGTCAAAGGGGCCGGCGCCCAGCTTCTGGCCGGCGGTCATGAGCAAGAGACCGAAGAGCGCGCCCGAAGCGCCGCCCGCGGCGTCGGCAAAGGAGCGGCCCGCGGCGACCAGGGCCATGCCGGGAGAGGGGTCGCCCTCCAGCTCGGCCAAGGCCCGGTTGGCGGCGCGCAGGCCCCGTGCCATAGTCGTGCCGTGGTCGCCGTCGCCGGCCGCGGCATCCAGCGCGCCCAACTCCTGGATGTGCGCGTCGATGATATGCTGCGCCTTGGCCAGGCCCAACTCGATAACGTCACGTGCCTGTTGCATGGTGTTCATCCCGGTTGAAGGCGTCCACGAGGGGCGTCCCTATCGATGGGTGTACGCGGCTGAGGCGCATGGGGCGTCCAACAGCGACTGCAGCTCGTCGTCCAGCCACATCAGGCTCAGGCTGCAGCCGGCCATGTCGAGCGAGGTAACCATCTCTCGCACGATCGGCTGGTAGGGCTCCGCGCCGGCGGCGACGAGCAGGGCGTGGACGTCGTGGTAGAGCACGAACAGCTCCTCGTACTGGGTGCTGCCCAGCCCATTGAGGAGGACAGCCGCCCTTGGAAGCCCCTTGGGCGCGGGCGCATCCGCCAGGAGCGTCTCGACCAGCAGCGCCGCCACCTCGCGCGCCGGGCGCATCTCGGCTGAGCGGATGCCCGGCTCGCCGTGTACGCCCAACCCCAGCTCCATGCGGCCGGGTTCGACAGTGAAGAGCGGTGCGGGCTGACCGGGTAGGGTGCAGCCGGCAAAGGCCACGCCAAACGACCGCGTCTGCGCGTTGGCGTGGCGGGCGAGGGCCTCCACGCGGTCCAGCGTGTCCCCACGGGCAGCCGCGGCGCCGGCGACCTTGAACACGAAGAAGTCGCCGGCGATGCCGCGGCGGTCGCCCTCCTCGCCCGCCGGCGCAGAGGCGACGTCGTCGGTGACCTGCACGGAGCGCACCTCGACGCCCTCAGCCTCGCAGCGGGCCGCGGCCATGTCGAAGTTGAGCACATCGCCGCTGTAGTTGCCGTAGGCGTAGAGCACGCCCGCCCCAGAGGACACGGCCTTGGTGCAGCGATACACCTGCTCGGCGGACGGGCTGGCGAAGACCTCGCCCACGGCCGCGGCGTCGGCCAGGCCCGGCCCCACGTAGCCGCAGAAGGCCGGGTAGTGGCCCGACCCGCCGCCGACGAGCACAGAAACCTTGCCCGGCTTGGGCGCGCCCAGAGCCACGACGCCGGAGGCGTTCGGAATCCGTCTGACGTAGCGGCTGTAGGCCGCCACAAAGCCTTGAAGCATCTCTTCCTTGAAGTCGGTGGGATCGTTGTAGAGGCGTGTCATGTGTCCTGTCCCTCATGTGCTGGGAGAGCGTGTTGCCGATTAACCTAGCCCCAGGACGCGGGCGAGCTTACGCACGGTGAAGCGCTGGCGCAGGTAGTGGCCGTACTGCTCGGCCGCGACCTGCTCCTGTGCCGTGAGGCCGAGCTCGGCCACGGTGGTGGGGCCGCCCACGATCTGCAAGCTGCGGGTGATCTCCTGGCCCGGCGGAACCTGCGCGGCGATAGCCAGAACCTCATCCCAGTTGTCCCCAATGCGCTGCTTCAGCGCGCTGTATGCGGCCTCGGTCAGGTCGAGGAAGGGCCGTTGGGCGGCAATGATAGCAGGGGCCATGTCTCCGAATGCCGCCTGGATGCGGGCGATCTCCGAGTCCCGCGTGGGAAGCGTTGACGCCTCGAGTCGATCGGAGACATCCTGACGGTTCAGGGCCTTGATGCAGTCGTAGAGCTGCGCGAGGAGGACCGTGGCGACGCCGACCTTGGCCCCATGCAGGATGGCCGGGCGCCCTTCCTCCAGGAGCTTCATCTCCCAGTAGTGCGAGTAGTGATGCTCGGAGCCGGATGCGTTGCGCGAGCTGCCGAGGTCCAACATGGTGAAGCCCGAGTCAATCAGGCCCTCCATCAGGGCGTGGACGCCGTCGGGCGATCCTTCGCCGACGGCCTGGGCTTGCTCGGTGCAGCGCTGGGCGACGGCCGCGGTGCGCTGGGCGATGGCTTCGTCGAAGGGCTCGTCCCACAGCAGATGACCCAGGCGCCAGTCCGCGGCGGCAGTGAACTTGCCCATAATATCGCCGAAGCCGGCTGCGATCATGGCGCGGGGCGCGGTGACGAGCGTGTCCAGGTTGGCGAAGATGGCACGGGGCGCCTGGGTGATGTAGGTGGTCTTGACGCCCTCGACGATGAGAGGCGCGCCAAGCGAGGCAAAGCCGTCCACCGAGGGCGCGGTGGGCATGGCGACAAAGGGGTTGCCCGTGCGCCAACTGGCGAAGCGCGTGATATCGGTCAGCGTGCCGGAACCGACGGCGACATAGGTGCGGGGCGCCCGGTCTACCGTGACCATGATCTGCAGGATATGGCGGGCATCCGCCACGACCTCGGGGGTGTCAAAGACGATGGACGCGACGTCCAGACCCTGAGCCTTGAGGCCGGCTTCGACTGCCTGCCCGAGGACGCCATAGGTGTTGTGATCGGCGATGAGGGCCAGCTTGGCGACCCCATGCCGGCGGCAGTAGTCGATTAGGTGGGAAATGGCCTGGTTGTCGATGGTGACGATTTCTGGACGCTGGTTGTCCATTCTGGGTGCGCTCCTGGCGGCGTGGAGGGCCCGTCTTCGTGGGCGGGCGCGGGCGCGGACGGAAGGCAGAGAGGCGACCTGCCGGAGAAGCGGAACGTCTGTAGGCTGTGGGCAGGACATCCTCACTCAAGAGCAGTGTACGATAAGAACAGCCGAAAATCAACCGGGGCGACGGGTCATTTTAGCGCAGGTCTGGCCTGGGCTTCACGTTCTCCGGAGGTTTTCTACACGTTCTCCACACGCCTGGGTGAGATAGTGAGGGTGTCCGCGTCGCGGGCGCCGCGGCCACGTGGGGACCGGCGCCGCATTCTACATACTTTTGTTCTGGCCGCTGTCCTGAGCCATATTTCAGGTAAAGAAGCCGGCAGGACCCGGTCCCCGAGGCCGGGCCTCTCTTTGCTGTCAATGCCGGCATGAGCGATAGGCCCATCTATGCTATAATTACGGCGCCGCAGCATTCATCCAGGACGCCGGCAGACGCCGGCCTTCACCATTCCTCTAGTTAGCGACGCTATGGACCTCAACACCCTGCAATCTTGGCTCTGGAAAGCCGCCTGTTCGATTCGCGGCGAAGTCGACGCAGCCCGCTACAAGGACTACATCCTGCCCCTGGTCTTCTACAAGCGGCTGGACGACGTCTACGCCGATGAACTGACGCGCGTGGGCAAGGAACTGGGCCAGGACACCGGCACCGCCGAACTCTTCGTCGAGGCCGACCGCAGCCTGGTGCGCTTCTACATTCCGGCCTCCGCCCGTTGGCAGCAGGTGCGCAAGCAGGCCGCCGGCCTGGGCGAACGCATCACCGATACCCTGCGCACCATCGCCCGCGAAAACCCGGACCTGGCCGGCGTCATCGACCGCCGCGACTTCAACGCCACTGAGGGCAACCAGCGCTTGCTGGACGATAACACTCTGGCGCGCCTGGTCAACATCCTCAGCGAGCAGCGCCTGGGCCTGAGCGATGTGCAGCCCGACCTGCTCGGCCGCGCCTATGAATACCTCATCCGCAAGTTCGCCGAGCGCGGCAGCAGCGCCGGTGAGTTCTTCACCCCCACCGACGTCGGCTTCCTTATCGCCCGCATCCTCGACGCGCAGCCGGGCGAAAGCGTCTATGACCCGACCAGCGGCTCCGGCGGGCTGCTCATCAAGACGCAACTGCGCCACCGCCAGAAGCTAGCCGAAGCCCTGAGCAAGCCCGTGGAGGAACTGCGACCCAGCGACGACCCGCAGCCCATCCGCCTGTACGGCCAGGAGCTGCAGGCCGACAACGTCGCCGCGGCCAAGATGAACGCCTTCATCCACGACATGCGCGCCGATGTCCGCCAGGGTAACACGCTGCGCAATCCGCTCTTTCTCAACGAGGACGGCAGTCTGCGCCGCTTCGACAAGCTGGCCGCCAACCCCATGTGGAATCAGGACTTCACGCCGGACGTCTATGAGAACGACGCCTACGGCCGCTTCGAGTGGGGCACGCCGCCCGCCGGCACCGCCGACTGGGGCTGGATTCAGCACATGTACGCCAGCCTGGAGCCGGGCGGGCGCATGGCTGTGGTGCTGGACACCGGCGCGGCCAGCCGCGGCAGCGGCAACAAGGGCCGCAACGCCGAGCGCGACATCCGCAAGCAGTTCGTGGACCACGACGCCATCGACGCTGTCATCCTGCTGCCCGACAACATGTTCTTCAACACCTCTGCGCCGGGCATCATCCTGGTGGCGCGCAAGGCGGACGCCGCGCACCCGCGACCCCACGCCGGCGAGATTCTGCTCATCAACGCCGGCAAGCATTTTGTGAAAGGCCGCCCCAAAAACGAGATGACGGCCAAGCAGGTGGCGCACATCGGCGACCTCTATCTCAACTGGCAGGAGGAGGCCGACACCAGCCTTGTGGTCAAGCAGGCGGAAGTGGTGCGCAACGACTACAACCTCAGCCCCAGCCGCTATGTGGCGAGCAACGACGTGGAGCCGCCCCTGCCCCTGGAGGA
>JASGTU010000232.1 GCA_030058085.1 Chloroflexota bacterium
ATCCTGCCGGGAAACCGGCGACTCCCCGGCAGGATGTGAGTTGACGCTTGCCGAACGGCTAGCCGCCCTGCACCTGCGCCAGCAGCCCGTCGACGATCTCCTCCGGGCTTTGCGGCAGCGCGCCTTCCTGGAAGTGGAGGATGCTGAGCAGCGGCGTCTCGCGCAGGAAGCCCAGTACGTCCATGCCGATGGCGCCGCTCTCCTCGTCGCCTTCGCCGCCTCCCATGCGGCGCATCATGCCCCCTACGATCTCCTGGCGCACAGGCTCGATGATGGTGCGGCCTGTGGGGTCGGCCATCCAGTCGCCCAGGGTGGACTCGCGGTTGAGCAGGCTGGGCAGTTCCAGCGTCGACTGCAGCGTGACCGTGATCTTGTCGCGGATGTCCGAAGCGGATGCCCCGGCCAGGATGTCGAAGTCGCCGTCCTCGGTGATCCAGCGGTGATAACCGGGGTGATAGTAGGCGAAGGCGCGAAAGTCCAGCGCGATCTGGACGGTCTTCGTCTCGCCCGGCTGTAGAGCGACCTTGGCGAAGCCTTTCAGCTCCTTGGGCGGGCGCACCAGTTCCGCCGCGTGGTCATGCACATAGATCTGCACGATCTCCTGCCCGGCGACCGCGCCGGTGTTGGTCACGTCCACCGAGACGGTCAGCCCGTCCGCGTCCTTGAAGGTCGTGGCGGAGGCGCGCAGGTTGCTGTAGGCGAACTGGGTGTAGCTCAGTCCGTGGCCGAAGGGGAAGAGGACGGGAACCTCTCTGGCGTCGTAATAGCGGTAGCCGATGAAGATGTCTTCGCCGTAGCGCACTTCGCCGTGGCCGCCGGGGAAGCTCAGGTGGCTCGGCGTATCGACCAGGCGCAGCGGGAAGGTCTCGGTCAGCTTGCCGGACGGGTTGACGGCGCCGAAGAGTACGCCGGCGATGGCGCCGCCGCCGGCCTGCCCCATCATCCACGCCTGCAACACCGCGGCCGCGCCGTCGATCCACTCGTTCATGACGACGGCGGAGCCGCTGTTGAGGATCACGACGGAATGCGGCTGCGCGGCGCACACGGCTTTGATCAGGGCGACCTGCTGTTCGGTCAGGTCCAGGTTGTCGCGATCGTAGCCCTCTGACTCGATGGAACCGGGCAAGGCGATGTAGAGCAGCGCCACATCCGCGGCCTTGGCCGCCTGTACAGCCGCGTCGATCAGCGCCTGGTCGGTTTCGAGGCCGGCGGGATAACCTTCGCTGTAGGTCAACTGGGCGTCGCCGGCCAGTTTCTGCAATTCGTCGAAGGGGCTGTCGACCCGCGTCGGGTTGATGTGCGAACTGCCGCCGCCCTGGAAATGCGGCTCCTTGGCAGAGCGGCCGATCACGGCGATGCGCTGCGGCTGCTGCAAAGGCAGCACACCGTCGTTTTTGAGCAGGACGATGGCCTCGGCGGCCACGCGGCGCGCCAGCGCGTGGTGCGCGTCGACGTCGAACTCGGCGCCTTTGGGCGTGGCCGCCGCCTTGTCGACGATGCGCAGGATGCGGCGCACGGCCTCGTCTAGCGCGGCTTCGTCTAGCTCGCCGTTGTGCACGGCGTCGATCACCGCCTGCACGCGGCTCGGCTTGGGGCCGGGCATCTCCAGGTCCAGCCCGCCGGCCAACGCCTTGACGCGGTCGCGCACCGCGCCCCAGTCGGAGACGACGAAGCCCTCGAAGCCCCAATCTTGCTTGAGGATTTCGGTCAGCAGCTGGCGATGCTCGGAGCCGTATGTGCCGTTGATCTTGTTATACGAGCACATGACGGTCCACGGCCTGGCGCGCTTGACCGCCGCCTCGAACGCGGGTAGGTAGATTTCGTGTAGCGTGCGTTCGTCGACGACGGCGTTGATCGTGAAGCGGCGCGTCTCTTGGTTATTGGCCGCGTAGTGCTTGAGCGACGTGCCTACGCCCTTGCTCTGTACGCCGTTGATCAGCGCGACCGCCATTTCGCCCGCCAGGTAGGGGTCTTCGGCATAGTACTCGAAGTTGCGCCCGCAGCGCGGCGATCGTTTCATGTTGACGCCTGGACCGAGGACGACGCCGATGCCCATCGAGTTGGCTTCTTCGGCCAGCGCCTGCCCTACCGCGTGGATCAGGTCGACGTTCCACGTAGCCGCCATGGCGGAAGCGGTGGGGAAACAGGTGGCGGGCAGGGCCGTTGCGCCCAGCGAGCCTGTGTCGGGCACGCGGCGGATGCCGTGCGGGCCGTCGGTGACGAGCAAGGCGGGGACGCCCAGCCGGTCAATCGGGGTTGTGGTCCAGGAACTCGCGCCGGTGCAGAGCGCAGCCTTCTCTTCCAACGTCATTTGCGCAACCGTTGCGGCAATGTCCAGAGACATCTTCTCCTCCTCCCGTAGGGGGTAAAGTGAACCGTTAAGCCGGTTTAGTGGTTCGTTCGCCAAGTGTCTGTCATTCTGAAGCGAGCGTAAGCGAGCTGAAGAATCTCGTTGGTCCAGCGGTAGAGATGTTTCGCTCCGCTCAACATGACATCATGCGTATTTGGCGATCAAGCCATTTAGTCGAATTCGTCGCAGCAGATATAGACACGCGGGCCGCCGCCCTCGTCGATGATCCAGCCGCGCCTGCCCTCGCTCGGCAGGTCCGGGTGAGTCCAAGGCGTATCGAGCGAGCCTTCACTCACAATTTCGCCGCTGCGCGGGTCGATCACGCGGTAGCGGCGCGGGATGTCGTCGCCGAATGTCATCATGGGGCCGCCCTCTTCCGCATAGCAGATGAGGAGCTTGCCGGGCACGAGCAGCCCGCGGCGGCCCAACGTCACTTCCCAGTTGGGCGCCATGTCAGCCAGGGGCAGCCCGTCCAGGATGCGGGCGACCATGCCCACGTAGCGCGAGCCTTCGAAGTCCAGCGCCTCGCGCCAGCCTGCTCCTTCGGCCAGGAAGAACTTGCTCTGCCCCGGTTCGTCGTGGCGCAGGGCCCACTGCCACAGGCTGCCCGAACCGTAGACGACGCCCATCGTCCCGCCGGCGCAGAGGTTGGACCACGCCTCGTGGCCCTGCCACCAGCCCTCGGCGCGGCCGCGCTTGCCGCCGTGCTCGTAGGTTGGTTCGCCGTTAGCCACGGCTTTGGGCGGCACGTTGCGCCACATGTCGGCTACTCGTTCCGGCATATGCTCGCCGCTGTGGCCGGTCTGGCACCACTGGAAGTCGAGCCAGGGCTCGTCCTGGTGGGCGTGGTTGTCGGCGTGTGGGCGATAGTGGATGCCTGCGGGCTGGTGGTATGCGTCCCACGCCTCGATCTCCTCGCCGCCTGCCGCCACCTGCGGTTCGTAGCCGGAGCCGTCGCCGCCGACCAGGTAGATGGCCGGGCGTGCGCCGTAGCGGGCGACGAGGTAACGGCAGTAGCGGGCGTATTCGATGGGCGGTACAACCGGCCCCGCTACGCTCAGCCCCTTCCAGCCGAAGCCCATGAAGACTGGCTGCAAGACGGGCACGATCTCGTGTTCGACGAGGATGCCCAGCAGCTTGTCCAGGTATTGGAAATAGGCGGGGTTCAACTGGTTGATGTGGCCGTCGGGCAGGTCCTCGAAGCCCACGTCGAAGCCTTCGTCAGCGCTGCGGTCGCGCGGGCCGCGGGCGTGCATGTCCGGCTGCACAGTCATGAGCAGGGCGGCGTTAAAGCCCTTGGCCTGCCGGTCTGCGGCATAGATGCGGCACTGCTCCTCGGTGGCGCGCCAGGGGAGTCCCCAGGCCGTATCGCCGGCTACGACCGTCGCCCGGCCGTCGGCATGGACGACGTTGCGCCCGCCGGGCGACATGCGCCAGAAGCCGTGGCGGTAGAAGCGGTTTTGCGTGTCCGGGCCGGCTGCGCAGACCAACTCGCCCGTCTGCCCGACCAGGCCGGGATCCTCCAGCGTGGCGGCGCTGCGCCAAGTCCACCGGCCCTCGGCGAGCGGCGAGGCGAAGCGGATCCTCCACGTGCGTTCTCCGTCCCAGAAGGCCGGGCGGCGCAGCGTCACCCCGCTGTCATGGGTGAAGTCGGCCCACACGTCCACGTCGGTGTAGGGGTTGGGGTAGTCGCGCTCCGCGGTGAGCGTAATCTCGGCTTCGCGCCAGGGATATACGTGCATGGCATCTCCTTATTCCGGGTACTGGATGAACACAGCGGTTGATTGAGTATCGCGCGGCGCAGGGGCTGCGTCGTTGGGCCGGGCTCAGCTATAGAGCGGATGAATTCTAGTATAACCCGTTCATAGCTAGGTGCAACCATTGAGGCCTTGCAGCGTGCGGCGGGCGGCTGCCAGCGTCTCGTCGTAGATGCGCTCCATCTGCGCATTCGTCCCGCGGCAGCCCGCTATGACGCGTTCCGTCCAGTCGAGGTACTCGATGCGCCGTGTAAGCGGCCAATTGGCCGGGGGCCTGTACGTGATGTCGCGCACGTTGCAGATCTTGTCGGCGAGCTTGATCAGCTTTGCCTGGGGCGAGAGATGGGGGGCGTGGCTCACCTGCAAGTCTTTACGCTGCGCTTTGGGCAAGCCCTTGTCATCCGTCACCTCAGCCACAAAGCCGGCGATTTCCGGGCCAAAGGCGGCTTCCAGCTCGGCGGGGGTCGTATCCGTGTCTTCCACCGTGTCGTGCAGCAGCGCCGCGGCCAATACGCGCTCGTCCTCAATGCCCGCTTCCGTCGCCAGCACGGCGGCTACTTCCAGCGGGTGGTTGATGTAGGGGGAGCGGTTTGCGTCCTTTCGGTGCTGGCCTGTGTGTTTCGCCGCTGCGAAGACTGCCGCCTGCAGCACGAGTGCATAGCTCATACGCTGATCGCCTTTCCGTGTGTACCCAGTTCAATGGCTGTACGTGCCGCGCCCGGCAATAGACGCGTACGCCTGCGCGGTGGTACAATGCCGCACCTGTGCGCCCTCGGATGATGGAGGATTTGGCCTCTATGTCGCCGCTTGATTACGGGCCGATTACCGAAACACCCGGTCTACACGTAAGCCAGGAGCAGCTTGCCCGCTTTGCGCATCGCTACATTCACGGCGCCGAGTTGGCAAATGGCCGGCGCGTTCTTGAAGTAGGCTGCGGGGCAGGCGCAGGACTGTCCGTGCTTGGGGAAAAGGCAAGCCGGCTCACCGGCCTGGATGCAACAGAAGCTCTGTTACACATGGCCCAAGCGCAATACGGACAGCAGTTTCCATTAACCTGCGGAGACGCGCAGCAGTTGCCCTACGCTGACGCAGCTTTCGACCTAGTGCTTTGTTTCGAGGCCATCTATTACAAGGCCGACTACCGGACGTTCTTGCGCGAGTCCCTGCGCGTACTCGCCGATGACGGCCTGTTGTTGATTGTATACAGTAATCCGGATTGGCCCGAATTTGTCCCCGGACGTTTGAGCGTCCACTATCCGCCGGTTCCCGAATTGGCGCACGAGTTGGAAGCCGCCGGTTTCCGTCGTGTGCGCTTTGCGGGTATTTTGCCGGCGACAAGCTACACACTTAAGCAGAGGGCGATCCAGCGCTTGCGCCGCTATATTCTGCGCGTCATCGCGGCTCCGCATACAGGCGTGTTGGCGCACCTGTTGAAAAAGTTCAGTTATGGCCGGTTGACGCCGCTGCCGGCCGCGTCTACGGCGCAGTCGCTAACGCCCTATGCAGCCCAGCTTGCGCCGCAGCCATTGCCCGCATATCAGGCCGATCGCGTCCACCGCGTTCTATATGCCTATGCCGAGACCTAGCGGGCAGCTAGGTCTCGGCATTACTTCGTATGGCGGATGTTCCCGGCGGGATAGCCGGGCGCACGGCAGGGTTTAGGCTTACTTCATGGCCGCCTGGACAGTGACGGTATAGAGCTGCTGCTCAGGCGTCAATTCACAGGCGGAGATGGGCTGATCGTCCGGGCAGTTGGCCTCCGGGGCAGGCGTCCATTCGGCCAGGATCAGCAGCAGCGCGGCGTCGCGGGTCATGCCAGTCCCCATACCAGCCGGCCCGCCGCCCTGGTAGGCGGGAACCTCTTCCCAACCCACGAAAGCGGCGGCGAGCGCCTCGACCACTTCAGCAGGGTTGGCGAAGTCGACGCCGGTTCCCTCCGCGGTCAGCACGCAGCCGGCGCCGCCTTCCTGGGTCACATAGTCGAAGAAGGGCGCTTCGCTCACGGCAAAGGCGGCGCTCAGGGCGTTCTCGGCGTCGGCCTGAAGTATCTCGCAGACATCCGCCGGGACCGGCATATAGGGGCCGGTGGCGGCGGCAGCCGGCTCAATGTCGTACCAGATTTCCGAGATGAAGCCCTGTGCGTCCGGGGTAAAGACCTGCGCCTCGATCTCCGGAACGTCGCCGGCGCAGCGCCATGAATAGACCGTTTCCCGGCCGGTCACCGATGCGGGCACGACCTCTGCGTCGGGGTTTTCGGCGCAGAATTCCGTCACGGCGTCGCTGGGCGTTTCGCTCAGGTCGGCCTGGGCGTTGCAGGGCAGATTTGCGCCCACAAAACACCCCTTCACCGTGCCCTCGGCGCAGCGCCAGGATGTCCCCGCCGCAAAGATGTCATCGGGCGCATCGGCTGGCGTGTCGAATGCGGCGCGGAGGCCTTGGATGACGGCATCGGGGGGCTGCGGTCCGGTGTAGCGGCTATCCGGTATGTCGATCGTGCCGACCGCCGCGCAGTACTCGAAGGGGTCGGTGAAGACGATCTCAGCCTGTCCGGGCGTACACTCGCCGCGGAAGTAGGCCCATTCCTCGCATTCGCTGCCGTCGGCAAAGACGCAATAGCCGGTCTCGCCGCCTTCGCCCTGGCGGATCTCCAGGGTCCCGCCCTGCTCGACACAGTATTCAGAGGCGGGATTGGCCATGCCTACCTCCGGGGCTTCCTCCGCCTCCGGCTCGGCGGGAGGAACCGCCGTCGGCTCGGCTGGCGGGACTACCGTTGGCTCGGCTGGCGGGATTACCGTTGGCTCGGCCGGCGGGGCGGACTCCGGGGCGGTTGAGGGGGCGGGCGCGCAGGCGGCGAAGACGCCAAACAGCGCGATCAAAGCGATTAGGATAAACAGCCGTTGTCTCATCAGTCTGTCCTTTCGGGTTTGTTCAGTGGTGGGATGCAACTACGAAATGGAAACGTATAAACGTGTTGTGGGCGTTCCGTCTGCGGCGCCGAAGGCAACCGGCGCTGCGTCTTCAGTATACAGCCGATCCGTATTTCTCTGTCTACAGATCACCGCAAGCGAGAAATAAACTTGTCTGCCTCCCTTTGTCCTTCGCCCCGGCGCCGTCGATTCTAGCAGGAGTCCGTTTGGGAAGGGTAGCGAGCGGCGCTGCCTTTCTGTTGGCGGCATCTACCGTGCCTCTCTATTCATCACAGTAGCAGGCGTCGACCTGGAATTTGCGCCATTCGGCCAACTCGCGCTCCAGTGCCGCCAGATAGGCGGGCACGGCTTCGCCGTAGATCACGCGGTCGCCGTCCACGATGGCGGGCAGTTGCGTGATGCCCGCCGGCAGCGCGTCTGGCGTTGCCTCCACTACCTCATATGCCGCCACCATATCCTTGAGCGCCAGTTCCAGCGCGGCGCCGGGCGCGCTCTTGGCCTGTCGATACAGTACGATCATGGTTCCTCCTGTCTCTCCGCTGTTTCTCCGCAGGGGACGTTCGATAAGGCTCAACCGAACCGTAGTAGTCAACGGATCGCGGGGCGGCTTGTGTTCCGCTCCGGATGCCGCGGGCTACTCGCCCGGAGCGGCGGGAGACAGCAGATAGCGCCGCACCTGCACGCCGTGGAAATCGGCCTGGTCCGCGGTCGCGCCGCGGCTTTCCAGCCATTCCTGCATCAAGTGGCGCTGATCCCACATCTCCACCTCGCTGCGCAGCACCCACACATCGCCTATGCCCGCGGTGATGTCGCGCATCTGCTGGTCCGCTAGTTGGCGCGCCTGGTCATCGGGCCAGCCGTTGTTGGTCCACAGCCCGCTGGCCCAGGGGGCCAACCGCGCGTCACTGTCCTCGAAGGGCCTGGGGCCGAAGTCGCTGCTGTAGTAGCGCATGGCGTATTCTAGGTGCGGGATCTGCAGGATGAGCAGCGAACCCGGCGTGCGCTGCGTCGTGACGTAGGCAACCCCGCTGCGCAGGTCGTACTTCATAGGCAGCGTCTTCTGCTGCCAGCCGCCAAAGAGCCAGAAGGCCAGCACGTAGACCGCCAACGCCGCGGCGATGACGCCGGAGAAGGGGCCGGAGAAGGGGCCGGCATAGCGCCGTATCGCCCGTACGCCCAGGGCCAGGAAGATCATGGCCGCAGGCGCGATCCACACCAGGTAGCGGTCTGTGAAGATGGGCTGGCGCAGGCTGAGCAGGTAGATGGACAGGATCGGCGCCAGCAGCCAACTCAGGAGCAGCAACAGCCGCCGCCAGGGAGCCAGCGTCGCGCCGGCGCTGCCGTCCGCCCGCGTCCGCTGCGCCGCGATCTCGCCGCCGCCCAAGACCATGCCCGCCGCGCCCAGAAAGAAGACCGGCCCCATCCACAGCAGTGCGACCGGCGGCATGAAGCCGCGGCTGTGGTTGAGAAGCAGCACGCGCAGCATTTCCGTCAGCGGCGTAAAGGCGAAGCCCGTCATCTGCCGGTCTGCGGTCAGCAAGTCCCACTGCCACCAGACCATCGGCGCGTAGGGCAGGATCAGCCCGGCCAGCGCCAACGCATAGCCCTTCCAGTGACGGCGGCTCTGCGGCCAGGCGATCAAGAACCACAGGAAGTGCAGCGGGTAGAGCAGGATCAGCAGCAGGTGCGTGTACAGGGCGACGGTGACTGTGAGCAGATAGCCCAGCCAAGGCCGCCACCCGCCGCGGGTGACGCCTTCCCAGAAGAACAGCGTTGCCAGCAACACCAAAGCGGTGATGACGGTGTACATCTTGCCTTCCTGGCTGTACCAAAGTTGGTACGGGTTCAGCGCTAGAAAGGCGGCGGCGAGCAGAGGGACAGTCTTGCCAGGGGTCAGCCGCCGCGCAACTTGCCAGAGCAGGGGCGCGGTTAACGTGCCCGCCAGTACGGGGACATAGCGCAGGGCGAACTCGCTCGTGCCGGCGAGGGTGAACCAGGGGCGCAGGGCCAGGAAGAAGAGCGGGCCGTTCTGCCCAGCGCGCACGAACATCGAGAGCGTGTCGGGCAGATGGCGCGTGGCGAAGTAGATAGCGTCGACCTCATCGCGCCACAGGCTTTGGTTCGTCAGCCCCTGCACTCGCCAGGCATAGGCGGCGAGGATGAGCAGGAGCAGGGCAAAGCGAAGACGCCGGGTCATGGCAGCGAGTCGGGCCAGTGGTCCTCCCCTGTAGGGGTTCTGGGTGGAGGAGGGGGCGGCAAGAGACCGGCGTCTTCGAGCGCAGCGGCGTCCGTCTTGAGCAGATCGAAGCGGCGGCGCTCCGCCTGGCGGAAAGAGAGCCCGGCAACCAGCCCAGCCACGGCGAAAAAGACCAGCGACCCCAGCGCGAACCAGATCCAGGCGGCAGCCAAAAGCGTCCTGTCCACGGCCAGCGCTGCGAAGAGCAACACGTCGGGCGTCGACGTGGGCGTGGGCAGTTCGATGGGGCGCTGCGCCAGCGCGCCGGGCGGCGGGGGCGTGTTCGTCACCACCACGGTAAGCGCCTCGGCTGCGGGCGCGTCCGTGTCGAGCGGGAGCGGGCTTGGCGTGGGTGTTGCGCTCGGCGTCGCCAGCGGCGAGAGGGCTGCAGCCGTCTCCAGCGCGCTGATCGTGCTCTGCGCGTCGAACGTCGCTTGCGCCGCCACGGCGTCCAACGGCGTCTCTAGCGGCGATAGGGCGATGCTCGTCGGCGTTTCCAGCAGCGAGATGGCATAGCTGCGCGTCGGCGTGGGCGTGACGGTAGGAAAGGGCGGCGTGTCGGTGGGCGTGGGCGTGGGCGCGGGGGGGATGGGCGTCCACGTCGGCGTACTGGTCGGCCAGGGCGTGTTGGTGGGCGACGAGCCGGACGAACTGCGCGTCGGCGTGTAGGTGGGCGTAGGCGTCTGCGTAACGTTCAGCCCGGCAAAGGCGTTGGCGTTGGCGGTCGTCGTATACGCCGGCCATCCCCCCTGGGCTGACGCGTTGCCGGTGTAAAACATGGTGTTGTTCAACGTCAGATTGCTGCCGTTATACAGCGTGTAGGGGCCGAACACGAGCGATTGGCCTAACTCTGTTTCTAGAATATCGTTGGTGACCGTGTAGATGTCGTTCGGCGCCAGCGTATGCGTAAAGGTCGTGCTAAACCCCAGCGCCGGTTCCGCCAGCGCATGGCGCGTCAAGGTGATGTCGCCCGTGTTATGCAGGATGGCGCAGTAGTAGAGCCAGGTGTTCGGGTCCGAGACGCTGAGGCTGGCCGTATCGGCGCAGACGCTCTCCTGTGTGCTGATGGTCTTGGTGAAGACGACCCTGGCCTGGGCCACGGACACGGTCGCCGTCGCGGTGTCCGTGACGGCAATGCTGGTGATGCCTCCGCTGCCGCGGGCATAGCCCTCTATCGTCGTAGCCGTGTAGGTCATCGTGTTCGTCAGGGTCTGCGTCACGCCGGTGCGCACCAACGACCCCTCGATCCCCAACTCCTGCAGGCTCGCCTCGGTGATGGTCAGCCGCTGCGAGGGGCCGAGCGTATAGGCGAAGCGGCCCGAAATGTCCAGGTCGTCGTCCTCGAGGTGGTGGCTGGTAAAGGTGATCTCGCCCGTGTTGGCGACGATCAGGCAGTACTGGGCGTCGCCGCCGGAGGGGACGGCCACGCGGTTCGTGCCGGCGCATGCGGTCGGGCTCATGGCGACGGTCTTGGTGATTTCGAGGGCGGGGCGGACTACATCGACCCATGCGGAGGACGCGGCCGTAATTGACTCCGCAGGTTCGTCTGTGCTCGCCGTCCACGTCACGTCGACGCGTTGGCTTTCGGCGACCGTAATGCGATCCCTGACCATCTCCAGTGTTTCGCCGGGCCGCAGGTCTTGGGGCTGATTGTCCCAGATAGAGCCGGCCAACGTATCGCTGATCGTGTGTCTTTTCAGCGTGACGGCGCCGGTGTTTTCGGCTTGATAGCAGTAATAAACACGCGTATCGGGAAAGACGTGCACACGGCGCGTCGAAGCGCATTCGTTCTGCGCCAGACCGACGGTCGCGGCGACGGTCAGGCTGATCTGCTCCGTCTGCATCACCTCGCCGGTGGCGCCGTCGCCATCCTGGAAGTTGCCCGCTTCCAGGATGGCTGCCTCAAGCGGCAGGCGCGCCGGGCCGGCCTGGGTTGTGTGCAGCGCCGCCAACAGCAGAAGCAGCAGCGCCGCCGGCAGAACAAGGACGAACCTGCGTGGTCTCATGGGCGGCGGACGTTCTGACCACCGTCTAGATCAGGGCCAGATCGGCCGTGTGTCCTTCCTCGATAAATGCGGCCAACAGGGCGATGGCCGCCTCCACATCGGCTTTGTGCACCATCTCGACCGGGCTGTGAATGTAACGGGTGGGGATGGAAATGGTTCCCACCGGCACGCCGGCCTGGATGCGCTGCATGGAGCCGGCGTCGGTGCCGCCGCGCGGCAGGATCTCGTGCTGCCAGGCGATGCCGCGACGCTCCGCCAGCTCGCGCAAGAAGACGACCAGCTTGGGGTGAGAAATGGACGAGCTGTCGAGAATCTTGATGGCTGCGCCGCCGCCCAGGTGCGTCACCTGCTCGTGCTCGGCTACGCCGGGGATGTCCACCGCCAAGGTGGTGTCGAGGGCGATGCCCACGTCCGGGCTGATGCCGTAGGCGCTGGTCAGCGCGCCGCGCAGGCCGACTTCCTCCTGCGAAGTTGCGGCGGCATAGACCTCGAAACCGCTGCTCTGCGCCGTCTGCATGGCGCGGATCAGGACGTAGAGCGCCACGCGGTTGTCGAGCGCTTTGGCCGACACGCAGTCGCCGATCTCCTGGTACTCGCGCCGCAAGGCGACCATGTCGCCGATCTCGACGCGCTCTTTGACCGCTTCGACCGGCAGGCCCAGGTCGACGAAGAAGTCGCTGATGACCGGCTGCTTCTTGCTGTCTTCCGCGGTCTGGATGTGCGGCGGCTTGATGCCGGGGTAGAGCACGCCGGGCAGATCGCCGCCGGCGGTGCAGACCGTGACGCGCTGCGCGGTCATGTTGCGCGGGTCGTGCCCGCCCAGGCCGACGAGGCGCAGCCAGCCCTTGTCCTTGTCGATGTGCGACACGACGAAGCCGATCTCGTCCATGTGCGCCGCGATCATCAGCTTGGGCGCGCCGGCCTTTTTCTTGACGCCGATCAGGCTGCCCAGGGCGTCGACGCGCAGTTCGTCGGTCACGGGCGCCAGCTCGCGGCGCATGATGGCGCGCAAGCGTTCCTCGCGTCCGGGTATGCCGGGGGTCTCACACAGTTCTTTGAGTAAGTCCATTGTCGATTCCTCTGCTGAATGGGTAAAGCGGGGCGGCGCGTGAACATTCGGCCCGCCGCTTCGTGGGATAGGAGGGTGCACGGCGCGGCCCGCCGGATCGTCGACAGGCCGGCGGACGGCTGCCTGTTCTGCATCTTAGATTGTCGCTAGGGCTTTGTCAATCCGGGCGGCGCCGGGAACGCCGCCATCCCTGGCGGCAAAGGGGCCGGTGAGAATGCCGGCAAAGATGCCGGCGATCCCAGGGGCGCCGGGAACGCCGCCATCCCTGGCGGCAAAGGGGCCGGTGAGAATGCCGGCAAAGATGCCGGCGATCCCAGGGGCGCCGGGAACGCCGCCATCCCTGGCGGCAAAGGGGCCGGCGAGAATGCCGGCAAAGAT
>JASGTU010000233.1 GCA_030058085.1 Chloroflexota bacterium
CCGTCCATCGGAATCTCGGCGATGGCCTTCGCCCCATAAGGGCCGGACGGCTCATAGGTCTGCACCAAGATTGTCTCCAGTTCCGGCGTTTCGTCGGCGGCGAAGATGCGGTAGTCGCCGAAGCGCGGGTTTTGCAGCCGTCCGGCGTCATCGTAGACCATGTCCTCGCTGACGGCATAGCCCAAGGCCTGCACCATGCCGCCCTCCACCTGCGCCGTCGCCGTGACGGGGTTGATGGCGATGCCGCAGTCCACAGCCATCACCAGCTTCTTCACCGTCACCTGCCCAGTCTCGACGTCCACCTCCACTTCGGCGAATTGCGTGGCGAAGGGCGGCGGGCTGACATAGCTCATGTGACTGGCTGTCGCCATGATCTGGTGCTGGTCCGCCTGGTGGATGCTGTGCAGCGCTACTTGCTCTACCGAGACGCTGCGCCCGTCCGGCGCGCACACCTGCCCCCCCTCCAGCCACAGCGCATCCGCCTCCGCGCCCGGCAGCAAATGCCTGGCCGCGTGCTCGGCAATCTGTCGCTGCACGTCTTCGGCGGCCTTCAGCACGGCGCCGCCGCTGATGTAGGTCGTGCTGCTGGCGTATGCGCCCGTGTCGAAGGGCGTGAAGTCCGTATCGCTGCTGTAGACGATGATCTTGTCCAGTTCTACGCCCAGCGTCTCGGCCGCGATCTGCGCCAGCACGGTATCCGAGCCTGTGCCCAGGTCCGTGGCGCCGATCAGCAGGTTGAAGCTGCCGTCGTCGTTGAGCTTGATGCTGGCCGCGCCCATGTCCAGCCCGGCGATGCCCGTGCCGTGCATGCAGATCGCCAGCCCCAACCCGCGGCGCACATGCGGCCGCGCCGGGTCGGTGCGCCAGGCAGGGTCTTGCCTGCGCTCCCAGCCGGCGGCCTTGCTGCCCGTGGTGAAGCAGGCCTCCAGCCCGTTGCTGCGCACCGTCTGGGCGAATCCCTCGCGGCCCTCGCCCATCGCCTTCGCCAGCGGCAGGTCCTGCCCCTCCTTGATCCAGTTAAGCCGCTTGAACGCCACCGGATCCATGCCGATGCGCTCCGCCAGCTCCTCCATATGCAATTCCAGCCCAAACAGGGCTTGCGGCGCGCCGTAGCCGCGAAACGCGCCCGGCACAGGCTTGTTCGTATAGACCACCTGGCAGTCGAAGCGCGCCGCCGGCAGCCAATAGGTGCTCAGCCCGCGGAAGCCGGAGACCATCTGCACCGTCAGCCCGTGCGTGCCGTAGGCCCCCGCGTCACCGACGATGTGCAGGTCGATGCCTACCAGCTTGCCGTCCTTGTCTACGCCGCTGCGAAAGCGCAGAATCTGCGGGTGGCGCGTGCGTGCACTGGTGAACTCCTGGCCGCGCGTATACTCGAAGCGCACCGGCCTGCCCGTAGCAAGCGTCAGGTGCGCGCACAGGTCTTCCAGCAGCATCTCCTGCTTGCCGCCGAAGCCGCCGCCGATGCGCGGCTTCACTACGCGGATGCGGCGCACCGGCAGCCCGATCAACGGCGCGACCATACGCCGCACATGGAAGGGCACCTGCGTGCTCGTGCGGATCACCAGGCGGTCGTCCTCGTCCCACCACGTCAGCACCACATGCGGCTCGATGCTGCCCTGCTGCACCTGGTGCACGCGGTACTCGCTCTCATGCACCACATGCGCGCCCGCCAACGCCTGGTCCACGTCGCCGTAGTCCACGTGAATGTTGACCGCGACGTTGTGCGCGGCGTCATGGATGCCCACCGCGTCGGCCTCGTCGTGTATCACCGGCGCGCCCTCGGCCATCGCCTCCAGCGGGTCGAGAACCGCGGGCAGCGCCTCATACTGCACGTCGATCAGTTCCAGCGCCTGCTGCACCAGCTCAGGCGTCTCCGCCGCTATGATCGCCACGCGGTCGCCCACATGGCGCACTTTGTTGTCGAGGCTCACCTGGTCATACGGGTGCGGGTTCGGGTAGCTCTGCCCGCCGCTGGCGTAGATGACGCGCGGCACGTCCTCGTGCGTGAGGACGGCATGCACGCCCGGCAGCGCTCGCGCCCGGCTGGCGTCGATGGAGACAATGCGGGCATGTGCATGGGGACTGGTCAGCAGCCCGCCATAGAGCATGCCCGGCATCTCCATGTCGTCGGCAAAGACGGCGCGCCCCTTGCTCAACTTGACCGCGTCGACCTTCTGCTCTGGCTTGTTGACGACCGCTGTCTTGGGTGAGGCGATCTGTGCGGGCGCGGTGCGCGTGCGCGTGGCGGTCTGTACGCCGCCCGGCTCCACACCCGGACCGCCGGAATCATCCTGCTCGCCGCCCGTCGGCCATTCGCCCGCCTCGAAGTCGTCGATCACCTGAAGCTCCTGCGGCGGCGGCTCTTCCCCGCGCATCTGCGCGGCCGCGGCGAGGATGGCCTCGACCGGCTTGGCGTAGCCCGTACAGCGACACAGCACCCCGGCGATAGCCTCGCGCACCTGCGCCTCGGTGGGGTTCGGGGTCTCGTCAAGCAGCCGCTTGGCTGCCAGGAGCTGCGCCGGCGTGCAATAGCCGCACTGGATAGCCCCGCGTGCGATGAATTGCTCCTGCAAGGGGTGCAGTTGCGTATCGCGCGGGCCGCTCAGCCCTTCGACGGTGATGATCGCCGCGCCATCGGCCTGGGCTGCCAGCATGACGCCGCTGTTGACCAGGCGGTAGGAGCGCGGCTCTTCGGGCGTAAAGGTGAGCAGCACCGCATCGGCCCCGCTCTCGCCTGTCTCGTCGCCGTGTTTGACGCTGAAATAGCGCAGCCGGCGCAGGGCCGTACGCAGCAGTTCGCCGGGCTGCACATCCAACGTATGAGACTCGCCATTAACAAGAACCGTAACCTGCTGCATCTCTCGCTATTCTCCAAGCTCTGCCCGTGCGCGCCGGGCGACGATGCTCGCCATCGCCAGCCGGTACTCACGGCTTGCCTTAAAATCGTCGGGCGGATCGAGCGGCATCCCTTCTGGGACGGGGCGCTGCGCCACGCCGCACAGGGCGACGCGCACACCGCCATGCCCGCGCGCGGCCAGCGCGGCGACGATAGGCCGGTCCGAGGGCGTACGGGCAATGCGCGCCGCGCCCCCGCTAGCCGCCCCCAGCGGGATCTGCACCTCCAGCACGAGGCCATGCACGGGCCCCATTTCCGCCAGGAGCGTCGTGCGTTCGCCGGCCGAGTTGTGCGCCGGCGGTGCGCTCGACGTCAGCAGCACGGTGACCGACGCGCCCAGGGCCAACAGCGCCGCATAGAACTCGCTGTCATATTCGGCGCAGGCTATAGCCCCGCCCACCGTTGCAGCGTTGCGCAGGTTCACAGGCCCCTCGCCGCGCACCGCACGCAGCAGCAAGCCGCCCGCCAGCGCCGCGGCCTCGGCGTGCTCGGTCAGCGCCGCCAGCGTGCACATCGCACCCACATGCAACGCTCCCTCTACGCTGCGCACGTAATCCAGCCCCGCGCTGCGCAGATCGACCACGCCCTCTACTTCGGGTGCGGTGCGCGTCTCCAATAGGCCTATCAGTTTGGTCCCGCCGGCCAGGGCAAGCAGATGCCCACCGCCCCGCGCCAACAGGCCGGCCGCCTCACCCACGCTCTGCGGCCGGTAATACTCGCGTAGGATTGCCACTACCTGACCTCATCTCTAGGGGGTGTTGCGCCCGATCCCGGCTTGGGTTGAGCCGGCAGGCTTGCTTCTACTAGACGGATATCCAGCCCGAACAGCGCTTGGCGGTCTAACCGGATCTCATTGCCGCGCATGGAGCCGAGCAGCCCCAAGTCGTGCAACAGCGGCGCAGCCTCTTGCAGCGACTCCACTTCCCAGACCATATGGTGAATGGCGTCCTTCTCTGCGGCAACAAGTCGGATAGCCGCGCCCTCGCTGATCTGCCACGACGCCATACCGTTCTCGACGGCAGGGTGGAGCAGGTTGCGCCAGCGTGCGCCGGCTAGCGGCAGATTCGCCGCGCCGACGACGACTTCCTTGACCGACACCAGCCCCAACGCGCCGCCGCGGCGGGCGATAAAATCGGCGATGCTGCGCCGCCGCTCGGCGTCCGCCGCGCGCCAGCCGGGATTATACTTGACGAGCATCACCAGGCCGTGCCGGTACACCCGGTCATACAGCAAATTAGCGCCGCGAATCTCATCATGCTCGTTGCGGGCAAGCGTCCGCATCCAAAAGCGCTCCGGGAGTAGATGATTGAGCGCAAAAAGCAGCCGCATGGACGGCGTGGCCCCTAAAAAGCCGTCCAGGAGGAAATTCAGCCGCAGCAGCATGGGCGCTTTGTCACGTCGAGGCAGGTAACAGGGCGCGGGAATATACGAAATGCCCCGCCCGGCAAGCCGCGTCAGGTCCTGCGCCTGGGTCTCCAGCACCAGGCCATAGAAGCGCGCCGCCGGCCCCGTTCGCTGCGGAGGGCCGCACAGGATCTCGAAATCCATGTTGCCGGCATAGATGCTGCTGCGCTGGTAGGAGGAGTTGGCGGGGAGCCGCCGCGGCGCAGGCAGTTGCAGGGCGCCCGTCAGCAGTTGCAGCAACCGGCCATAGGCAGGTTCAGCCACCCGGATCACGACATGGTCAATCCGCCTGACAATGGGTACATCCAATGACACCGAAGGGTGCGGTCTTGTCGTAATCATATTAGGTGACACGGCTAATCGAGTGAATCAGCCGGCGCGACCGGCGCTCACGAAGCCGGGGTCAATTCCTGATCGGATAGTCATCGCCTTCTGCACTATACCGCAAACGCCCCGTGGGGACAATGCGCGCTAGAAGCCAGGGCGCGTACTAGAGTCATGGTCAACTCGTCGCGCTTACTCATAGGCGCCTATCTTTAGCGCACAGGCCGCGCCGGGAACGCCGCCATCCCTGGCGGCAAAACAAAAGATTGACTCGTCTACAACGCCACCGACTGCCCCGCGCCTTTTGCCACGGCCTGCGCATAGACCCGCGCCGCGGTCACCGCGTCTTGCAGGCCCAGCCCCACCGACTTGAACAGCGTAATCTCGTCTGCGCGGGTGCGCCCCGGCACGTCCCCTTGCAGCAGGCTGCCCAGGTCGCCCGCCACGTGGCTATACGCAATCGCTCCCGCCGCGATCGCCTGCACGATCTCGCCGGCCTCGGTCTGCGCCGCGGTGTGTGAATCCACGAAAACCCGGCTGCGGCGCACCGTTTCTGGGTCCAACTCGCACATCTTGGCCGTAAACGAGCCGACCGAATTGATATGCACGCCCGGGCGCAACCACGTCCCAGCGAAAAGCGGCTGCTCGCTGTTGGTCGCCGTGCAGATCACATCAGCAGCCTCCACCGCGGCGCGTACATCGCGCTCGGGCGCGATCTCGATGCCCAGTTTCGCGCCCATCTCGCGTGCGAATTCCGCATCGTGCGCGCCGGTGCGCGTCACCAGCAGGCAGCGGCGGATAGGGCGCACCGCACACACGGCCTCTAGCTGGCCGCGCGCCTGCGGCCCCGCGCCGAACAGCGTGACGACCGCCGCATCCTCGCGCGCCAGATGCTTCGTGGCGACCCCGCTCACCGCGCCGGTGCGCATGGCCGTCACGTGCTCGGCGTCCATCAGCGCCAGCGGCCGGCCCGTCGGCGGGTCATACAGCAGCAGCAGCCCCTGGATGGCGGGCAAGCCGAAGCGGGCCGGGTTCTCCCCATAGACGGCTACGACTTTCACCGCCACCGCGCCGGGGTCCCCGCCCACGACGCACGGCATCGTCAGGTAAATGCCGTCGTGCGGCTCGACCGCCGTCGCCAGCCGCTGCGGCATCACCACCTCGCCCGCTGCAAAGCGGCGGAAGCCGTCCTCCACCGCCTCGACTGTCTCCTGCATCGTCAACAGGGCTTCCACATCCGCCCGTGTTAGAACCAGCATCGCTTTCTCCTGCGTGATGCGTGATGCATCACCCATCACGTGTCTCTATATGCTGAACGCCGGCTGTTGCGCATCGACCACGCCGGCTATGACCTGCGCCCCGGCAACCTGCGTAAGCAGCGCCGTCAGGTCCGCAAGCGCCTGTTCGATCTGCTCGCGGCCGCCGGAGTGCTGCGCCTCCACTGTGACCAACGCCGTCGTCGTGTCCAGGCGCGACGCGCTCTCGTCGCTCTGACGCCAGC
>JASGTU010000234.1 GCA_030058085.1 Chloroflexota bacterium
TGCGCTTCGACACGCCTGGGGTGCAGTACATCGGCTGCCGCACAGCGGGGGAGCCGGAGGCGGATGCGGCGGCGCGGCTGGCGTCGTACGTGGTGGTGGCGCCGCTGCCGACCGACACGCCCACGCCTACGGCTACGAACACGGCTACTGCCACGCCGACCGAAACGCCGACCGCTACGAACACACCGACAGAGACCGCAACGATTACGCCTACACCAACGCCCACAGCAACAAATACTGCTACCGCGACGCCAACGCCTGTTCCCACAGCGACGTCCACGCCCACGAGTACGCCGACGGCGACCGCAACTTCAACCAATACGCCTACTGCGACGCCCGTGCCGATGCCGGCAAATACCGCGACCAGCACACCCACCTACACCCCGACGGCTACAGCCACGCGCCCGCCGACCAGTACGCCTACGCAGACATCCTCTCCTACTTCGACTGCCACCTTAACGCCGTCTGTGACGAACACGGCAACCGCTACCTACACGTCGATCCCGCCCAAGCTCGCCGAAGGGATAGTGACGATGCCGTTGCGCAGCGGCGAGACTGAGTTGCGCGGAAGCGCGCAGCCGGGGGCGACCGTCCGCATCACCGTGGACGACAGCGCCGTCTACACCACAACTGTGGCGCCAGATGGGGCGTGGTCGGCAATTGTCATGCTGCCGGGCCCAGGCATCTATGATGTCGGAACCGAACTTCTCGCCCCGGGCGGTGAAGCGCTCGCCACGGGTGAGCCGCTGCGGTTGAGTGTGCCGACGTCTACGGCAACCGCAACCCACACCGCCACGCCCACCTCCACGCCCACCTCCGCGCCCACGGCGACAAGCACGGCGACCTCTACACCGACCCACACGCATACGCCGCAGCCGACTGTAACCGATACACCTACGGCGTCGCCTTCGCCGACAAGCACCTCCACGCCGACGCCTGCCCCAACCTCAACGCCGACGTACACTTCCACCGCAACGGCGACGCACACGGTAACCCACACGCCAGCGGCAACCGCAACTGCAACAGCGACGCACACATCGACTCATACGCCTACGCCACCACAGACAGCGACGCTTACGGCAACGCCGTTGCCAACAGATACGCCTATGCCTACGGCGACGCCGGCACAGAGGCACACGGCGACGCCTGCAGTCAGGGCAACCGCGACCGATACCCCGCGCCCAATGGGTACCATAACGTCAATGCCTACAGAGACGCCTGAGCCGGCTGCTACGGAGACGCCGCCGAAACTTCCGGTGTCGGGGCGCAGCCACGCCGATGGCGCGTTGACGATCGTGGCGCTTACGGGCGGCTTGCTGGCGCTCTTGGGGCTCGCAACGTGGCTCAAGCGATACGGGCGCGCGCGCCGATAGGGTAGGGGGACGCGTTTCGCCCAGGGCTTCCTAGGACTTACCCGCAGAAACTTGACATAAGGTTATTCGGAGCTGTAATAATTCACGATGTCCGGGATGATGGGGATGGAAAGCCTTTCGACGGCGTCCTTTTGCACACGGGCCGAGCGGCGGTCATATCCGGCGGTCGTGCCGGGATCAGAGTGACCCATTAGTTTCTGCACGATCGCCAGATCGGCGCCGGCGTCCAGCAAGTTCCCGGCATAGGTGCGGCGCATGTCGTGGGGGCTAAAAGCGTCTAGAAGCGCCTGCTCGGCTCGGCGCTTGAAGATGGCATAGACAGCCTGGTCGGTCATATGCGGAATGAAGACGTCGCCAGCCGCCTTGTCGTGGGCCGGCATCAGGCGACCTGATTTGGTAATGCGCCCGAAGACGGCGCCGGCATGTCCGCCGCGCACGCGCAGCCACGCACGCAGATAGAGGGCTGCGTCGTGGCCTACGTAGACGATCCGCTCCTTATTGCCCTTGCCGACGACGCGCAACGACATCGCAGCTAGATCAATATCCTCCAGTGAGAGGGCGGTCAATTCGGCGCGGCGCAAGCCGCAGCTATAAGCGATGGCGATCAAGGCGGCATCACGCACACCGGCGAGCGATCCATCTGCGCATTGCTTGAGCAGCGCCGCGACCTCTTCCTGCTCGACATGCCGACCGGTCTGCGCCTGCGGCGCCGTATTGCCGGCAACGCGCTCCAGATCGACAGCGCGCTGGTACTGCTCGACGGTGATATAACCGAGCCGCCAGCACTCTTTAAGCACGCGGCGCATGGCTGACAGCATTTTGACCACGGTACGTTTCTTGTAGTGCGACACCAGCGCAGCGCGTACGGCGGCTGTATGCTGGTAATCTAGCTCGTGCCAGGGAAACGCATCCCAAGAGACAATGGGCGCGTTTTCGCCATCAGGGCTGACTGCGCGGTTTGGGTTGGCATCGGCATTGCCCGGGGCATAGCCAAGCAGGACGTCGACGATGGTCTGGAGCGCATCACGCATGGTGCGGCGGGAACCAGCGGCAAGCGATGCGATATACACAAACGCCGGGTTGCGCGAGGGCGGAACGGCGTGCATGGCTTGGAGTGAGAATCCCGCGCTGGGTACAATTGGCTGCTTCGTGTCCATTTCCGCTATTTCCCCGGCATAACTTTCGAGAAGTCAGCTTCTCATAAGTAATATCTATGATAATCTAGACGGCTCAAAAGCCCAAACGCTACGCCGCGCTGCCGTATTGGCTAAGTGTTGCGACTTCATGGCGTCCGTGACCCGTGGCTGGCTTAGTCTGCATCATATCGCAGTGCTGGCGTGTCCGTGGCTTGCCGGTCGAGGCGCGCTGTCGATTGGGCTATGCAACTCCGCTTTCGGCCAATCGTATCGATCCGTCGCGCCGGCTCCCCCGAATCAGCGCCGCAATCGACATAACCTGTTCGCGCGCTTCCTTACTCGTCTCACTTGTGTGCGCAAATCCCGTTACGTAGCACCTGCCCTACTCCCCCAAGACAGCAGACTATGCGAAGCGTACGGCGCGCACATGGGACGGGAAGCCGTTCGAATGCTGCAACGGGCGCCGGCATGTAAACGCCATGCGCCGGCTGCCCCCTGCCCTACTGACGCACCGGCGTACGTTTGAACTTTTTTATTGTCGCGGATGTGAGTCAACCCGAGTACGGTGTTGTGGAGAGCATCCGGTCAGAGTTGTGCGAACGCTCGCTCGGCCGCGGCGACTGTCACGGCGATCTCCGCCTCGCCGTGCGCAGTGGAGAGGAAGCCGGCTTCGAACTGCGAGGGAGCTAGATAGACGCCCTGCTCTAGCATGGCGCGGAAATAGCGCGCAAAGCGATTCGTGTCTGCAATCTTAGCAGAGTCCCAGTCGATCACCGGCCCCTCGGCAAAGAAAAGGCCGAACATTGTGCCGAGACGAGCCAGCGAGACGGCGATGCCCGCCTGTCTAGCCGCCTGCCCCAGTCCGGCGACGAGCATCTCCCCCGTACGCTCAAGACGCTCCCATACGTCCGGCTGGCGGATGGCGCGCAGCGTGACCGCACCCGCGGTCATGGCCAATGGGTTGCCGGAGAGCGTGCCCGCCTGGTACATTGGCCCCGCCGGCGCGACCAGTTCCATGATGTCACGGCGTCCGCCATACGCCCCGACCGGCAGCCCCCCGCCGATGACCTTGCCTAGCGCCGTAATGTCTGGTGTTATGTCAAATAGCATCTGCGCCCCGCCAGGATGCACGCGGAACCCGGTCATCACTTCGTCGAAAATCAGCAGAGCATCGTGCGCTGCTGTGAGATCGCGCAGCCCCGCTAGGAACCCTGGAGCCGGCGGAACCATGCCCATATTGCCCGCCACGGGCTCTACGATCACGGCGGCGATGTCCTGCGCGAATGAGTCGAACAAGCGTGCTGCTGAGTCCAGATCATTGTAGCGCGCCGTCAGTGTATCTGCCACGGTCGCCGCCGGCACGCCCGGAGAATCGGGCAGACCGAGCGTCGCCACGCCGGAGCCGGCCTGGACGAGCAGCATGTCGGCATGGCCGTGGTAGTTGCCCTGAAATTTGACGATCTTCGTGCGACCGGTAAAGGCGCGCGCCAGCCGCAGCGCGCTCATGGTTGCCTCCGTACCGGAGTTGACAAAGCGCACCACCTCGATGCTGGGCATCATCTCCGTCACCAGACGGGCCAGCTCCACCTCCTGCGGGCAAGGCGCGCCGTAACTCGTCCCAAGCGCTGCGGCTTCTTGGAGCGCTGCGACAACCTCAGGATGCGCATGCCCCAGGATCAAGGGCCCCCACGACAGCACGTAATCCACGTAGCGATTGCCGTCGACGTCGATCAGATATGCGCCTTCGCCCCGTTCGATAAAAAGCGGGTGGCCGCCCACAGCCTTGAAGGCGCGGACGGGCGAGTTCACTCCGCCTGGCAACAGACGCACGGCTTCGGCGAAAAGCTGCTGTGACCGGGTCATATTCAGCATCGACTTGCCTCCTTCGTCATCCGGTTTGGACGGCGGTAACGACCCCTGCGCCTTCCCACTGCGCCGCGCGCTCCTTGATGAGATCAACCAACGTTTGGATATAGAGCGGATCCGTATTGAGCGCGGGCGGACGCACGAGGCGCATCCCCAGCCTACGCGCCTCTGCTTGCGCCTGGATGTCGATGTCGAACAGAATCTCGACATGGTCGGCGACGAAGCCAACGGGGATGCTGACCACGTTCTTGACGCCCTGCGCGGCCAGGTCTTGCAGGCGCTCATCCAGTTGCGGGCCAAGCCACGGTTCGGGGCTGCGACCGGCCGACTGGTAGCTCCACGACCAGCGACTCGCATCAAGCCCGGCGCGGCTTGCAACCAAGCTCGCCGTCTCGCGCAGTTGCGCGTCGTATGGGTCGCCCATCTGCATGATGCGCACGGGCAGGCTGTGTGCGCTGAAGATGACGTGGACGGACTCTTGGTCGCCGGGCGGGAACTGCGCAATGCCCTCCGATACCCGGTCAGCCAACGCCTGGATATAGAGTGGTGCGTCGTGGTAGCTGGCGATATGCTCGAACTCGATACGGCCATGCACCATGTCCAGCCCATCCGCGATCTTGGCCTGGTACTTGGCAACGCTGAGCTTGCTGAAATGCGGCGCAAGCACGAGGCTGATGGCATGGGTGATGCCGTCCTCGACCATCTGCGCCACAACCTCCTCGATCCACGGGGACCAGTGGCGCATGCCCAGATAGAAGCGGTAGCGTTGCGGATCCAATTTCTCCTCGACGGCCGCGACCTGTTGCCGGGTGATGCCAAGCAAGGGCGAACTGCCGCCGATCATGCGGTAGTTGTGGGTGATCTCCTCCAGCACGGCAGGCGTCGTCGGTCGCCCGCTGCGGATGTCAGACAGATAGCCGGGCAGTTCGTCGAGCGAATTGGGGCCTCCATAGGCCATGATGAGCACGCCCAGCGGGAAACGAATTTGCGTCATGTCGCAGCCTTTCCGGAATGGGTTGCGGTGTCGGGCTAGCCTTCTCGAATGGCGGCTTCGTGCACGTAGTCCACGAGGCGCGCCACGTTTTCGACAGGCGTCTGGGGCAGGATGCCGTGGCCCAGGTTGAAGATGTGTCCGGGCCGCCCACCCGCCTCCGCAAGTACGCAGTCGATCTGGTGCTTGAGTTCGCGCCACGGCGCCAGCAGAGCGACCGGGTCAAGATTGCCCTGGATCGGCCTATCGTAGCCGACTTGCTGCCAACACCAGCCGAGGGGCATGCGCCAGTCAACGCCGAGCACATCCCCGCCGGCCGCGGCAACGTCGGCGAGGTAAGCGCTCGTGCCGGTACTGAAGTTGATGACCGGCGCGCCGCTTCGCTGCAAGGCGGTGAAGAGCATCCGGTTGTACGGCTGTACGAACCGCACGTAATCATCACGGCCTAAAGCCAGGCCGGCCCACGAGTCAAAGACCTGAAGCGCCGCCGCGCCACACTTGACCTGCTTGAGCAGATAGTCCGCCTGGACAGTAACCAGCTTGGTCATCAGCCGCTTCCATGCCGCCGGTTCGCCGTACATCAGCGCTTTGACGCGTGCATAGTTCTTGGAGCCGCCGCCCTCTACGGCGTAGCTGGCAAGGGTGAACGGCGCGCCTGCAAAGCCGATCAGCGGAATGTCACGATGTGCCAGTTCGGCGGATACGAGGCGAATCGCTTCCAGCGTCGGGCCGAGGTGTTCCTCGGCGGGCGGCGTAGCCAGCATGTCGATGTCGTAGTTCGCGCGCAACGGGTTCTCGATGGTCGGGCCGGCGCCTTTGACGAAATCGAGCTTCAGCCCCATCCCGATCAGAGGCGGCAGGATATCTGCGAAGATAATTGCCGCGTCGAAGCCGAAGCGATCGACCGGTTGCAGCGTCACTTCGGCGGCTAGTTCGGGCGTACGAATCACATCCAACATGCTATGTTTGGCGCGCACGGCCTGATATTCGGCCATATAGCGGCCCGCCTGTCGCATCAGCCAAATGGGCGTTCGCTCAACCGGCAGGCCGCGACAGGCGCGCAGAAACGGCGCACTCGGTTCCGAGACTACGGCTTCGGCGGCGGAGGCGGTGCGCTGTCCCTCCCTCATCGCATGCGGTCTGCTCAATTGCCTGCCCCCTGCTCAACCTGCGCTTGCCAGGCGACCCGGCCGATGAAGAACGGTCCAAGCCGATCGAGATGCAGCGACGTCTGCTGTGTCTTGCGCATGCGCTGCACGATCATCGACAGCGGGTAAAGCTCCGGCCCAACCAGGCCGACAACGAAGTCGCTGTCGTTCTTGTCCATGCCGTGGCAGGCCAGGCGGATGTCGTAGCCGAGACCCGCCTTGCCGAACGCCCGCCCGATCCCGCCATGCTCCATCAGGATCACGTTCTGCTCCTGTGCGCTCAGCCGTTCAAAAGAACCGGAGCGGCGCAGCGGATACCAGACGACCCAGGGCAGTTCTGGATCGCACACGCGGCGCCGTGGCCGGTCTACCAGGGTTTCGTCCAGGTCCGGCTCATAGCCGAGCGAATAGGTGCGTCCAAACATGGTGTATTCGGGCTTGGGCGTGAGGTCGGAGAAGGGAGGCGTAGTCAGGAAGCGACGTGCTTCGTCGAGGAAGTAATCCGCCGACTCGCTGAACGTCAGCAACCCTACCCCAGTCGGGTCGTTGATGTCTTCGTAGAGCACGCCGTGGATGCCGGCGGCGCGCAGCGCGTCGATCAGCGTCGCGGTATCCTCGCAACCGCCGAAAGCCATAAACTGCATGTACAACCGGCGATTCGAGGTCAACACCTCGCCGCTGGGCGACCGGCCTTTCTCGGCGAGGTCTACCGATTCCAGACCGTTCTGGGTCGGTCGGTCCTGGATGGCGAGCGGAGTTGGTTTAGGCATGGTCTCTCTCCCTATTTGACGCCCGTGCTGTTGCGAAGCCAGCGCGCTGCGTCGCGCGAATGGTACGTGATGATTAAGTCGGCGCCGGCGCGTTTCATGCCGGTGAGGGTCTCCATGACAATGCTTCTTTCGTCCAGCCAACCGTTGGCCGCGGCGGCCTTAATCATGGCGTATTCCCCGCTGACGTTATAGGCCGCGATCGGCATTTCCGGAAAATTACGCCGCACCGCAGCTACCACATCCAAATAAGCGAGGGCCGGCTTGACGATCAGGAAATCGGCCCCCTCTGCCACATCGAGCGCCGCTTCGCGCAGCGCCTCGCGTATGTTGGCCGGGTCCATCTGGTGGGATTTGCGGTCGCCGGAGCGCGGCGCGCCCTCCGCCGCCTCGCGAAAGGGGCCGTAGTAGGATGATGCGTACTTGACGGCATAAGTCATGATGGGCACATGCGCGAAATCCCCCGCGTCCAGCGCGCCGCGGATGGCGGCAACCATGCCGTCCATCATGCCGCTCGGCGCCACGATATCCGCGCCGGTTCGGGCGTGCGACAGCGCAACCTTGCCGAGTATCTCCAGCGTCTCGTCGTTGAGCACATAGCCCTCGGGCAAGTTCGCATGATAATGCGGAGCGCCCGCGACGTTCAGTAGCCCGCAATGCCCGTGGTCGGTATACTCGCACAGGCAGACGTCGGTGATCACGATCAGATCCGGCAACGCCTGCTTCAGCGCGCCGATTGCCTGCTGGACGATACCGTCATCGGCGAAGTTCTCTAGGCCGACCGGATCCTTTTGCGCGGGGATGCCGAAGAGGAGCACGGCGCGCACGCCTTCTGCCATCGCCGCGCTTGCCTCGCGTACCGCTTCCTCGACTGAGAGCTGAAAGACGCTGGGCATCGAGGCAATAGGGTGCCTAACCGCGCGGCCGTGGGTCACGAACAGGGGCATAATGAGGTCGTCCGCCAGCAAATGCGTTTCTCGCACCAGGGCGCGCATAGCCGGAGAACTGCGCAACCGCCGCGGCCGCGTAGATGCAGGCGCGACGTCATGAGGCATGATTGCCTGTGAAGCCGCAGCCCCGGATTCCCGGTCGGCGTGGTGATTCATCTCGTCGTACCTCGATAGCGGTCGATGAGCGCTTCGATCAGTCCCTCTTCGGTGTGTACATCCGCTGTTACGTGCGGAGTATAGCCGAGTTGTCGTACAGCCTCTGCGGTCTTGGGTCCAATGCAGACGATTGTACAGCGCTCGAGCAGGTCCGCCAAAGCTGTTTGCGCCAACGCAGCGGCGAAGCGGCGCGCGGTTGAGCCGCTGGTGAAGATCACTGCGTCGACGCCTCGTTCCAGCGCTTGCACGGATTCAGCGGTTAATGCAACAGGACAAGACCGGTAGATGGCGATGTCATCCACGACAGCCCCGCGCGCAGTCAAAATTTCCGGAAGCTCGCTTCCACCGTCAACCGCACGCGGCAGCAGCACACGCTCACCTGGTTCCACGTCCACCCCGCGAGCGATGGCTTCGCCCAGGTATTGATCCGGTACATAGCCGGCATGAAGACCTGCAGCGAGTAAGGCGCCTTCAGTCGCCGGGCCGACCGCTGCGATCCGACAGGCCGCAGCGGCGTTCGCGGGCAGCCCCTCTTCTTCTAGGGCGGCGAGGAAGACCCGAACCGCGTTCGCACTTGTGAAAACGATCCAGCGATACTCGTCGAGACGCCGCAAGCTCTGACGCAACGGTTCCGTATCGTCGACCGGCGCAATCTCGATAGCAGGCGCCGCTATCACTTGCGCGCCAAGCTCCGTGAGACTACGGTGCAGCGACTGCGCCTGCTGTTGGGGACGTGTCACCACGATTCGCCTCCCTGCCAGCGGCTTGTCTTGTCCTCGAGCAGAAGCAAGAACTCGCTCGGCAAGCGTCTCAGCCAAGACTAAAGGATCCGTGCCGGATTCGGCCATTTGCACGGGGGCGGCGTTTCTCAGCGCGGTAAACACGGATAGCGTATACATACCGTCGGCCCTGCGTTGCGCCAGCGCGGCGATAGGAGCGGCGCAACCGCCGCCTAACAATTGGAGAAAACGTCGCTCGGCCGAAGTAGCCAGGCGCGTATCCGAATCGTCGATCTCGGCGAGGAGCGAAAGCAGCGGCTCATTACCGGCGCGGCATTGCACCGCCAGTGCGCCCTGTCCCGGCGCGGGCAGCAGTAAATCGGCTGGCAGCCACTCTGTGACCAGGTTCTCCAGTTCCAAGCGTTGAACGCCGGCCGCGGCGAGAATGACCGCGTCGTACTCGCCCTCCAGCGCCTTGCGCGCTCGTGTCTCGACATTGCCGCGCACGGAGCGAATCACCAGATCGGGACGCATGGCTTCGAGCTGCGCGCGGCGGCGCGGGCTGCTCGTGCCTACCACCGCGCCTGCGGGCAGCGTCGCCAGCGTCCAACCCTGCTTGGCGACCACGCAGTCACGCACATCGCCGCGCCGGATAATCGCGCCTAAGGTCAAGCCGGACGGCTGTTCCACCGGCAGATCCTTGAGGGAATGCACGGCAAGGTCGATGGCGCCGCTCAACAACGCTTGTTCCAACTCCGCAGTGAAAAGGCCCTTGCCGCCGATCGCAGGCAACGGGCGATCCAAAGTCTTGTCGCCTTGGGTGACGAACGGCTGCAATGTAGCCTGCAAGCCGGGCTGTAGCGCAACAAGCAGCGCCGCGACGTGTTCCGACTGCCACAGCGCCAGCCGAGAGGTACGCGTGCCGATAGTTACCGCTTCAATCACGTCTTGTCGTCCTCGGCTTAGTACTGGGAGGCGTTGTTTTCGAGGCCGAACAACTCGCGGGCTGCGGCCGCGGACTCAGCCGCCGATCGCTCGCGGGCCATCCGCTTCATCCGCACTGTTGGCTGATGCAGCAGCTTGTTGACGAGTGCGCGGGTGAGATGATGCAGGTGGGCACGCGTCTCCGGATCGACATCGCCCAGGAAACGCAGCGTACGTTGCAACTCCTGCTCGCGAATGGATTCAGCCCTTTGGCGTAACTCGACGACAAGAGGTCTGACCGACAACTCGCGCAGATGCGATCGGAAGCGCGCCAGTTCTTGCGCGACGATCTGGCGGGCGTCTCCGGCAGCAGAGGCGCGCTGTGCCCGAGCGGCGGCTATGTGGCGCTGAATGTCGTCCAGATCGATGAGCGTTACGCCGGGGAGCGGCGCGCCGCCCAACTCCACATCGCGCGGCAATGCCAGGTCGATGACCAACAGCGGCTCGGCGTGCGCACTGCCCGCCGGCTGCTCACGGCTCTGCAACGCCTGAGCGAGCATCTCCCCCCGGATGACGGGATGAGGGGCGCCGGTCGCCGTAATGATGATGTCTGCGTCTTCTAGGGCTGCGGGCAGGTCCTCCAGCGGATAGACTTTCCAGCCCGGCTCAGCGACAGCCTGCGCGCGTGCGAAGGTGCGATTTACGACGGACACCTGGCGCATACCGCGCGCCTTGGCAATCTTGAGGAGAATGCCACCGATCTCGCCCAACCCAATCACGGTTAGCCGCCGGTCGCGCAATTGGCCTAGCCGCGCAGCCGCCAGGTCAAGTGCGACAGAGCTAACGCTGGCAGGGCTGTGACCGAGCGCGGTTTCGGATCGCACGCGCTTGCCTGTGCGAATGGCGGCGCGGAACAGCCCTCGCAACGCGGGGCCGATCGAGCCGCGCTCCACCGCCCGCAGATAAGCTTTGACGACCTGGCCGAGAATTTGGCTCTCTCCCAGAATCATGGAATCCAGACCTGCCGCTACAGAAAGCAGATGTTCAGCCGTTTCGTCCCCGGTGGAGATGTAGAAGGTGTCCGCCAGTTCGTGCTCACCGAGGCCGGTGACTGCGGCTGTGCAGCGGCGCAGCTCAGTAACCACGTCCGCGGGCGCTCCCTCGATCGCCAAATAGAGTTCGATGCGGTTACAGGTCGATAACAGCGCCCACTCGGCGCCGTCCGGGCATGCCTGCAAACAGCGCTCCGCCCAATGATCGACCACGTTTGCCAAGCACTCGCGCTGCTGCATCGATGAAGAGCGGTGGCTCAGCCCGACGCAGATGAGCGCGCTGTTCGCCGTCTGGTTTTCAGTCCTGTTCTCATGCATCTGCAGGCAGGCCTGTCCGTGAATGTCAACTTGATTAAAACCTCATGAAATCTAAGGATTGCGGCCAAGTTTACCGAAACTAACTCCATCCGTCAAATGACCTTATAGCCAGAGAATGCCGTAGTCGTGCCCATCGGATACAAGCTGTTTGGTCCGGCTACCTGGTGTCTGGTAGACTTACGCGGCTGTTCGCGCCGGGCGGCAATCATGGAGTTTGTGTGCCTTAAGCGCTTGATGGGCTACATTTTCCTTCCTATTTGACGAACTGGAACGACAACCTATCCATGACCACACCGAACATGCTAAACGACGCCCCTCCGCTGCTTGCTGCCGATCTCGAAGGCGTTTTTCTGCCGGAGATATGGATTGCGGTAGCGGACGCGTCCGGCATTCCGGAACTGCGTCTGACGACGCGCGACGTAGCCGATTACGACGAACTGATGCAGATGCGCTTAGGCATTCTGCGCAAGCACGGACTACGGCTACAGGACATTCAGTCGGTGATCGCCGGCTTGGACCTGCTGCCGGGCGCAAGCGACTTTCTCGACGAAGTGCGTCGCATTGTTCCCTTGATCATCATTACCGACAGCTTCTACGAATTTGTGAACCCCGTGCTGCCCAAGTTGGGGCTCGCCACGGTTTTCGCGCATGCGCTAGAGGTGGACGCGGCGGGAATGGTTACCGGCTACCGGCTGCGCGTGCCGCACGCCAAACGCCGCTCCCTGGCTGCCTTCCACGATCTGGGGTTCCGCACGCTAGCAGTGGGCGACTCGTACAACGACATCGCCATGCTGATGCAGGCTACACAGCGCGTGCTCTATCGCCCTCCGGCCAACGTCTGCGCCGACTTCCCCGACATTCCGGCGGTGCGCGCCTACGACGAGCTATTACGGCATGTGCATGCGTTCGTCCGCGCCAACCACAGCGCATAGCGCTCACGTGTGTACCAGAATGCGCTCATCGACGGAATGCGTGGCGTTCTTACAGATGTGCAGCGTAGAATCCGCTTGAATAGGATAGTTGCGGCGATTCGATTTTCAGTCAGGCAATGCGATACATGGCAGCACGCATGGATGCTAAAAGCAAACAGGCAGATTCGCTTTGGGAAAGCGTAGTTAGTCCAGCGGGATACGTATTAGCCGTCTCTTACCCCGTATTGGCTCTCTCGACCGGCGTGCGCGCCTCCTATCAGTTATTCGTCCGCCCGGACATTGTCGACTATTTGCCCGTGGCATTGAGCGCTCTGGCGGCGCTCTGCTATTTGACGGCTACGCTCGGTTTCGCCTATCGCCGGCCGTGGACATGGCGGCTCTCGGTCACCGTACTTGCTTTCGAGACGTTGATGACGGTAGCGGTTGGCGTGTGGAGCATAATTGACCCCGCCACCGTCGGCAGCACGGTATGGCGGCATTTCGGCGAGGACTACGGCTATTTCCCGCTAATCCAGCCTATCATCGGGCTGGTCTGGCTCTTGTGGCCGTTGACCATCCGCGCCTATGGCGTGCGCCCCGCGGCGTTGACGCAGTCGCAGTAGGCAAGGAGAATTTCTGCGGGCAGGCGCATGGCGCGTTGTCCGTTTCAACATATGATGAATCAGCGCACCATCGCCCCAACCATGCCTCGCGTGATCGCGCGCGTATCGACAGGCCGCATCGCACTTCACATTGTCGCGGGCGCTATCGCTCTGCTCATGCTGCTGCCTCTGGCTTATCTGGCGGTGCGCGCCGGCTCGGCAGGTGTTGCTCCGGCCTTCGATATACTGGTGAGCGACCGCACCGGGCGCGTCGTCCTCAACAGCCTCATCCTTGTCGCTCTGGTGACCATCGCCTCGTGGTTGATCGGCATCCCATTCGCCTGGTTGACTGTGCGCACCGATCTACCCGGGCGCAAGTGGTGGGCGGTTCTTGGCGCGTTGCCGCTGGTGATCCCCAGCTACGTCGGCGCCTATTCGCTTGTCGCCATGATGGGCCCTCGGGGGTTCGTCCAGAGCTGGCTAGAGCCGTTCGGGGTGGAGAGACTGCCCTCCATTTATGGGTTGCCTGGCGCGGTGTGGGCGCTGACTCTTTTTACGTACCCGTACCTTTTCCTAAGCGTCAGAGCTGGACTACAGAACCTCGATCCGGCCATTGACGAGGCGGCGCGCAGCCTGGGCTACGGCCCGTGGCAGACCTTCCGGCGAGTGACGCTGCCAAGCTTGCGCCCCTCAATCGCCGCCGGTTCGCTGCTTGTGGCGCTCTACGTCCTCAGCGATTTTGGGGCCGTGTCGATCCTTCGCTTCAACAGCTTCACACGCGCCATCTACTTGCAGTACCTGAGCAGCTTTGACCGCACGCTGGCATCCGTGTTAGCGCTCGTTTTGGTGGTTCTGACGCTTCTGCTACTGGTGAGCGCGCAGCGTCTTCAGGGCACAATGCGCGAATACCAGCGCGCCGGAATCGGCGCTGCGCGGCGACGACAACTCGTCCATCTGGGCGCGTGGCGCTGGCCCGCCCTGCTCTTCTGCGCTGCCGTCGTGATTGCCTGTCTCATATTGCCAGCCAGCGTAGTCGTCTTCTGGCTCGTACGAGGTCTGGCAGCCGGCGAGTCGTTGTTGCCCGTCTGGACAGCGACAGCCAACAGCCTCCGAGCTGCCAGCGGCGCGGCCGCGATCGCCGTGGCCTTGGCGTTGCCCGTCGCCTATCTGACTGTGCGCTTTCCTAGCCGTTACAGTACGTGGGTATACCGGTCTTCCTATCTGGGTAACGGACTTCCCGGCATCGTGATTGCGCTCAGCCTCGTCTTTTTCGGCGCCAACTACGCTCCCTTCATTTACCAGACGCTGGCTATGCTGCTCTTCGCCTATGTCGTGCGCTTCTTACCCGAAGCCGCCGGGACGATCCGCTCCGGTCTCCTCCAGATCAGTCCGCGACTGGAAGAAGCGGCGCGCAGCCTGGGATTGAACCGGCGCCGGACGGTATGGCGCGTGACTTTGCCGCTTCTACGCCCGGGCATCTGGGCGGGCGTCGCCCTTGTGTTCCTCAGCGCCATGAAGGAATTGCCCGCTACCTTGCTGCTTGGGCCGACCGGCTTCACGACCTTGGCCACACAGATCTGGTCCGCAACGGGTGAGGCATTCTTTACGCGGGCCGCAGCGCCGGCCTTGATTCTCCTTGCCGTCTCGGCGTTGAGCATGACCCTTATCCTGCGCCAAGAAGAGATGACCGGCTCATGATGCGGACGGGTACGAGATTGCAGCGACCGGAGCGCGATTGCGATATAGGCGTGAGCGTGCGCGATGCTGTCAAACGTTTCGGCCGCGTCGGCGCCGCCAACGGCGTCACCTTCGAATTGGCGCGCGGCGAACTGATGGCATTACTTGGACCTAGCGGATGCGGGAAGACCACCACCCTACG
>JASGTU010000235.1 GCA_030058085.1 Chloroflexota bacterium
GCCTTGACGCCCTGCGTCTTAATGCGTTCTTGCAGCGCGGCCATCTCCTGCGCTGAGGCGGACGCCAGCGTGCTGAACGACGGTACGATCGCCCCCACTACCTCGATGCCGTACTCCTTCGCCAAATAGCCGAGCGCCTGGTGGTCGGTCGCCACCTTGCGCGCCTCGTCGGGGACGGCGTCGATCTGGTCGCGCAGTTCACGGTCGAGCGCGTCCAGCGTTTCCTGATAGCTCGCCGCCGCCGCGGCGTAGGCCTCGGCCTGCGCGGGGTCCAGCGCGCTCAGGGCCGCGGCAATGTTGCCGGTCCACACTTGCACATTGGGCACGCTAAACCATGCGTGCGGATCGACGCCTTCGTGCCCATGATCATGCTCAACGTCGGCGGCATGTTCATCTTCGTGTTCGCCCTCGTCGAGCGTGATGACTTCGATGCCGTCGTTGACCGCCACCAGCGGCACGGGGCGGTCCAGGTTCTCCAACACCGGCAGCAGCGACTCCTCTAGCCCCAGGCCGTTGATAAAGATGACGTGCGCATCGTTCAGCGTGCGCACGTCGCGCGGGGCGGGCGTAAAGCCGTGCGGGTCAGCGCCTGTGGGGATAAGTTGGGCCAGTTCGATGCGATCACCGCCCACGTTCGCAACCACATCGGCGATCAGGCTGGTCGTCGCCACCACGCGCAACTTCTCGCCCGCTTGCAACGAAACAGGCGACAGCGCGCCGGGCGCGGCGTCATCCGCGGGCTCCGCCCCGCCAGGCGACTGGCAGCCGCCCGCCGCCAAAACCAGCGACAACGCTATGGCAACGATAGCCCATTTTACATGCCCTCGCTTCACCGCACCCTCCCTCGATCAGCAAGCCGACAAATGAGAATTCGTCTCAATTACGTCGTCATTCTAGCATCAACCGCAATACCCGTCAAACGCAAGGCCCTATCGGGTGCATTTCATCTTTGGGGCGCGCACGCTGTCACCCTGCACCTAGAGGGTCCCCGAGCGAAGGGTCTAGCCGACCATCAGATGCTTCGCCATGCTCAGCATGACAACTCGCCCCCGATTTGAAATAGACCCGTCCTATCCGCCTGGATCGAGCCGCCAGAAAGAAAAACGCCGGAGCCTGATGACTCCGGCGCGACCGCACCGCGGATAATCGCCTCCCGGCTAGAACTTATAGCCGAAACGCCGCAAAAGCTGCTTACGCGCCGCGATCTCCTCCGGCCCCTCGACGCCCTGCGACTTGAAGCCATCGATCACGCCGAGGATGCCGCGGCCTTGCTCCGTCTCGGCGATGATCACCTCGGTGGGGTTGGCTGTAGCGCAGAAGATGCGGCAAACCTCGGGTACAGCCTGCACTGCATTGAGCACGTTGACCGGAAAGAAGCCTTCGCCCAAGAAGAGGATGAAGGCATGTCCGGCGGAAAGGGCCAGCGCGTTCTGCTTGGCAAGCTCGATCATGGCCTCGTCCGTGCCGCTCCAGCGCACCAGCGCCGGCCCCGACGCCTCGCAAAAGGCCAGCCCGAACTTGATGCCCGGCACTGCGGTCACCAGCGCCTCGTGGATATCCTCCACCGTCTTGATAAAATGGCTCTGCCCCAGAATGAAGTTGATCTCTTCGGGCTTATCAATGCGCACCGTCGTCAATTCCATCTTCGCTCCTCCTCGCTAACGACTCTTGAACTCGTTCGCCTCTTGCAGTTTCCTGCACGCCGCGCACACCCCATAGAACTCCAGGAGATGGCTCGTGATCTCAAAGTCGAAGCGCTCGCGCAGATCGTGCACCATCTCTTCGGCCACGCACTCGTCGAAATCGATAATGCGCCCGCACTCCGAGCAGACCAGGTGGTGATGGCCTCCCTCGGCGCGGATGTACATCGGCCCGCTCTCGCCGACATAGATCGGGCGCACGATGCCGAGTTGCGTCAAAATCTCCAGCGTGCGATACACGGTCGCCCGCCCCAGGCCGGGACGGATCGTCTGCGCGCGGCCCAATATCTCGTTCGGATTGAGGTGTTCGCCCTCCTGCGAGATCACCTCCAGTACTGCCAGCCGCGGCGGGGTGATCTTATAGCCCGCGCAGCGCAGGCGCTCCACCAGCATCTGTTTACGGCGCATTAGAGATCCGCTTCCTGCTGTCCCGTCACCAGCACGACCTTGTTGTTCTGGTTCAATTCGCCCAACTCGCGCAGGAACGCTTCCACTTCGGCGTTACGCTTCAACTCCACGCTGTACACCAACTCGGTCAGCGTGCCGGCCAACACGGTCTCCATCGCTACCAGGTCATAGCGGTCTACATAGCGACGGAACGTCTCGTCAAACAGCCCGCGATAGGTCATATCGCTGGGCAGCCGGATCTTAAGAAGCTGCACCGCCGCCTCTTTCGAGAAGAAGTCATAGCGGTCCATCACCCAGATCAGCGCCGCAATCACGAGCGTAGCGGTCACAGCCAGCAGGTAGAAGCGCGTGCCGCACGCCATCCCAATCGCCATAGCGAAGAAAATGTAGCCCACGTCGCGCGTCTCTTTGACGGCGTTGCGGAAGCGTACGATCGACAGCGCGCCCACCAGCGTAAAGGCCCGCGCAATGTTTGAGCCGATGATCAGCATGACGATGCCCACGACCATCGCCATCATTACCAGGGTCTGCACATACGACTGTGAATAGGACACGCCGCGATGCGTGATCTTGTATATCCACCCGATGATCAGCGAGAGCGCAAAACTCAGGGTTATCGTCAACACGATATCCTGAATCGTAAACACCTCGGTAGAATCGTGCAGCGCTGCCAACAAGCTGTTGAAATCCATATCCCGTCCTTATTGCTTCAGCGCGATGGCGCGACAGCGGGCGCGTAGGCGACATGCTGCCGCCGCGTGATCGCTTTGCTCTTTTCCAGCGCCGCACAGTATTTACTGATGCGGTAGTAAGTGCACCCGTGCCGGCTCAACAACTGCACCAGCCAGGCCGGCACATTCTGGTTCGCCTTGACCTCCAACACCACGCGGTCCAGCGGCAGGAAGTGCTGGTCGGTAGCATGGCCGGTCGAGACCAGCGACAGGTCATGTGTGCGACCGCGCAGGTTCACGTCAAAGGTCACGCGCAGATCCGCATAGGGGGCCCGCCCCTCGTAAGCGGTGCGGTCGTAGTGAACGATGCACGCCGGGCGCAGTTGCAACGTCCGGTACAAATAGTATACCTCTTGCAGCACCGCGACGGCGGACGGCGACAGCCCTTCGCGCAGTTCCCCGAAATTGTCGAAGGCCACGGCCTGGTCATAAGGCAACGCCACGCGACGTTTGCGCATGCGAACGTTGATGCGCTCCTTCACCTCTAGGTAAGCCAACGTGTCGGGCGTGACGGCGTCGTTGCCGTAGACGCGCACGCGCACTTTGCGCCGCTTGCGATGCCCGTCCAGCTTGTCCCAATAGGCCTTGTAATCGGGCGAATCGTAGTACAGGCTGGTGATCGGGTACTGGCCTAGCTCATTGCCGTGCCCGTCTGGGTCCATCTGCTCGGCTAGGTCGAGGGCAAGCCGCTCCATCTGTTCGCGGCGGATCAGGTATTTCAGTTCGTAGCGTAAATCGGTCTTGATGCGCATAATCTCAGGCGCGCTCAGCGCGTCGCGTTCTCGTCCGCCTCGCCGGGCGAGCCGTACATCCTGGCGCTCGCCCGCCAACTCTCCGCCCGCGTGGGGTCTTCGGCGTCCGGAATCAGCACAATCGAATCGCCCGCTCCGTCCGCGCTCAGAGGCCAGCCGTTGCGGTCGTCATACGTCACACTGAACAACACGCTGCCATCCGCGGCGTACAGCGTGATCTCCTCGCCGCCGTTCGACAGCTTGCCGTCATAGACGCCAAAGACCTCGGCCTCCGCGTAGCGCTTGCGGAAGCTCTTCAAGTCCCGGACGAGCAACGCAAACTCGCCCGGCCCGAGCGTCGTATGGTCCGGAAAGACGTAGGTGATGCCGTCGAAATAGGCCCCGGAGAGGTCCGCAGCCACTTCACCCACGTTTTGTATTTCCAGGAACTCGGCCTCCTCGTCGCCGATTGGATTGTACATGATCTCGGTGATGCGCACATCGCTGCGTTGGCCGGGGCGCCGGAATGCGGCCTCGTTCAGCGCGCTCCACTCGCCGCCTGCCAGCGTACGCGCCTTGACCGTGGTCGCGGTCGTCAGCGTGATCGGCTCGACATAGCGCAACGCCGTCGACGAGGGCTGGCCTGTACTCGCCTGGCGCGGGTCAGTTCCGTCAATCGTATAGTAAACCTCGCCGGCGGGCGCGTCCAGGCGCAGCGCCAGCGACGGGTCGAACTCGCCGCCCTGTTGGCTGAACTGCGGCGGGTCGATCGCCGGATAATAGCCCGCCGCGCGTGCCAGGTCGATCAGCTTGGCGGCGTTGCCCTCCATTTGCGCCAACACGTTATCGCCGGCTCGTCGCCAATCCTCCGGCGTCACCGGCTCGGCGTAGCGCGTATCGCCCCAACGCGCCGACTCCGCTACGATGGCCGGCTCCACCTTCTCGGTCAGAGCGTGCCAGCGCGCGACCGCGGCGGCGTCGGTCAGGCTGCCGTCATGGTGCAACTGCCTGTAGAGCCGGTCCGCGAATGTCATACGGAAGTCGGTGTTCTCGATCAGCGCCTCGAAAACCAGCTTGACGACGTTCGGATAAGGCGCGCCCTCCCAGCCGTCGCTGCCCAGCACGATGGCCGCGCCGTCGTCCCACGTCATCTCCGCATCCCAGATGAAGAAATAGTTAC
>JASGTU010000236.1 GCA_030058085.1 Chloroflexota bacterium
GATTGGTTGCAGGCGCAAACCGTGTTCGGAGTGAAGACGCAGGCGTATAAGCGAGGGACACACAAAGCGCAACATGGCATTGGACGTGTCATTGATGGGCCAACGGCGCTGAACAGAATACTGGGCGACTGGAGCGACAAGGAATGAGCGTCGCCTTCTGCTGCCCTTCGTACAAGAGACCAGGACAGGTCAGAACCGTGGAGTATGTGCCGTGGCTGCGGGTATATGTTGATGGAATAGAAGCAGACGAATACCGAATGAACAATCCGGGGGTGGACATAGTGGCATGCCCGGATGGTGTGCAAGGCAATGTGTCGCGGGTACGCAACTATATCATGCGCGAAGAATTCGCGGCAGGACACGAGGGCGTTGTGCTGCTAGACGATGATATGAGAAACATTGCGTATTGGGATGGCGAGCCGAGAACCGACAGGCACGAATTGCCCACAGAGTACTTGCGCGAATGGGTAGACCATAACATGCGCGTAGCACATGAGTGGGGGGCATACATGTGGGGTGTGAACCTAATGCCAGACCCACAGGCATACAACATCACATGCCCATTCACCGTGACGCGCCCCGTATTGGGACCTTTTCAGGCATTCCGTGCGGGGTCTGGGTGCTGGTACGATGAACGGCTCTATCTCAAAGAAGATTATGATATGTTCATCCAGCAGATGAACAGACACCGCAAGGTGCTGCGGCTCAATAGGTACTTCTACCAGTGTAAGCAGTCTGAAAACATCGGCGGTTGCGCAACGCAACGCAATATGAGACGGGAAAAGGAACAACTGGAACTTTTGCAGCGCAAGTGGGGGAGGCAGATCGTGCGCAATGATGGCCACAAAGACAGAAGTCATCGTGCGAAGAAGAGTCGTGTGAGCACCATCGACTACAATCCCGTTATTCGGGTGCCCATCAGTGGCGTTTGACGTTTGTGACCACACTTTGAAAAGACCACTGCCCGCGCGCGGAAACTTTGGCAGCGAGAATGCTCCCCGCGTGTGAAGGGACTGAAAAGCTACATGCCGAGGCCGACGAAATGCACACCGGAGTTGACGGAGAAGATATGCGAATATCTGGCCTCCGGCTGCTACGTGTGCACGGCCTGTCAGGCAGTCGGGATCAGCGAGACCACGCTGGGCAACTGGCGTGCCCGAGCCGCCGAGGGCGAAGAGCCCTATGTGACATTTGTTGAGGCGACAAAGGAAGCCGAGGCCAAGGCGGAGCTTCGTGCGCTGGCCCTGGTGCAGAAGGCAATGCCGGAGAACTGGGCTGCGGCGATGACGTGGATGGAGCGCAAGTTCCCTGCCCGCTGGAGCCGTGGTGAACGCCGGGAGGTCACGGGCGCGGGCGGCGGGCCGGTGGAGGTCAAGCAGTCGGGCGAGGTCACATTCAAGCTCCTGGGGAGCAAGCCGGAGAATGGCAGCGGAAGCACTGACGATAACCCTGCCTGACGAGGCAGGCTGGATGCTCGATGAGCCGGGCCGCGTCGAGGCACTGACGCTGCTGGCGCGTAATCGTCAGTACATTCCGGTTGTTGAGGACATCACGCCGAAGCAGTTTGAGTTCCTGTGCGCGCCCGAGCTCGAAGTCATGTACGGGGGTGCGGCAGGCGGCGGCAAGTCCGTGGCGTTGCTTGTGGCGGCGCTGATGTATGTGCACGTGCCGGACTACTCTGCGCTACTGCTGCGGCGCACATACGCCGACCTGGCGCTGCCTCGGGCGCTGATGGACCTGGCGCACGAGTGGCTGAGCAACACGGATGCGCACTGGACGGCGGCGACGCGGACCTGGGACTTCCCTTCCGGCGCGCGCCTGTCATTCGGCTACCTGGACAACGAGCGGGACAAGTTCCGCTACCAGTCGGCGGCATTCCAGTTCATCGGCTTCGACGAACTGACGCAGTTCACGGAGACGCAGTACCGCTACTTGTTCAGTCGCCTGCGCCGTGTGGAGGCGAGCGTGGTTCCGCTGCGGATGCGCTCGGCAACCAACCCCGGCGGCGATGGGCACGAGTGGGTGCACCAGCGGTTCATGGTGGAGCACGACGAGGCGCGCCGCTTTATCCCCGCGACGCTGGAGGATAATCCCCATCTGGATGCCGAGGAGTACGACGCGGCACTCGCGCAGCTTGACCCGGTGACGCGGGCGCAGCTTCGCCGCGGCGACTGGGACATCCGGCCGACAGGCAACATGTTCAGGCGGCAGTGGTTTCCGGTGCTCGATGCAATGCCGGCCGGCATGCGATGGCGCTGGGTGCGGTTCTGGGATATGGCGGCGCAATCCGCGAAGGCCAAGGAGGCGGGCAGCGGAGACTGGGCTGCAGGCTGCTTGATGGGCACGGACGGCAACCGTTACTGCATCGCTGATGTTCGGCATGCGCGCGGTACGCCCGGCGAACTGGAAGCGCTCGTTACACAGACGGCTGCGCTTGATGGCATTGGGGTGGTTGTCGTTATGGAGCAGGAGCCCGGCAGCAACGGTCTGATCGCCGTCGACCACTACCGGCAGGCGCTTGCTGGCTATGCATTCTACGGCCGTCCGAGCACCGGATCGAAGGTTGTTCGGGCACAGCCGCTGTCTGCGCAAGCAGAGGCGGGGGCTGTCAGCGTGGTTCGCGGCGAGTGGAATGGCCGGTTCTTCGACGAGGCAGAGGGCTTTCCAACCGGAGCGAATGACGACCAGGTAGATAGCGCGAGCGGCGCGTTCGGGCAACTGACTGGTCCGGTTGAGATATTGACATATCTGGAAGCCGAAGATGTGCTCTATCAGTTCGAGTCTGACGAGCTTGGAGCGGCGAGGCTATGAGGTGGCCCTGGCAGCGAGACACCGAGCACGAGCAGGCACTGCGCGCGGCGGAGACCGAGTACGCGCGGCTGCAGGAGGCTGTCGCCCGCAACGTACAGCAGCAGATGGCGGAGGAGGACCGTGGTTGGACGGCGATGGCGGGGTACGC
>JASGTU010000237.1 GCA_030058085.1 Chloroflexota bacterium
CGCAGCCACGCCGAGGTCGCGCAGCAGGCGCGCGCCTATCTGGAGCAGAAGTATCATTGAGCGGAAGCCGTTATGCTCGCCGTGGGCGGGCACATGTTGGGTGAGGTAGACGAGCGGACAATACGCATCACGACGGCCTTCAGCGGCGGCGTCGGCGGCACGCGCGCCGAACTGTGCGGCGCGCTGAGCGCCGGCGTCATGCTGATCGGCGCGCTGCACGGGCGCACGCGCAACGGCGTGGATGACCAGGTGTGCCTGGAGTTGGCGGCGGCCTATCGCAACGCGTTTATGCAGGAGTTCGGCTGCAGCGAATGCCAGGCGCTGCGCGACCGCTACAACGACTGCCCGTGGCTTGTGGAGAGGTCGTCGCAGATCTTGCTGGGCATCATCGACGAGAGCAGCGCAAGCGACGCATCCCGCTAACTATAGGGGTGACGGCGTGCCTGCCGCCCGGCAGCTTCCACAATAGGTAACGCGCTCGGCGCGATCAGACCGATCTGCGCCGCGTGCTGCGCCGCCGCGGCGCTGTCATCCGCCAACAACAGATCAACCCCTTCGGCCTGGACGCGACGTGCCAGGTCTTCGATGGCCGCGCCGCGCGCCGGCGATGCCACGTGGCGTATGTAGACGGCGCGGATGCGGCGCGGGTAGGCGCTCACCATCTGTGCGTAGATCTCCGGGTCGTGTTGGCCGCTGTCGCCGAGCAGCACAAAGTCGAGGTTGGGGTAGGCGTCCAGAATTCGGGCTATCTGCGCCGACTTGTGGTCGTGGTGGCTGGAGGTGATGAAGCGGTCCGTCTCGATGCCGATGTCGCGCAGCAGCAGCGGCCCGGCGGGGATGTCGTTGATCTCCATGAAGTCGACCAGCAGGTCGTACAGGTTCCACGGGCTGCTGGAAACGTAGAAGATGGGGTTGCCGGCGCGGCCGGACTGCCCGGCAGCCAGCGCTTGGTAGAATTCGGCGACACCCGCAAAGGGCAGCCGCTGGCGCGCGCTGCGCAGCAGCGTGTTGCGCAGCAATTCTACAGGGCGAATGGCGCCGCTTTGGAGAATGGTGTCGTCGATGTCGCTGATCACGCCGAACCCGGATGAGGGCGGAGGAATCAACACCTGACCGGCGGCGCGGGCCGGTGCGTAGGCGGCTCCGTGCGGCGCGGTATGAACGAGGTCGACGGAATGCCAGATTGCGCCAGAATCGGTGAGCTGCTCCGGTTGCAGCTCAAAGTGGAAGTAGCCTTCTTCGTCCGTCACGGTCTCCGCGACCAGCGCGCCGTAGGTCGCCTGCACCAGTGCGCCGGGAAGCTCGTCGGTCTCGAAGCGGCGGTAGGCGGCGACGAGGTTTTCCCACAAGGTAGTCTCGTCGCGCGCGTCACTCAAGACCGGCGTACGGCGGTAGGTCAACACGCGGCCGGAGAGCGTCTGCCGGCGCGCATCGCCGAAGCCGCGATAGGGGACGATGACCGCCGCCCCAGGCTTGATGCCGAGGCGAACGCGCAGGCGGGCGCGCAGGTTGTCGATGCGTGTTTCGAGACGGTAGAGCAGGTGTGTCATGCTCGTTCTGTTCCTCGACGCCGCGCCGCGCTTGGAGCGCGGGACTCAGCCGGTGCGTACGACCACGCCGGCGGCAGCGGCTGCGGCGACAAGCTCGGCCATCTTGTCCGCGGAGGGCGGCGCCAAGCCTGCGGCGCGGTTAGGCCGGTCGAGGCTGCGGTATTTGCTATCGGCCATGGGATGGTAGGGCAAGAGTTCGTAGTAGAGCAGGTTGGGCAGCGTAACGACGAATTCGGCGATGGCGGCGATGTCTTCGGCAGCGTCATTAACGCCGGGGATGACGGGCGTGCGAATTATGAGCGGCTGCGGTTGGCGTCCCAAACTGGCGGCGTTCTCCAGAATGCGCTCATTCGGGACGCCCGTACTCTGCCGGTGCCTGCGCGAGTCCATGTGCTTGATATCCATCATCACCAAGTCGACGTGCGGCAAGATCGACGCCAGGCGAGACCAGGGGAAATTGGCAGCTGTTTCGATGGCGGTATGGATGCCTAGCTCACGGCAGCGCGCCAAGACGACGCAGGAGAAGTCGAGTTGCAGCAGCGGCTCGCCGCCGGAGAGGGTCACGCCGCCACCCGACGAAGCATAGAACGCCTGGTCCTGCACAACCTCCGCCACGACCGCCTCCGCCGGCATGGTCTCGCCGACCAGAACCACAGCCTTGGCGTAGCAGGCGTCTATACAATCACCGCAGGCGGTGCAGCGTTCGCGCTGGAAGATATGATCGCCGTTGTCCATACTATGTGCGGCATGTACACAGCTTTCGACACAGGCTGCGCACAAGATGCAGCGTTCCGGGAAAAACTGGATCTCCGGTTTGGGGTTGATGTCCTCCGGGTTATGGCACCAGAAGCAGCGCAGATTGCAGCCCTTGAGAAAGACGGTCGTACGAATGCCCGGGCCGTCGTGGACGGAGAAGCGCTGGATGTTGGTGACGATGCCCTGCATGGGTGAGTTGGTCCTCTTTGCGGCGAGCTAGCCTTCGGCGATGATGCGGTCGACGACAAGTTGCCGGAATTCAGGCGAAAGGCTGGAGAAATAGGCGCTGAAGCCGGTCACGCGCACGATCAGATCCGGGTATTTGGACGGGTCCTTGTGCGCTTCCAGCACTTTTTGCTTGTCGAGCACGTTGAGGTTGATCTGCGTGCCGCCCAGATCGAAGTGGGTGCGAATCAGACTGCTGATCTTGTCGATGTCTTCTGCCGAGCGTGACAGACCGGGGTCCAGTTCGAGCTGCATGGGGGCCGAGTTGCCGAGGCCCGGCTGGACTGCGGCGACGGCAAGGGCTATGGCGGTGGTTGCGCCGTCCTCGCGGAAGCCGGGGTTGGGATTGCTACCGTGTGAAATGGGATCGCCGGCGTGGCGACCGTCAGGCGTAGCCGCGAGCGCTCGCCCCATCGCCAGGGTGCTGGCCCACGAGAAGATGCCCGGCGTCAAGGCGAAGCCTTGCGCGGGCTGTTCTTTGACCAAGCGCGTGAATGTTTGGATGATGCGCTGCGCCCAGCCATCGGCGCGTGAGCCGCCCGATCCGTAGCGCGGGACGTTCTTGAGCATCAGCCGTACGCGCTCGCCGCCGGGCTCGCCCCAATCGGCGTTGAGGTGACGCATGAGGTCATCCCACGTGAGGCGCTGCTCCTGCTCTACGCGCTGTTCGATGGCCGCCAACGAGTCGGCGACGGTTGCTAGCGCGGCGCCGTCGATGCCGAGATTGTAGATCTCCACGCCGCCGTGCGAGGCGTCTTCCCCCTTTTCAATCGGCCCATAGCAGAGCAGATCGAGCACCAATTCGGGGAACACCTCGTGCATGTGTTCCAGGTGGAAGGCGAGCCCCTCTGCAATTACGGCGACGGCGCGCTTCAGATGACGGGTGAAGCTTTGCCACAGCGCGTCCACGCCCGGCTCGACGGCAGGGCCGGCCATCATGTCCGCCAGGGCGACATTGAAGACCGCAGCGAAATTGATCTTGACGACATCGCGCATGGCGTACTCGCGGCCGGGGACGGCGCTCCAGTGGCAGCCGGAATAGGCCCGTTGTCGCGCCGTTTCGGCCGGGTAACCGTTGCGCATCAGCCCCTGCACCGTGCTGTCGATACCGAGGAATTTTGGAAAGCCCATGCGGTGGGCAAACTGCATTTCGACGCCGCGACGGAGCAGGTTGGGGTCAGCCTCACGACCGACGCACACGCCTACATTGGCGGGAACCTTCAGCCGGTCGATGGCGTCCAGGACGAGGTAGGAGACGCGGTTAGTCACGTCGCGACCGGCGGCGTCCGGCCCGCCGAGCTGGACATAAGCTGTATCGCGCAGCAACAGACAGGCGATATGGAACGCCGCCTCCTCGTCGGTCAGCCTGCCGGCAGCCACGTCCTTCTCGTAGAACGGCGTGAGCAGCACGTCCAGGCGACCGAGTGCGCCGCTGCCGTTGTACATGCGCGCGGCCATGAGGTACCAGGCCATCCATTGGCAGGCTTCGCGGAATGTCTGCGGCGGCTCGTCGACCAGGCGAAAATTGACGGCTGCGATCTCCTCCAAGTTCTGCCGAAGCTGTGGGCGCTCCTCTTCGGCGGCCATTTCCTGGGCTGCGACTGCGTTGCGCCGGATCCAGTCCTGGATGCCGCGGACGACGTGCTCCAGACCGGCGTAGAATTCGCCGGCGTGCGGGTTGCAGGCGCGGTGGCGTTCGATCTTGTAGAGGATGCCGCGCCAGCCTAGCTCAAAACCGATCGCCAAGTCTGGGCAGAAATGTTGGGAGCCGCCGATGCCGTGAACAAGACGGTATTTTTCCTGTTCCGGCTGGAGGTGCGAATAGTCGAAATCGGGATTCCAGCCCTGACGTCGGTAAGACGTGAAGTTCGCCATGACGGCGCCTGCAATGGAGCAGAGCGGGTCGACGTAGGGCGGATGGGCGTCGAGCAGGCGGCGGAAGTTCTCGCCGCAGGCGCGGGGGCCGTAGAAGCCGCCATTGGGGTGGTTGCTCACCATCTCAACGCCGTCGATCAGCGCATCGGTGATGGCGACGCCTGAGCCGCTGATAGCCTGGACGACCTTGCGCACAGCGGGCGGCGGCAGGATCAGCGCCCAGTCGTCGTGATCCATCGCGCCGAGCACGCGCTGTTTCTCCTGGGTCTGGGCGAGCTTGGTTGCACGCAACGCGTCGAGCCGCTCTTGATAGGTCAGTTGTGCGCAGAGGGTCATGGTTGGCATCCGCATTCTAGTGGGGCGGTGGTCAGGGTAATGTCTATCGAACATCATCATACCGCGCGGCGCAGCCTCCCGCCAAGCAAACCGGTGGCGCGGCGGGAAATAGACGCCGCGGTTCGACGGCGGCGAACCGCGGCGCGGGGGCGAGATGCATCTCTCGCCCCCGCGGAACAGATAGCTGTTTGCCCTAGCCGGAGATGCGCCCGACCGACCAGGTGGTGACCGGCTTGATGTGGGCCGGGTCGACGCGATCCTTGTAGTGGATTGCCACGTTGAGCAGGCTGTCGAGCAGGGATTCGCTCAGGAAATGGGGCTGCAGGCCGAGGTCGAGTAGGCGCGTGTGCGCGGCGTTGTAGTAGTGCTCCTCCGCCTCGATGCGCGGGTTGTCGACGTGGTTGATCTCGGCGCGGATGCCCAGCGCCTTGCCGGCCTCGACGACCTTCTCGGCGAGTTGCAAGACGCTGAACTGCTCGGTGATCTGGTTGAAGACCTGCATCTTGCCCTTAGGCGCGGGGTTGTCGACGGCGATCTCGATGCAGCGCACCGTGTCGCGGATGTCGATGAAGCCGCGCGTTTGGCCGCCCTTGCCGTAGACGGTGAGGGGATGGCCGACCGCCGCCTGAATGCAGAAGCGGTTGAGGACCGTGCCGAAGGTCTCGTCGTAGTCCAGCCGGTTGACCAGCACCTCGTCTTCCATCTCCAGCGTCTCGGCGGTATGCACGCCGTAGACCACGCCCTGGTTCAGATCGGTGGCGCGCAGATCCCAGATGCGGCAGGCGAACATGATGTTGTGGCTGTCGTGCACCTTGGAGAGGTGATAGAAGGAGCCGGGCTGCTTGGGGTAGGGCAGGGTATCTTTGCGCCCCTTGTATTCGACGGTGATGTAGCCCTCTTCGATGTCGATGTTGGGCGTGCCGTATTCGCCCATCGTGCCCAGTTTGACGAGGTGGCAGTCGGGGCATTCGTCGCGAATGGCGTAGAGCAGGTTGAGCGTGCCGACGACGTTGTTGACCTGGGTGAGGACAGCGTGCTCGCGGTCGATCATCGAGAAGGGCGCGGCGCGCTGCTCGCCGAAGTGGACGATGGCGTCGGGGCCGAATTCGCGCACGGCGTTGACGAGGAAGGGGTAGTTGCACGCGTCGCCCATGTAGAAGGGGATGCGCTTGCCGGTGAGTTCGTACCAACGTTGCAGGCGTTTACCGGTGGACGAGATGGGCGTCAGGGATTCGATGCCTAGCTCGTTGTCCCAGTGTCTGCGGATCAGGCTGTCGAGGATGGCGACCTCGTGGCCGCGCTTGGAAAGGTACATGGCTGTGGCAAAACCGCAATACCCATCGCCGCCTACGATCATAACGCGCATTGTTTCTCCTCCAGGTTGGTGCGTCTTCGGGTGTGTGGCGCCGAAGACGCGGCTTCAAAACACGATACCGCTAAGAGAACCGCCGCTAGCCGGACGAAAACGAGGCCGGCGCGGCAGGAGTTGGTTCTATGTGTTCACAATCTCTCTCTGCGGCCTGCACCAGTTGGGCGACCGTGGCTTCCAGCAGCGGCGTACCGCCTAGCGTCAAGCCCAGCGAGCGTAGACGACGGCAGGCCAACGGGTTGGCGACGGGCGCGGGCGGCGCTGCGGGCAGCAGCCCTGGGCGTTTCGCATAGCGCCGCGCTAGGCGTACGATGTCGCGGTGCGTGACGTAGAGGTCGCTGAGATGGAAGACGCCGCCCAGGTCAGGGCGCTCCAGCAGCGCATAGACGGCGCGGGCTGCGTCGGCCCCATGCACCTCGGTGCCGCCCCTGGTCGAGGTCACTTCGCCGCCGCCTACGACCGTGCGCACGATGTCCCACCACTTGCTGCGTTCGACCGGCGTGGTGACGCCGTAGACGCCGGTGGCGCGCAGCGCGACCGTGGTCATGCCGCCGGTCGCGGCGAAGCTGCTGAGGAACGACTCAACCGCAGCCTTATACGCGCCGTAGTGCGAATCCGGCGCTGTGGGGTGAGATTCGTCGAGCAGGCGGCCCGGCTCTGTGTGCGAAAAGACGGCCCGGCTGGAGAGAAAGATGAAGCGCTTCACGCCGGCCTCGCGGGCGGCTATGAGCAGGCGCAGAGAGCCGGTCAGGTTGGCGTCGAGCCAGGCAGCCAGGTCGGCGCCTTCGCCGCC
>JASGTU010000238.1 GCA_030058085.1 Chloroflexota bacterium
TGGATGGCGTTGCGCAGGTCGTAGGCTACGCTCTGCGAGGCTGTCTCGGTCCAGCGGCCCTGCAGATAGGCGATCACGCCCTTGAGCAGCGTGAGTGTAAGCAGCACAAGGACCGCCGCGGTGAGAAGCCGCACATTGCCGGCGCGGATGCCCGTGTCGATGATCCAGCGGATGAACTGCGGGATGAGCACGGTCATGCCCGCCATCAGCAGCAGGCCCAGGTAGGAACCCAGGACCATCCGCCAATAGGGGCGCAGGAAGCGGAAGCAGCGCACAAGAATGCGCCAGTCGCCCGACCCGCGCAGGGAGACCGGCTTGTAGGCGTTGGGTGTAGAACTCATGGCGTGATGACAGCGGCAGGCTTCATGCGACGGTGTGCACAGGCTCTTGCGGCGACAGGCCGTCCGGGTCGTTGACCTCTAGGCCGGGCGGCGCGGGAACAGGCCCTTGCAGCAGCGGATCATGCGTGCGCTGCATCCACGCCAGAAGGCGTTCGCGCAGGTCTTCGCGCACTGCGGCCATATCCGGCTCTGCGATCAGGTTGCGGCGTTCGAGTGGATCGAAGATAAGGTCGAAGAGCTGCTCTTCGTCGACGGTTTGCGTGCGCCAGCCGTGTTGCAGCCAGACATCCTTGCTGGGGCTGTCGTCGCAGTTGGGCAGTACCGGCGTGGTGCGCCCTCCGAAACGGCGGATGTACTTGTAGCGCGGCGTGCGTACGCTGCGCTGCGGCTCGTAGGCCGCGTGGTAGGTCACTTCGGCGTAGGTGGCGTCGTTGATCTCCGCTGCGTCGCCGGTCAGCACGGGCAGGAAGGACTTGCCCTGCAGCCAGGGCGGCGGGTCGATGCCCAGGTAGGCGCAGAGGGTGGGCAGCACGTCGACATGGGAGATGAGCGCGTCGCAAACCTGTCCGCCGCCGAAAGGCTCCGGCCCGGCCATGATCAGAGAAACGCCGATGCCGTGGTCGGTGAGTGTGCATTTCATGCCCGGAAAGGCGGGACCGTGGTCGGCGGTGTAGAGGATGAGCGTGTTCTGTGCAAGGCCGGCTTCGTGTAGGGCGTGCAGCACCGCGCCGATGCCGTCGTCCAGTTGGCGTGCGCCGGCCTTGAAGGCGGCGACGTCGCGGCGCACCTCCGGCGTGTCCGGCAGCACGGGGAAGGGCAGCGTGTAGCGCGGGTCCTCCTGCGCAGAGGGTTCGGGGAACTCGCGGTGCGTCTCGTTGAAGCCCACATCCAGGAAGAAGGGCTGCTGCGGCGCGGAGGCAAGAAACGCCGCCGCTGCCGGGCCGGCATCCTGTGCGTGGGTGGAGCGCAGCGGCACGATTTCGTCATAGCCGATGACGGTTGCGTCTTTGGCGACGTGCTGCTCGCCGAGCAGCGTGCTGCGGTAGCCGGCGGCGCGCAGCGTGTGGACGATGTGTTGGCCGTAGTCATGCAGCCGGAAGCCGCGATGCGCCAGGCCGAGCATGCCCGCACTGTGCGGCGCTTGGCCGGTCAGGAGCGCGGCGCGCGAGGGCGAACAGGTCGGGGCCATGGAGCAGGCGCGCCGGAAGAGCACGCCGCGCTGGGCCAGGTCCATCAGGTTCGGGGTCGGGATGGCGTGCCCGTAGGGTTCGATGTAGCGACCGGTGTCGTGCGAGTGCAGATATAGGATATTGGGCAAAGACATGGGCGTGCGCATGCTTTCTGACAGATAAGTTTCGTCCTGTCGTTAGTGTCTATCCTGGGTGCGGGATTGTCAAATTATCCGGTCATAGGGCTTATGTGGGTGACTCGTCAATCGGTAGGCAGTTGATCGGAAGGCAGGCCACTTGGCTGCACGGTTGGCGTGCGCGTATAATGCGCTCTGCGCTGAAGGCCGCGCCTGGCGCTGCGCGGGCGTAGGGCCGGATTCGCTTTCACAGTTTCCGAGGAGGCAGCCGTTGATGCAACAAAATGATGGGCGCGGCCGGCGATCAGGGCTGCGCAATTTGGGCCGTGCCATGCGTTTTCTGTTTCATCACCGGCGCATCGCATTGATTGCGACAGTGAGCCTGTTTCTGAGCATCGGCGCACAATTGGCTGTGCCGCAGATGGTGCAGAACATCCTCGACGCGGTGGCGAACGGCTTGATGCTGCAGCAGGCGGGCGGCGCAGATGCAGCCGCGCAGGCTGCGGTAATGCAGGCGATGATCTGGTCGTTCGTGCTGATTCTGGCCTTTGCCGTGGCGCGCGGGGCGTTCGCGTTCACGCAGGCGTTTATGGCCGAGACGCTGAGCCAGAACGTCGCCTTCGACTTTCGCAACGAGCTGTTCGCCAAGATTCAGCGTCTGTCGTTCAGCTACCACGACCGCAACCGCACAGGGCAGTTGATGGTGCGCGCCACGGACGACGTGGAGAAGCTGCGGCTTTTCCTGGGGCAGGGCCTGCTGTTGGCGCTGCAAGCCTTCGTGCTGCTGACCGGCGCGCTGGTCATGCTGCTGCTCACGAACGTGCGATTGACGATGGTCGTGCTGCCCATCCTGCCCATCGCGCTGGTGCTGTTCATGATCTTCGGCGCGGTCACCCAGCCGCTCTTCGGCAAGATTCAGGCCAAGCTGTCGGCCATGAACACGGTGCTGCAGGAGAGCGTAGCCGGCATCCGCGTGATCAAGGCGTTTGCGCAGGAGCCGAAGCAGTCGGCCAAGTTCCGGGCGCGCGCCGACGACCTGATGCGCCAGCAGATCATGGTGTCGGGCGTCTTCAGTTTCCTCTTTCCCGTCATCTTCCTGATCGCCAATTTGGGGCAGGCGGCGGTGCTTTATTACGGCGGGCGGCAGATCATCGCCGAGACGCTGACCGTGGGCGAATGGCAGAAGTTCAGCCTCTACCTGATCTTCGTCTTTTTCCCCATCGGCCAGCTTGGCTTCATCATCAGCCAGATGAGCCAGGCCAGCGCCAGCGCCGACCGCATCTTCGAGATTCTGGATGCACACAACGAGGTGGTCGACAAGCCGGGCGCGCCGCCGATCCCGTCGTTGCAGGGACGCGTCGAGTTTCGCAACGTGACCTTTCGCTATTTCCACAGCGGCGAGCCGGTGTTGAGCGACATCTCCTTCACGGCGGAGCCGGGGCAGATGGTGGCGTTGCTCGGCGCTACGGGCAGCGGCAAGAGCACGGTGATCAACCTGCTGCCGCGCTTCTATGACGTCAGCGAGGGGCAGGTGCTGATCGACGGCCATGACGTGCGCGACGTGCAGCTCGAGTCGCTGCGCCGCCAGATCGGCATCGTGCTGCAAGAGACGAACCTATTCTCCGGCACGATCCGCGACAACATCGCCTATGGCAGGCCGGACGCGAGCGAAGAGGAGATCGTGGCGGCGGCGAAGGCGGCCGCGGCGCACGACTTCATCATGAGCTTCCCCGCAGGCTACGATACGCCGGTGGGCGAGCGCGGGACAACGTTGAGCGGCGGGCAGAAGCAGCGCATCGCCATCGCGCGGGCGCTGTTGCTCAACCCGCGCATCCTCATTCTGGACGACTCGACCAGCAGCGTCGACGTGACGACCGAGGCATTGATTCAAGAGGCGCTGGACCGGCTCATGCTGGGACGCACAAGTGTGGTCATCGCCCAACGCATCAGCACGGTGCTGCACGCCGACCAGATTCTGGTCCTGGACGGGGGGCGCGTGGCGGCGCGGGGCAGGCATCGCGAACTGCTGGAGAGCAGCCCGATCTACGCCGAGATCTACCGCAGCCAGCTTGTCGAAGATGCAGCCGAACACCTGGACGACACGACGTATGAAGCGGCGCACGCCGTGATCGCGGAGAACTGAGCTATGCAGGCGAATTCTGTGACCGGCGAGGCGGGTGAGCGATGATCGGCGGCCCGCGACATCTACTGGAACAAGAGGCGCTGAAGCCCAAGAGCTTGGGCGCTACGCTGGGACGCCTGGGCAGGTATTTCGGGCGGTACTGGATCGTGCTGCTCATCGTGCTGGCGCTGATGATCGCCAACGTGTGGGTACAGGTGATCTCGCCGGAACTGTTCGGGCAGGCGGTAGACTGCTACCTGACGCCGGCGGCGATAGAGACCGTCACGGAAGCGGACGAGGCAACTTCCGTCACTGCGGGCGGCGCGGCGGCTGCAAACTGCTGGTATGCAGACGTTCCGCCCGACGCAAGCCGCGCCGATCTGGTGCGCGGTCTGGGCGGCATCACGTTGACGTTGGCGCTGCTCTTCGC
>JASGTU010000239.1 GCA_030058085.1 Chloroflexota bacterium
AGAATGGACTGGCGAACGCATGGCAACGCCCAAACGACGACGCCTCGAAAGCGCCATCGTCGCCGTACAGCAACGATACGGGGAGCAATCCCTGCGCAGGGCCAACGACCCGGCGCTGCAGCGCATCCCGCCCCACATCTCCACGGGGTTCGGCAGCCTTGACGCCCTGACCGGCTGCAAGGGGCTGCCCCTCAATGCCAACGTGCTGCTCACCGGGCGCATGACCTCCGGCAAGCTCACGGTCGCCTATAAGGCCCTTGCCGCCGCCCAGGCCGGTGCGGGCAGGGCGCGGGACGCGGCGACGGTCGCCATCCTCGACCTCGCCCGCACCGCCAGCCCGGATTATCTGGCGCGCTGCGGCCTAGATGTCGAGCGCGTCCTCATCGCCCGCCCCGACTCTGGGCAGGCCGCGGTGGATCTGGCGTTGGACTTGGTGCGCACTCGCGGCGTGCGCGCGGTCTTGGCCGACAGCCTGGCGGAGATCGCGGCGGAGAGCGAGGGCGCGCGTCATCTCGCCGCCAACCTGGGCAAGCTCAATCGCCTGCTGGACGGAAGCGGCTGTCTCGTGATGTGGATTGACGAACCGGAGCCGGCCTGGATGCGGCTGCTCAACTGGGATCGGGGGGCTGCGCTGCGCCAGTACACGGCGCTCCACCTCTCCTTTCAGCAAGAGCAGTGGGTCGAACAGGCCAAAGGGTTGGCCGGCTACACCGCGCAAGTGCGGCTTGTCAAGAGCCGCTGGGCGCGGGCCGGCGCAACTGCGACCATCTCCATTCTCTTCAATGGGACCGTGCGCGCCCAGAGCACGTGGTGACGAGTTTCCGGCGACGAGGTTCCGGCAACGAGGCGGACGATGAGCGTTCTCTGTGTGCAGATTCCCGGCTTTCTCCTCCAGATCGCCTACCGGGCGGCGCCTGACCTGCGGGACAGGCCGGCGGCGCTGCTGGACGCCCACGAGCGCGTCTGCGCGCTCAATGCGCCGGCCCGCCGGGAGGGGGTGACGCTCGCCATGCGCCCGCAGCAGGCGTTGGCTTGTTGTCCGGATGTGACGCTGCGCGCCGCGGATCTGGACGAAGCGTTGGGGCTGCAAGGCGAGTTGCTGGCCGCCATGACCGCCTTGGGGCTGCCCGTCGAAGAGCACGGCTGGGGGCGCGCCTATCTCGACCTGCACGCCGGTTCCGCTGAAGCCTCACCGCGAAGCGCCGCCCGCCAGCCGGACGAGGCGCAGGCCACAGCCGCCGCCCTGGGCAAGACGCTGCGCGCCACGCTCGGCGAGCCGCTTGTCCCGGCGCTGGGGTGGGACAGCGGCAAGTTCACGGCGCGGGCGGCGGCGTCCTACACCGCGCCGGGGCGCATGAAGCTGGTGCGCAAGCGCGATGAGCCGCGCTTTCTCTCGCCGCTGCCTACGCGGCTGCTGCCTCTGGCCCGCCCCAACCTGCAGGAGCTGTCTTGGCTGGGGATTGAGACGTTGGGGCAGTTCGGCCAACTGCCGGTGCAGGCCGTCGTGCAGCGCTTTGGCCCGCCCGGACGCACAGCCCACGAGTGGGCGCGCGGCCTGGATCGCCGGCCCGTTCGCCCCACGGCCGTTGCGCCCACAGAGACGCTCGCCTGTTTCTTTGACCCGCCGGCGGCGACGCTCGAACCGGTTCTGGTCGCGCTGCAGGCGACGCTGCAGCCGCAACTCGCCATGCTGTGCCGGACGCTGTGCGGCATCCGCAGCCTGTACCTCGCCCTGACCTTTAGCGGTCAGGAGACGCGCAGCCTGCCCCTGCTCTTCGTCGAGCCGGTCGGGGAGATCGGGCGCGTCATGCGGCACGTGCGCGCCGGGCTAGAGGCGCTCAACTGGCCGCAGCGGTTGGAGCGGGCGGAGATCAAGCGGCTGGAGAGCGGCGAATTGACGGTCGAACAGGGGACGCTGTTTGACGAACCGGCGGCGGCTACGCTCACGCTGGCGGAACTGGTCGCGCGCCTGGCCCCGCGGTACGGCCGCATCTTCCGGCAGGGGCAAGCGGTCGACCCCAGCCACCCGCTCGCCGAACGGCGCTTTGTGTACACTTCGCCATGACGCGCCTGTTCCAACCGGCCATCCCTATCGCCGTCGAAAGCGACGCCCGCGGCCGCCCGCAGCAGTTCTACTGGCAAGAGCGCCTGCACCGCGTCGCCCGCATCGAGCAGTCCTGGGAAATCGACACGGACTGGTGGACGCCGGCAGAGCGGGCCGCGCGCACGTACTTCGCCGTCACAACCCAGGCCGGGCTGCTGTGCGTGGTCTACCATGACCGGCTGGGCGGCGCCTGGCGTCTGAGCAGCGCCTATGACTGAGCCCCCGGCCTATGCCGAACTTCACTGCCACAGCTACTTCTCCTTGCTCGACGCGGCGTCTTCGCCCGAAGCGCTGGTGCAGCGCGCCCAAGCGCTGGGCTTGCCGGCGCTGGCCCTTACCGACCACGACAGTTTGGCCGGCGCCGTCCGCTTCGCTACTGCGGCGCAACAGGCCGGGCTGCACGCCGGTTCTGCTGAAGCGCCAGTTCCGCTGAAGCATCACTGCGAAGCACCGCGAAGCATCATCGGCGCAGAGGTGACGTTGGAGGGGGGCCGCCACCTGACGCTGCTGGCCGAAACGCAGGCCGGCTACGCCAACCTGTGCCGTCTCATCTCCGCTTCTCGCCTCGACCAACTGCCGGACGCGGCCGCGGGGGATGCGCCTTGGCCAGGCAAAGTCGCCCCGCTCGTCACCTGGGATCATC
>JASGTU010000240.1 GCA_030058085.1 Chloroflexota bacterium
GGTTTGTCAGCCAACTGAAAACGACCGCGCTCAACCCTGTAGCCGCGCCCGCGATCAGGGCTGCGCCGATCATGATCGCATCTTCCTGCAATCCCCACCGCTCCAGCCATGCGGGCGATAACGCGAAACGCCGGCGCCCGACTGAAGCGTCTGTGGAATGCGAAGGAGGGAGGGCTTTTCCGCGCACGTGTTGCGCCTATCTTGTCTCTTGTCTGCAGGCGCGCCTCAGTTGCAAGGCGCGCTCGGCCTTACTGCGCCGAATTGCGCCGGCGCCTATAAGTGTACCAGATCACCGCTGCAGGGCGACCCTGGAGCTGATAGTTGTCCGGGCCGCTCCGTTTTGCCAATCCAGTATAACATCTGCTACAACGACGTCATGGAACTTTTTCCTCGCCCTTGCCGACGCAAACGCGCTCGCCGGCGCAGCGCGGGCCTGTTCGCCTGCTGCCTAGCCCTGTTGCTTGCGGGCGGACTGCTCGCCGGCTGTTCGTGGACGATTCAGCCCGCGGCGGAGCGACCGCTCCAGGAGCCGTTGGTGCCGACCGCGCTCGCCCCGTCGTACGCAGCCGTCGCCGGCGCAACGCCCGCCGCGCCCCTAGATACGGACGATCCCCAGCCCCCCGCCGAACCGCCGCCGTTCGCACAGCCGGGAACGCTGCGCTGGCGCGCCGGCGTCGGCGTGCCCGACGGGCAAAGCCCCCAGATCTACGCCTGGAGCGAACCGCGGCCCGGCTGGTATCTGAACTGGTCAGTTGGCTTCACCGAGACGGTCTGGATCACGGGCACGCTCGGTGCGCAGCCCGCCTTCCACATCCCGCCCGACGAGACAGCCGGGATGGAGTTCGCGCCGATGGTGCGCACGCCCCAGGGCAGGCTGGTCCCCCCGGCGGAGTGGATCGCAGCCGCGGCGCGCGCCCGCCCCGGCCATACCTGGCTGATCGGCAATGAGCCGGACGTTCGCTGGCAGGACGGCGCTACGCCCGAAGCCTACGCCGCCGCCTATCATACGGCCTACACGACGATCATGCAGGCCGACCCTACGGCGCAGGTGGGCTTCGCCGGCCTCAGCCAGATCACGCCGCTGCGCCTGGCCTATTTGGAGCGCGTGTGGGAATTCTATAGCGAGACCTACGGCGTCGAGATGCCGGTCGACGTGTGGAACATGCATGCCTTTGTGCTGCAAGAGAAGGCCGGCGACTGGGGCGTGGACGTGCCGCCCGGCTTCGAGCACGTCGCCGCGGGCGAGTTGTGGACCATCGAGGAGCATGACGACCTCGCCCTGGTGGAGGAGCAGGTGCGCCGCATGCGCGCCTGGATGGCGGCGCACGGCCAACGCGCCAAGCCCCTCTGGGTCAGCGAGTACGGCATCCTCATGCCCGCCGATTACGGCTTCGACGAGCCCCGCGTGCGCGCCTTTCTCTTCGGCAGCTACGATCTCTTCAACAGCCTGCGCGACCCGGCGCTGGGCTACGCCGCGGACGACGACCGGCTGGTGCAGCGTTGGGTCTGGTTCAGCGCGGGCTACGATCTCTACCCCACGGGCGATCTCTTTACGCGTGACGGCCGGCCAACCGGCCTGATGCACGCGCTCAGCGCCTATCTGGCGGAGTTCGGCCCCTAAGCAGATGGCGCTATGGCCGTTGCACCGTTCTGTCATTCTGCACTCAGGGGGTTCCCGAGTGAAGAATCTCGTTGTGCCAGAGGTAGAGATGTTTCGCTCCGCTCAACATGGCATCGTGCGCATTTAGCGATCAAACCACGTAATCTTAATCACGCACCGGGAGGCGAACGAAGATGGCCCTCAGCATCGGCATTGTCGGCCTGCCCAACGTGGGCAAAAGCACGGTCTTCAATGCGCTCACCCAGGCGCAGAACGCAGAAGTCGCCAACTACCCCTTCTGCACGATCCAGCCCAACCGCGCCGTCGTACCCGTGCCCGACGCGCGGCTGGAGCGACTGGCAGAGATGGTCCCCCACGATAGCGTTACCCACGTCACGCTGGAATTCGTCGACATCGCCGGGCTGGTGGCGGGGGCCAGCCGCGGTGAAGGGCTGGGCAACAAGTTCCTCGCCCAGATCCGCGAGGCGTCCGCCATTCTGCACGTGGTGCGCTGCTTCGACGACCCCAACGTCGTCCACATCCGCGCCCTGCCCGACCCGCGCGCCGACATCGAGATCGTCAACCTCGAACTGATGTTGGCGGACCTGCAACAACTCGACAACCGCATGGAGCGGCTCGAACGCCAGGCCAAAGGCGACCGCAAGCTCGCGCCCCTGGCGGAAACGGCCCGCGCCCTAAAGGAAATGCTGGAGCGCGGGGAGCCGATCTCCGCCTACCCCGAACAGGACAGCGCCGGCTTCCAAGACCTCAACCAAGAGATGAACTTCCTCTCGGCCAAGCCGGTCATCTACGTGGCGAACGTAGACGAGGCAGGGCTGGCGGAGGACAATGACTACACGCACACGGTGCGCGCCGTCGCCGCCGAACAGGGGGCGGACGTGGTGAAGCTGTGCGCCAAGCTAGAGGACGAGATGGCGGGCATGAGCGACGCCGAACGCCACGAATACCTAGCCCTAGCCGGCGTGGAGGAAAGCGGGTTGGAGCAGGTCATCCGCCTCGGCTACCACACGCTGGGGCTGATCAGCTACTTCACGACCGATTCGCGCATGCTGCGGGCGTGGACGATCCGCGCCGGGTGGACCGCGCCCCAGGCCGCGGGCGTGATCCACACCGACTTCGAGCGCGGCTTCATCCGCGCCGAAGTGATCCACGTCGACGAGCTCGTGCGGCACGGCAGCGAGGCCGCGGCGCGTCATGCCGGCGCGCTGCGCACCGAGGGCAAGGAGTACGTCGTGCAGGACGGCGACGTGATCCACTTCCGCTTCAACGTGTAGCGGGCGGCAAACTGCTCCCCGCGGGGA
>JASGTU010000241.1 GCA_030058085.1 Chloroflexota bacterium
CCGTCGATCAGCCACTCGGCATAGACCTGTTCCGTGATGACCACGCTGCTGTGACCCAGCGCCGCCGACACGGCCGACAGGTTCATCCCCGCATTGAGCAGCGACGTCGCAAACCCGTGCCGGAAGGCATGGGGGTTGTAATAGCGCAGCCCCGCCGCTAGACAACGACGCCGCAACATCAGGCGAATTCCATCCGCCTGCAACGCCCCCCGCACGCCGCCCGCTCCGTCATTAGAGAGCCACAGAGCCGCCTGTTTGTGCGCCGGGCGGGAGTACAAGTAAGCCGCCAATGGCTCACGCAGATGCGGCGCACATGGCACGTCCCGCTCATGCCCGCCTTTGCCGCTGCGCACGGTGATGACGCGACGCACCGTGTCGATGTCGCCCAGCTGCAGATTGATCGCCTCGCTCACCCGTAGACCGGAATAGAACAGGATGACCAGGATCGCCCGGTCCCGGTGATCGATCCATTCCGCGCCCGTGATGCTTGCATAGAGCCGGTTGAACTCCGCCGGCGTAATCCGTTTAGCCCGGCGGCGCGGCACGCGCGGCTTGTCGACCGCCTTGAGCGGATTGTTCTCCAGATATGACCGCCTGGCGAGCCAGGCGAAATAGGCATGGAGCGCGCGGTAATACGACGACACGCTGGACGGCGCAGCGCCCAGCCGCCGCATATGCGCCAGAAAACGCTCGACTGTTTCGGCCTTGTGCGGATCGTTTCCTTCGCCGGCGCAGAATTTGGCATAGACGCCCAACATCCACTCATACCAGGCAATAGTCTTGGGCGTGAGACCGGCGGCGAGCTTGGCGGTGATAAATAACTCCAGGTGCAGCACAACAAGTCTCCCTCCGCATGCAATTGAAATCTGTCTGCCGGACAAGGATATAAAGATCATGACGTAGGGCGGCGGATGTCGTCACGCCCGGTTTTCACAATACAGGAGGATTCTCATCATGTTGCCTTTTGCACTTCTTTTGGCCCTTATTTGGGGGCTGGCTGTGGCCGGCTTCATCGAGTTCACCGATTTCGGCCGCTGGATCGCCGAACGCATGACCTGGCTCAGCGTCGTCGCCGGCGTCGGCGGGGACATGCTCATCCTGCTCTTGCTCATCGACGAATCGGGCAAGGTCGCATGGTGGCACATCCTGGCCGTTATCGGGCTGTCCTCGCTCGGCGTCATCTACCGCGGCCTGCGCCAGGCGCACGGCTACTTCCGGCAGCTCATGGAGCATGCCCAGGATCGCATGGCACAGAGAATCGATCATGCCGCGCCCGACCAGACTCGCCAATAAAACCATCTGGGCGCTGGAAGACATCATCGCCCGCAGCCGCATCGCCCGCGCCCGCTGGGACGCCGCCATGCGCCACGCCGAGCGCAGTCTCGATCCCGCCATGATGCTGCTGCTCGCACGCCTGCGCGACGACCTGGCCGAGATCGAGCGCCTCGCCAAAGACGCGCGCCACGGCGAATATAGCGAATCGTCGCCGTCCTGACGCAATCAAAGGAGTGAATTCCATGAACGCCGTACGCACGCACACGCCACACGACGAGCCGTCCCGTCGCCCCCGGCTCAATCGTCGCCGGGTTCCCGCATTCGCCGCCGGCGACCCCGCCGCCGATCTCCTCCTCATCGCCCTGGCCGCGCTGGGTCTTCTGGCCGCGCGCTGGATGGGGGCGCTATGACGCGGCAAGCGACTGCTGCGCCGGCGGAGATGCACGCCGCGAGCGCGAAGCCGGTGACCTGCCGCCTCGAATACGTCGAGGCCCGCGCCATGTGGCGGGTGGCCGTCTATGACCGCGGCGCATGGCTCAAGGACGAATGGTTCCACAACGAGTCGTTTGCGCGCCTATATGCCCAATGGCGGGAGGCTCTCGGATGAACGAAGACGACTACATCGGTGGAATGGCGTTGGCGACGCTTATCGTCCTGACCGCCCTCGCCTTGTTCCTGGGCGGCTGCGCCGGCTGGTTCCTGCGCGGCCTATTTTGAGAAATGACGATGGGCGGCAGGATATGTGACGTCACACAACGATGCGCAAAGGTTGTACACGGCGCAAATGGACCGGTTCGGCAATGGAGCCCGGCCCGGAGAGCGGGTCATGGATGAGGACGAGGGGACGAAGGAAGAAGAACTGCGGGCCGAATTGGTGCGCGTGAAGAAGCGTCTGGCGGCGGCGCAGACGGTCGAGGAGCGAATCAAATTGCGGACGCATGTGGGCGAGTTGACGCAGCGCATTCGGCGGCTGCGCATGAGAGAGAGTGAGGCGTCATGAGCGGAGCGATGACTGACCAGGGTGCAACTAACGGGCGCGGCTTTTGCCGTGTGGATAATGCCATTATCGACGAATACGGCGCCGCCATCGGCCCCTATGGGATCGCCGTCTACCTCGTCTTGCTGCGCTGCAGCGACGCGGACGCGTACGCCTTTCCGTCTTATAGCTACATCGCCGAGCGCACCGGCATGAGCATGCGCAAAGTCGCGTCCGTGGTCAAGCAGTTGGCCGCGTTGGGCCTGATCGAAATCGCCGACCGGCGCACGCATAGCTCCAATGGCTATACGCTGCGCCCCTTGCACCAGGTGCATACCCACATGCATGATGTGCATACCCACATGCACGACGTGCATGATGCGGAATCGCACAACCATGCATCACATGCATACCCCATGCACCAGGTGCATACCGACTTGCACGACGTGCATGACCCCCATGCACCAGGTGCATCTGACCCATGCACCACATGCATGCCCCCCATGCACGAGGTGCATGCTAACAATACCCAATTAACAAGACCCAATGATCAAGACCCAGGTGATCCAGTGTGTTTTGTCGGCGGCTCGCCGCCGACACACACGGACCCCGCCGGTTCCGCTGAATCACAGCCGCCGGCTGAGTCGAACGCCGCCGGCTGGTCCCGCTTCCTGAACTCGCTGGCCTGGGTCTGTTACGGCCACGGCGACCTGGATGCGCTCACCAAGGCGCAGCTCGGCGCGCTGACCGCCGAGGCCAAACGCATGTTCGCCGCAGGCTATCGCCGGGATGATCTCCAAATCTGGCTGGACGAACACTGGAGGCCGCAGTGGGCGGGGCGGAAGGCGCAGACCGGGACGTATCCGCGGCCGCGGCCCGACCAGGTGCGCTCCGGCATCCCCGCGCTGCGCGACAAGCGCGCCGAGTTAGCCGAGCTGACGGCCCGGGGCGGCGCGCTTCAACCTCGACGCCCGCCCCCACCGGCGGATGACCCGGACGACCCGGCCTATGTCGTGCGCCGCGCCATCTCCGGCATCGCCAACATAGATCTGAGCGATGCAGGCGTCGCCGTGGCCGGCGATGCCACAACCATCACGCTGCCGGCGAGTCGCGTCGAGTATGCACGCCGACAGTACACGCGTTCTATCGTCTTTGCGCTGCGCAGCGCTGGACTTCCCTACAATGTGGAGTTCGCGGCGAAGCCGGAACTCGTCCCCGCATAACCCAGAAAGGAATCTGCGATGCTTCTCACCCTGTTTGTTCTCTCGCTGCTTGCCAATATCGTCCTCTGCTTCGCCGTGATCGCAGCGGAGCAGCGCACCCTGGCTCTGCGCCGTGATGCGGCCGGCTCCGAGCGCGAGTTGCAGATCGCACTCAAGCGTCAAAACGCCCTCACCCGTCGCATTTTGGAAGATGCGGCCGGCTCCGAGCGCGAATTACAGATCGCACTCAAGCGTCAAAACGCCCTCACCCGTCGCATTTTGGAGACCGAACGCCGCCTGGCGGTCACCCGGCGTCTATATGTGTTGTCCGGCGACAAGCCGCGTCGAATCCCGATGTTCTTTCCCAACTGACCAGGAACACTGACCAGGAACACAGCCGCGCCGCCTTTGCTCCTTATACCGGAGGAAATCATGCACAACAAAAACAACGTTCTTGAAGCGACAGACGCCCCGGGCGCCGTGACCGACGCGACGGTTGCGCCGAAGCCTCGCCGCGAAGCGCCGGAGAGGGCGCCGTCTTCGCCAGTGCAACGTATCCCGCTTTACCGGATTCGCGACGACGGCGGTACCCAGATGCGCGCCGGGCTGAACGATCTGACAATCGCGGAGTACCGCGATTGGCTGCGCGGTCTAGCCCAGGTCCGCAACGGACTGGACCAGATGCCGCCCATCGTCGTCTACTACGACGGGACCGATTACTGGCTCGCCGACGGTTTTCATCGGTTGGCGGCCTGGAAAACCGCGGATGCCGTCAACGGCGCCCCTACCATCCAGTCCGAGGTGCGCGCCGGCACGCGGCGCGATGCCATCTTGCACGCCGCCGGCGCAAATGCCGCCCACGGTCTGCGCCGCACGCCGGCAGACAAATGGCGGGCCGTCGAGGCGCTGTTGGTCGACGAGGAGTGGGGCGCGTGGAGTGATCGCCGGATTGCGGAGGCATGTGCGGTCTCGCCTACGTTTGTAGGGCAGGTCCGCGCCAAGCTGGGCAGCACGGATCGTCCCCAGTATGCGCCGCCGCCGCTGCCCGTCACTGTCCACGTGGACAGTGACAAACGCACCTACACCACCCGCCACGGCACGGTAGCCGTGATGGACACCTCCAAGATCGGCAGCGGGCAGAGAAGAGCCCAGCAGATAAAGAACGGTGACGCGGACGGTGACGCATACGACTGGGACTTCGGCTGTTTGACCACTGTCCCGCCCTCCGATATCAATTTCCGCAGCGCCATCGAGCGTGCGGACCTGGAGACGCTGCGCCGGGCGCTGGACTCTATACCCGACGGGGCCGGGCACACAGAACGTAGGGCGCGCCTGCAGGCGCGCATCAACAGGCGCGAACGAGAGCAGCGCGCTGCGCCGGCGAATGCCCGCACCGAAGATGCGAGGGCAGAGCCGGACCTCGACGCCATTCTGCGCAAGATCGCCCGCGACCTAGTCGATTGGCAAACTCTGCTCGACGATCTGGCTGAAGGTCGCCGCGGATGGTACGACGACGCCGTGCTGTGCTACATGCCGGCAGACGTAGACCGAGATCTGCTGGCCGCCGCCGCCAAGCGCGTGTTGGCAGAGATGCGCGCCGCGCAGCGCGAACCGGACGCCGCCTCCGGCGATGAAGATCCCACGCCGGCAGATCTCAAAGCCGCGGGCTACATGATCGAGCCGTTCGGCAGCGCCTGGAAGTTCCGCTATGTTGCGCCGGATGGCAGCGCGTTTGACATGACCGGCGCATGGACGCCGGAGCAGGCCATCGAATGGGCGCGCAGATACCATGCCATCCGTACCGGCTCTGCTGCACCCGCACCGCCCACACAGCTTGTGGATTACATGGCCCTGCCGGCGGACCGTACGTCGCCCGCCGTGGACGACCAACCCGCCGGCCCGGATACTCCGTCCGACGCGGCCGGCGAAGGAGACGATCCGCACAAGCCCATCACGAAGACGCAGGAATCGGCCGCTGCCACGGCGCCGGCAGAGCGCTGCGAGACGCTGGATCGCCTCGCGAACCTCTATCGGGCTGTACTGGGCGCGCTGAACGACTACGAACGGCTGACCGGCTACTACACCCACACGCCGCCGCTCAAGCGGGCGCTGCTGCCGATGTTGGAGGCGGTGCAGACCAATCTGGCCGCGCTGAGCGGCATGTCAGGAGATACGCGATGAACGAGGCAAGGCGAGAACAGGAGTGGGAGGAATTCTTCGCGGGGACTGGGGACCCATGGACGGAGGCGGATAAGTTGCGCCTTCGGCTGTGCACGGCGGCGCTACGGCGCATCTGAGCAGATCGGAGGTGATCCATGCTCTTTACCATTAGCGAACACGCCCGCCAGCGCATCGAGGAG
>JASGTU010000242.1 GCA_030058085.1 Chloroflexota bacterium
GCGGGATCGACCCTGCGCCTAGAGCGATTCGCTACTTACTCCACGCCCCTACGCATGCGCCGACTTTGACGCATCGCGCCCCGCATGGTATTCTGCCCCTGTTGAGGCTGCGTCATGCACATCGCTCAGTCATGTGTATGACCTCCTCCGACAGAGACTATGAGCCAATCGACACTGCGTTCTCTTGCTATCCCCACACTCGCGCTCGTTGTCTTTTCGATCCTAACCTGGCCTGTGTGGCGTTGGCTCTGGGGCGAGTGGATGGGCAATAGTTACTATAGTCACGGCGTGCTGATCCCGCCGGTCTCTCTGTTTCTTGTATACCAAAGATTCAGACACGATCCGGCATTGTTCTGGCGGGCCGGCATGGGAAGCAACGGCGGCCTGGTTGTGGTTGCGGTCAGCCTGGCGCTCTATCTCTATTTTCTCAACGGCAAGGCCTATTATCTGGCGGCCTTCGCCATGATCGGCCTCATCGCCGGGTTGACCTGGACATTCGGCGGCGGCAATGTAGCGCGTCGTCTCGCCTTCCCCATCGGCTACATGGCGCTCATGGTCCCGCTGCCCATTATCGAACGGGCGACCTATCCGCTGGCGATCTTCACGGGCGTCTGTTCCACCGGGATCGCGCGGTTTATCGGGCTGCCGGTCGAGGTCATCGGCAACTCCGTCAAAGTGCCCAACGCCGACCTCGTCATCGGCGCCCAGTGCAGCGGCGTCAACTCCATGATCGCCCTGACGGCGCTTATGGCGTTGGCCGCCTATGTGCTGGCAGGCCCGCTCTGGGGCAGAGTATCCCTGGTCGCCATGGCGGTCCCCCTGGCGATGCTGGGCAACATCCTGCGCGTGGCGTCGTTGCTCTTTGTAGCCAGTTCTTATGGCGCCGACGCCGCCTTTGTCTTCTACCATGACTATTCGGGGCCGGTCTTCTTCATTGTCGCGCTGGGCCTGATGTTGCCCATCACGCGCGCCTTGCGCTGCCGGGCGCTGCGTCCTGAGGTAATCTAGGCGCCGGCCTTGTTGAAGCGAGGAACCACGCCTTTTGCCGTCAATGAACGCACCCTTCCGCAGCCTGCTCGTCACAGCCGCCCTCATCGCCGGCCTAGCCTTCGTGTACGGCTCGCGCATCGTGCCCGGGCTTTTTGGCCAAGAGCAGCCCGCGTCTGACGAACTAACCTACATAACCGACCTCGATTTCTGGCGTCGTACTGATCGCGAGACTGCCGTCGTCGCCCACGCGCGCTTTGACCTAAACGCCGACCTCCAGAACGTCCCCCTCAACGTAGGCGAGTGGGCCGGCGAAGAAGTGCCCCAGACCAACCAGGAAGTGATGATCTTGCTCGAACCAGAGCAGTATGTGCAGCGGCTCTACCGCAACGAGGCCGGTCAATACCTCTGGCTCAGCCTGATTGGCGGGCGCAGCTCGCAGCCCTTCCACCCGCCCGACATCTGCTACGACGCCGACGGCTGGCGCTACAACCTTAGTTCGACCGCCATCACCCTCGACGGCGGCGGCGAGATCTACGGCCTATGGATGGATGCCCAGAAGCTCTTTCCCGGCGAGTCCGTCCCGGTCGATCACGTCGTCTTCTACTTCTATCTCTTCCCTGATCGCAACCGCGAATTACAGGACGGCATCGTCCTCTTCAAGCTGACCTCCGGTAAATACGGCACGCTCGAAGAGACGCTCGCCATCCACCGCGACTTCGTGCGCCATCTCTTCGGCAGCGTAGTGGACAGCGGAGCCGATCGGCAGCTATGAACCTCTTGCGCAAGCTTTGGATCGTCGCCCTTGCAGCCCTCATGGCCGCGACCGTCTCCTGCTCAAGCCCAACCGGCGCCGGCAGCGAGTCTTCGACCGCGCCGCCACCGCCGGCAGCCGGCTCATGCACTCTGGGGCTGGGCGCTGACGCCCCCGACGACGAGGTGATTCGCGCCGTCCTGCTAGCCGAAGGCGAATTCGTCGTCGAACAGGACATTGACGCGCTCATGCAACTCTGGGCGCCAGACAGCCGTGTGGTCGACGCAAAAAACACGCCCGACGACGACGCCGATGACCAAAACTGGGACGGCAAAGACGCCATCCGCCACCGCTACGTCCGCACCGTCTTTCCCGGATCGCCGGACCAAGTGCAGCCGTCGGACCTGGAGATCGCCATCGACGGCGATGAGGCTGTCGTACACGCCACCACCCATATCGGCAGCGAAATCTCGCCCGCCGGCGACCGCTGGGAACTGGTCCGCATCGACGGCTGCTGGCTGATCCGCAGCCTTACCTACAACCTTGAAGCGCACCCCTGATCGCAGCATCGCCGCCGAGCGGGTGCGCAGATCGCCCATTGCTACCCTCTGACCATGCCAGAGCCAACCCAGCCGCTCCTCGTTTCCGTCGCCTTCGTCGTGTCGCTCAGCGCGTTGGCCTGGCTCAGCCGCCAAATCAGCATCCACATCCAGATTCCCGTCTACTACGCCACGCGATCGCACGATGCGCCAACTTTGGCGATCTTTCTCGTCTTTCTGCCCGGCGTTTTCATCCACGAAAGCGCGCACTGGCTCGCCGCCCGGCTGCTGGGCTTGCGCACGGGTAAATTCCGAGTTTGGCCCAAACGCACAGGCAAATCTATCGGCCTGGGCAGCGTGAGCGTCCAAACCGGCGGCCCGGTCGCCGACAGTCTGGTGGGCATGGCCCCTCTCCTTGCGGGTTCAGCGCTGATCGCGCTCATCTCGCATTACGTCTTCGACGCAAGCCGGCTCACCGCCACCCTGATCGATGGCGACTGGCGCGGCAGCGTGCAGGCCTTTCGCCAAGCCCTGGGGCAACCGGACGGCATCCTCTGGGCCTACCTGCTCTTCACCATCGCCAACTCTATGATGCCCAGCGCCAGCGACCGCCAGCCGCTCAAGCCGGTGCTGCTCTACGCCGCCGCCGCCGTTGGCCTCTATCTCCTCCTCGGTCTGCCCCTCAACCCGCTCGCCCAGCTCGTCGACTGGTCGCTTCCCGTCCTCGAATACCTGACCAGCGCCTTCATCTTCACAATTGTCCTCAACGCGCTGGTCCTTGCCGCCCTTTTCCTGATCCGCAAACTAGGCCGCATGTAGGCGCGCCGGAAAAAAGAACCATCCAGGAAGCCGCGACTTCCTGGATGGCGTAGTCTTGCGCCTTTGCGGTTATGCGTTTCCAGCCCTGAACATCTTGCCGCCTAGTCCACCTTCGGCAAATGCGTCAGGCTCTCCCGGATCGCTTCCTCCGGATACTCGTAATCGACCAGATCGCCGCGCAAGTACGCGTCATACGCCGACAGATCGAAGTGACCGTGGCCGGACATGTTGAAGACAATCGTCTTGCTCTCGCCGCTCTCGCGGCACGCCAGCGCCTCCTGCATCGTCGCCTGCACCGCGTGCGCCGCCTCCGGCGCGGGCAAAATGCCCTCGGCGCGGGTAAAGCTGAGCGCTGCGTCGAAGATGGCCCGCTGCTGGACGTTGCGCGCCTCAATCAAGCCCGCTTGGGCTGCGGCGCTGATCTGCGCCGCCATGCCGTGATAGCGCAGGCCGCCGGCATGGATCGGCGCGGGCATGAAGTCATGCCCCAACGTGTGCATCTTGATGATCGGCGTCAGCGCCGCCGTATCGCCGTAGTCATAGGCGTACACGCCGCGCGTGATGCTCGGCGTCGCCGCCGGTTCGACCGCGATCAGCCGCATCTTCTTGCCGTTGACGATGTTCTCGCGCAGGAAGGGGAAAGCGAACCCGCCGAAATTGCTGCCGCCGCCGACGCACCCGATGCCGATATCCGGCCAATCCGCGCCCGCCACTTCCAACTGCTTGATCACTTCCTGGCCGATGACAGTCTGGTGCAACAGCACATGGTTGAGCACGCTGCCCAACGAGTACTTCGTATCCTCGCGCGTCGCGGCTTCCTCTACCGCCTCCGAGATGGCAATGCCCAGGCTGCCGGAGCTGTCCGGGTGCTTAGCCAAAATCTGCCGCCCGGCATTCGTCTCGTTGCTCGGGCTCGCCACCACCGATGCGCCCCACGTCTGGATCATCACGCGGCGATAGGGCTTCTGATCATAGCTGATGCGCACCATGTAGACTTTGCATTCGATCCCAAAGAACTGGGCTGCCAAGGCCAGCGCACTGCCCCACTGCCCGGCTCCGGTCTCGGTGGTGATCCGCTTGACGCCCGCTTCCTTGTTGTAATAGGCCTGCGCCACGGCCGTATTCGGCTTGTGGCTGCCCGCCGGGCTGACGCCTTCATACTTATAATAGATCTTGGCCGGCGTATCCAACGCCTTCTCCCAGCGACGCGCCCGATACAGCGGCGAAGGCCGCCACAGCCGGTAAATATCGCGCACCTCGTCCGGAATTTCGATGTAGCGCTCCGTGCTCACCTCCTGCTCGATCAACGCCATCGGGAACAGCGGCGCCAGATCTTCCGGGCCGACGGGCTGGAGGGTGGCGGGATGTAACGGCGGCGGCACCTCTACCCCGGCCGCCGGCAGATCGGCATTCAGGTTGTACCAATGCGTAGGTATGTCCTGCTCGGACAGGACGATTTTCGTGAGATCGCTCATTTGTTGCTGCCTCCCCCTGTGGGTGATGGGATTTCTCCGGCGAAGTGTTAGTCAGAGCGATTATACCACCCGCACAGCCCCGGACAAACAGTGTAGCGGCGCGTGGCGCGCCGCTACATGTCTTAATCACGGGATATTCGGCTGTACAGCTTGAGCGTACTAGCCCAGTATTAGCCCAGTATTAGCTCAGATGTGCCTGCAGCCGGTTCATCAACTGCGGCTTCGGCTGGAAGCCGACGATGCGCTCCACCGGCTCGCCATTTTTGAAGAGCAGCAGAGTCGGAATGCTAAAGACGCCATACGCCATCGCCGTATTCTGGTTTTCGTCCACGTCCAACTTGCCGATGGTCAGCTTGCCGTCCATCTCCTGCGCCAATTCTTCCAGCACCGGGGCGATCATCTTGCACGGGCCGCACCACTCCGCCCAAAAATCGACCAAAACCGGTTGCTCCGACTCCAATACCTGCTTCTCAAATGTGCTGTCCGACACATGAACCGGGTTGCTCATTCCATTCTCCTCGACAATCTGTCTTTTCGTTTTGGGCCGCGCTAGCTGTTCAAGCTCCGGCCGGCATCGTATCTAGTATGGTCTATTCTTGCGCACCTGCGGCGCGCGTGCGGTAAGTCGCACTACAGAAAACATAGTACCCGACGCCGCGACTTTTGTCAAAGCCGCGCCCCGCCAAGGGGCTATTTCAAATCGGGGGCGAGTTGTCATGCTGAGCATGGCGAAGCATCTGTTGGTCGACTAGACCCTTCCTTTCGCTCAGGGTGACAGCGTGCGCGCCCCAAAGATGTAATGCCCCCCGCCAATTCGGCGCAAAGTCTTTGCACCCCCTTGGGGTCTCCCTCACTTTCACAATAGGAGGTCACGAACTATACTACTGATCGATCCGCCGGCCGGAATGCGCAGTTGAACTGGACCCATCGTTGTACATCGACGTACAGATTCACGATCTGACACAGATCTGACTCAAGAAAGAGGAGAAGACCTGCATGAATCGCATCGCACAACTAAGCGAATTGGGCCAGAGCATCTGGCTGGACTTTATCGAGCGCGGCATGCTCCAGAGCGGGGAACTTGTCGAACTGGTCGACGCAGGCGTGCGCGGCGTCACCTCCAACCCCACCATCTTCCAGCAGGCCATCACGACCAGCCAGGCCTACGACGAAGAGCTGGAAGCGCTCGCCGCCGGCGACAAGGACGCCAAGGCCATCTTCGAAGAACTCGCCGTGGCAGACATCCAGGCAGCCGCTGACATCCTGCTCCCCGTATACGAAGCCAGGAACCGCAGCGACGGGTTTGTCAGCATCGAGGTGGCGCCCGACCTGGCCTACGACGTGCAGGCCACCATCGCCGAAGCGCACAGGCTCCACGCCGCGGTAGACCGTCCCAACGTGATGATCAAAGTGCCCGCCACAAAACCGGGCATCGAGGCAATCCGTCGCCTGATCTCCGACGGCATCAACGTCAACGTCACCCTCATCTTCGCCCTAGACCGCTATACCGACGTGATGGAGGCCTACCTTGGCGGGCTGGAGGATCGCCGCAGCCAGGGCAAAGACGTAGACGGCATCGCCTCCGTCGCCAGCTTCTTCGTCAGCCGCGTCGACACCAACGTGGACGACCGCCTCGACAAGCTGAACGGAGAACGCGCCGCCGCGCTCAAGGGCGAAGCTGCTGTCGCCAACGCCAAGCGAGCCTACCACCAATTCCAGCAGGTCTTCGCCGGCCCGCGCTGGGATGCGCTGCGCGACGCCGGTGCGCAGGTGCAGCGTCCGCTTTGGGCCAGCACCAGCACCAAGAACCCCGACTATCCGGAACTGCTCTACGTCGATACCTTGATCGGGCCGCACACGGTCAACACCATGCCCCCGGCTACGCTCACCGCCTTCCGCGACCACGGCACGCTACAACGTACCGTCGATCAGGACGGCGAACAGGCGCAACAGACGCTCCATGACATCGAAGCGCTGGGCATATCCATGCAGGAAGTGACCGACCAACTGGAGCAGGAAGGCGTGCAGAAGTTCATCGACTCGTACGAACAGCTATTGGATTCGATTGAGCAGCGCCGCCGCGAATTCGCCGCCGCGGAATAGCGCACGCTTCAGCCTGTACGCGCCCGTTTTGGCTGCCAAAACCAACGCCCTCCAGGAAGCTAAAGTCTCCCTGGAGGGCGTTTTGAATACGATGTCACGAATTCATGGGAGATTGTCACCCTGAACGAAGTGAAGGGTCTCGACGCCTATCCCTAGCAACTAGCGGGATCGCAGCACAACGAGGTTCTTCAGTTCGCCAACGTTCGCTTCAGCATGACAGACGTTTGGCGGGCATGCCGCTAAGTCCCATCATTATGCCGGGCTGAGCGGCGGATCATCCTCACGGCCGCGGCGCAGGAAGGCCGCAAACTCATCGGCGTCCAACTTGCCGCCGGTCATCTCCTCGCCCACCACGCCTTGCTCCTCATCCTCTGCCAGCGCCTCGTCCAGCCGCGGCGCGTAGGGCGATTCCTGCAGGTGAGCGCACACGGACGCGATCACCCCTGTCACCGCCTCGAGAAAGAGCGTCGCCGGCCCTGCGCCGTCCGGCAGGTTTAGGATCAAGGTGCGCCCGCGGATCACGGCTGCGCTGCGGTCGATCAGCGCCAGGTCCGTCGTCTCCTGCGCATAAGCGCGCATCGCCTCGCCCAGGCCGGGCAGCGAACGCTCCGCCACCTCGGCCGCGGCGTCCGGCACGATCTGGCGACCGGAAGGGCCCGGCGCCGGCATCGTCCCGCCGACCGTCAACACCAGGTCCAACTCCTCCTCGTCGCACCAACGGCGCAGCACGTCCGCCACCCAATTGCGCTGGTCAGCGGCATAGCTCTCTACGAGCACGACCGCTTCAGGCGTCTCTGTCTGCAAGAGCAGCCGCACCGCCGCACCGGCTTCCTCGTCGATCGCCGGCACATGCAAGATTCCCGTTCGTATGACCATCGCCCGCCCCACAAAGCATAAACCCTCTGGGGCGGTAGATCGATCCGACCTGCCGTCCCAGAGGGCGCTGTTCATCTATGGCTTTCAACCGCAACCGGCTGCCTGCGCTATAGGCGCAGAGCCGCGCATTAGCGCTTGGTGTATTGCGGCGCCTTGCGAGCGCGCTTGAGGCCCGCCTTCTTGCGTTCCTTGGCCCGTGCGTCTCGCGTCAAGAAGCCGGCGGCCTTCAGCGTGGGTCGCAAGCTGGGATCCGACTCGCACAGCGCCCGCGCAATGCCTAGGCGCACGGCCGAAGCCTGCCCGCCTTCACCGCCGCCGCGCACATGGACGCTGATGTTATACGCCGTGTCCCGGCCCGTCAGCGCCAGGGGCTGGCGCAGAATCATCTTGTCCAGATCACGGCCGAAATACTCGGCCATCGGCATTTCGTTGACCACAATCTCGCCCGTGCCCGAGTACAGACGCACCCGCGCCGTAGCCGTTTTGCGACGACCTATCGACTCAACATACTCAGCCATCTATGGACCTCCTACAGTTCCAACATTTTGGGCTGCTGCGCCTCATGCGGATGCTCGCTGCCGGCGTAAATGCGCAACTTCTTCATTTGGGCGGCGCCCAGCTTGGTCTTCGGCACCATGCCCTTCACGGCCTCATACAGCACCCGCTCGGGGAAGCGCGCCAACTGCTCGCGCATCGTGCGGCTCTTCAGCCCGCCCGGATAGCGCGAGTGCCGGTAATAGCGCACATTGTCCAGCTTGTCGCCGGTGACCGCGATCTTCTCGCAATTGGTCACGATGACGAAATCGCCGCCATCGACATGCGGGCTAAACGTCGGCTTGTGCTTGCCGCGCAGAATCTGTGCGATCTCCGAAGCCAGCCGGCCCAACGTCTTGCCGCTGGCGTCTACCACCCACCATTCACGGCTTTCTTTGGCTTCTTCGGCGCTTGGACTATATGTCTTCACGCTGCTCACTCCTATATTTTCTGATAATGCCTAACTCGGTTCGTCGCTTCTGCCCGCCGCCCGGCCCATGATGATGCGCTATGCATCGCCGGCGACAAACAGATTTAGTTCGCTCGGATAGTCCACTCGCTCGAGCGTTAAGCCGCAAGCCGGAGCGGGCGGCGCAGCCAGGCTGCGATCCCTAGCCGCCAAGATATCCTTTACCTCATTAGGGCGCCGTCTGCCGCGACCGACTTCCAACAGCGTCCCCACCATCGACCGCACCATGCGGCGCAGAAACCCGTTCGCCGTGATCGTCAGCGTCAGCCGGCGTCCCGGATAGCGGTCGAGAACCTCCGGCGAACACCACTCTTCTTGCCAGCGCACCGCCATCACGCGCCGTATTGTGCTCTCGCCCTGCGTTGGCTGGCCGAAGCTGGCAAAATCATGCTCGCCGACCAAATACTCGCCGGCCTCCTGCATGCGCTCCACCGCCAGAGGCGACGGCTCGTACCAGGCAAAGCGGTCCGTCAGCGGCGACCGGTCCGGCGCCGCCTCGCGTTCCCGCCCATCGCCCATCACCACGCGATAGCGATAGGTGCGCTTCTCGGCGCTAAAACGCGGATGGAACCTTTCCGGCGCCAACGCGATGGCTCGCACACAGATCGAACGCGGCAGGTGAGCGTTCCATGCCCGCTGCAATTGCGCCAGGTCGTGCCGCCACTTCGTGTGCACGGCGATCACCTGGCCATTTGCATGGACGCCGGCGTCGGTACGACCTGCGCCCGCCACCCGTCCTACAGGCTCGCTGAACTTGGCTAACGCCTTCTCCAACTCACCCTGTATCGTCGGGGCATCGGCCTGCACCTGAAAGCCGAAATAGTCCGTACCATCATAGGCCGCCAGCCCGCATACATGGATCGTCGGAACTCCCACGCCGCGCCACTCTCCCGGCGCTAGGCCTCAACCAGCTCGATCACGGCCATGTCCGCCGCATCGCCCAGACGCTTGCCGATCTTCACGATGCGCGTGTACCCGCCGGGTCGTTCGGCATAGCGCGGGGCCAATTCGTCAAACAGCTTCTGGACAACGCCCTTGTCATTCAAATACGCAACCACCGTGCGCTGTGCATGGACGCGATTGCCGCCGTCCGCCAAACCGCGCTTGGCCGTGGTGATCAGCTTCTCGGCATCCGAGCGAATCGCCCGCGCCTTGGCCTCTGTCGTCGTGATCCGTTCGTGCAGATACAGCTCGCGGATCAGATTACGAAACAGCGCTTTCCGGTGACCGGAGTCTCGCCCCAGCCTTCGCCCCACAATTCGATGTCGCATGATTCCATTCCCGCTCTGTTAGTGCAACCGCCACCCCTGACGACCGTCCGGAGAGGCGACGCAAACCGTAGCCTGCGCCTATGCCTCTGCGTTCAGCAATTCGTCAAGTTCGTCGTTTTCGGATTCGTCCGCCGGCTCATCTCCGTCTTCCCGCTCGCTATCCTCAAGATAGGCGCTCAGGTCCACGCCCGGCACGGTCAAATAGTTCTTGTCGCGCAAGCGATCGACCAGCTCATCCAGCGACTTCTTGCCGAAGTTGCGGATGGCCAGCATCTCGTCCTCGCCCTTTTCCATGCGGCGCAGGATTTCGCCAATCTTGGTGATGCCGGCCCGCTTCAAGCAGTTATAGGCCCGCACCGTCAGTTCAAGCTCTTCGATCGGCGCCTCGTAGATGCGGCTGGGGATGCCCTCTTCCGGCTCCTCCGGCTCCTCCGGCTCTTCGACAGGCGCGCCGGCCAGGAGTTCCAGATGGGTGAGGAGGATCTTGGCTGCGCTTCGCACCGCGTCCTCCGGCGCTATCGAGCCGTCGGTCCACACTTCCAGGTTCAGCCGGTCATAGTCCGTCTGCTGGCCGATGCGCGTGCGCTCGACGCGATAGGCCGTTTTGCGCACAGGACTGTAGATCGCATCCACCGGAATCTCGCCGAGGGGCAGACGGATGCGGTCCTCCGCCGGGCTATAGCCGCGGCCCACGCCGACCACCATCTCGATGTCCAGGTCCACATCATTTGAATCAGCCGTCAGCAGATACTGGTCCGGGTTGACGACTTCCACCTCCGGCGGACAAATCAGATCGCCGGCGGTAATAGGCCCTTCGTTCGTCACTTCCACATGGATGCGCACCGGCTCTTCGCTGCGACTGATCAATCGAATCTGTTTCACGTTGAGGATCAGGCGCGTCACATCCTCGCGCACGTGCGGAATCGCCGTAAACTCATGGTGAATGCCGGTCAGCCGGATCGATGTGATGGCTGCGCCGGGAAGCGAAGACAGCAGTACACGCCGTAGCGCATTGCCCAACGTAATGCCGTAGCCGCTTTCCAGCGGACTAATGACAAAATGTCCGTAGCTCTGCGAGCTTGCCTCAATCTCGATTTTGGGTAATACCGTGTTTAGCAACGAGCACCCTCCCTACATTTCAACGCGTGCGGAGCCGGCGCTAACCGGCCCCCCGCAGTTCCAAGCGTCCGCCTACATCTGTTGCCGAAAACGGAGACGCCGCGCCCGCCGCGGCCATGTGGCGCAGGCAGGATGCAGCGGCCATTACCGGCTATAATACTCGACGATCAGTTGCTCGTTGAGAGGGATCTCGATATCCTCACGGCTGGGTTCGTTCACCACCGAACCGCGCATGCCGGCCAGGTCAATCGAAAGCCACGCCGGAATCCGGCTGTCTTCCATGATCTGCATTCGATCCTTAAAATAGACGGACCCGCGGCTGCTCTCGCGCACCGTCACCACATCGCCCACGCTCACATTGAAAGAAGGAACGTCGGTCTTGCGGCCGTTGACCTCGAAATGGCCGTGCAGCACCAGTTGCCTCGCCTGGGCGCGGCTGTCCGCAAAGCCCATGCGGTAGACCACGTTATCGAGGCGCCGCTCCAACATCGCCAGCAGCATCGCGCCGGTCAAGCCGGGCAAGCGCGTGGCCTCGCGGAAATAGCGCCGGAACTGCCGCTCCATTACGCCATAGATGCGGCGGGCCTTTTGCTTCTCGCGCAACTGCATGCCGTAGTCCGACACCTTGCGGCGGAAGGTCGCCTTCTTGCCGTGCTCGCCGGGCGGGTAATTGCGCCGTTCGATGGCGCACTTGGGGCTCAGGCAACGTTCGCCCTTCAAAAAGAGCTTCTGCCCCTCCCGCCGACACAACTTACAAACTGCATCCGAATATCTTGCCATATTTCCTCCGGCTATTGATTTCTATTTCAGATCCGGCGCCAACGAATACTACAGATCGCCCAAAACCGGGCGATCTGTCTGCCCATCCCGCTGGCCCCGTGGCAAGAACTGCGCCATCCTGCGCACGCGCAACCCGCCTGCGCGAAATCTGCGCAACACTTTGCGTAACAGACGTGCCGCTAGACGCGCCGCTTCTTAGGAGGGCGGCAGCCGTTGTGCGGCAAGGGCGTGATGTCCGTAATCGACAGCACTGTCAGCCCGCTGGCCTGCAGCGAGCGGATCGAGCTCTCACGACCCGGCCCCGGCCCCTTGACGAACACATCGACCTCGCGCATGTTGAAGTCGCTGCGCGCCGAGTTGCCCGCACTCTGGGCGGCTAGCTGCGCAGCGAAGGGCGTCGACTTGCGGCTGCCCTTGAAACCGCTGCTGCCGCTGCTCGCCCAACACAGGGTATTGCCCTGCGGGTCGGTGATCGTGATGATCGTATTGTTAAACGAGGCATGGATGTGCACCTGTCCATGCGGCACAAACTTCTTCTCGCGTCGTACAGTACGACGATCGCGCCTTCGTTGAGGTCGGGCCACGGTTACTCCTTAACTGTCAGCTAGAAACCCAGCTAGTATCTCTATCCTCTGCGCAGCCTGATACGCTCAGAGCATGCTCAAACAATCAGTCACATAATACCGCTCGACGGCGGCCGCTCGCCCCAAAGCGACTGGCCGCCGCACGCCGTCTACTTGCGCGCCCGCTTCTTGCCGGCCACCGTCTTCTTGACGCCGCGCCGGGTGCGTGCGTTGGTACGCGTGCTCTGGCCGCGCACCGGCAAATTGCGGCGATGGCGCAGGCCGCGATAACAGCCGATCTCCATCAGCCGCTTAATGTTCATATTGACCTCGCGCCGCAGATCGCCCTCGACCTGGTAGTTGCGGTCGATATATTCGCGCAGCCGCGTTACCTGGCTCTCGTCCAGGTCGCGCACGCGCGTCGTCGGGTCAATCTGGGCCGCCTCCAGAATCTGCTGGCTGGTGCTGCGACCAATGCCATAGATATAGGTCAGCGCGATTTCCACCGGCTTATCACGCGGAATATCAATCCCTGCAATACGTGCCATTAAAGATTCCCCTTCTCTTCTAAGCGTCTATATCTACGCGGAACGCCTAGCCCTGGCGCTGCTTGTGCTTCGGGTTCTTGCACAACACATACAGCACGCCTCGCCTGCGTACAATTTTGCAGTTCTCGCACATCTTCTTGACTGACGGTCGAACCTTCATCCTAATTTCTCCCGGAATCTTCTCGGCGCAACTTAGCTAGTCTATCACAGCGTCACAGGAGAGTCAAAATCTCCGGCCCACTGTTGGTGACGGCAACCGTATGCTCGAAGTGAGCCGACAGACTGCCGTCCTTGCTCACGACCGTCCAGCCGTCACGCAGCGCACGCGTCTGCCACGTCCCTTGTTGGACCATTGGCTCGATCGCGATCACCACGCCCGCCTCGAGTACATAATTGCCGTCGGCGTCGCCGCCCACATAGTTCAATACCTGCGGCGCCTCGTGCATCTGGCGCCCGACCCCGTGTCCGGTGTATTCGCGCACCACATGCAGGCCGCCCGCTTCCACCATCCGCTGTACGGCCCGGCTGATGTCCATCACTTTGTTGCCGGCGACCGCCTGCGCAATGCCCGCCATCAGGCTCGCCTCTGTCACGCGCATCAACTCGGCGGCGTCATCGCTAATCTCACCCACCGCATAGGTCCAAGCGCTGTCGCCTACGAAACCGCGGTAGACGCTGCCCACGTCGACGCTAATGATGTCGCCCTCGCGCAAGATGCGATCCTTGCTGGGGATGCCGTGGACAAGTTCGTCGTTGATGCTGGCGCAGATGTTGGCAGGATATCCCCGATAGCCCAGAAAGGCGGAAACGGCGTTATACTTCTGCAACACCTCCAACGCCGTCTGGTCCAGCTCCCATGTGCTGACGCCAGGGCGGATCACCTCGCGCAGGGCGGCATGCACCTTGGCGACGATGCGTCCCGCCTCGCGCATGAGTTGAATCTCGCGCGGGCTCTTCAAAATCGGCGCAGCGCGGTCAGTTTGTTCGGAAGCGCGGCGCAACGGTCGCCGGTTCCTCCCTCCCAACAAGCGCTCCATTCTCGAAGACAAGAATCGCTCCTAAATCAACCCTTTGGCCTGCAGCGCCGCCTTGAGATTAGCCTGCACCTCGTCGATCGGCAGTCCGCCGTCGACCTCGGCCAACAGCCCCTTGGCATAGTAATAACCCACCAACGGAGCCGTCTGCTTATAGTAGACATACAGCCGGTTGCGCACGGTGTCGGGCTTGTCGTCATCGCGCTGGTACAGCTCGCCGCCGTCCACATCGCACACGCCCTCTTGCTTCGGCGGGTTGAAGTCGATGTGATAGACCGCGCCGCATGAGCGACACACGCGCCGCCCGGTGATGCGCCGCATGGCGTCGTCGTCCTCCAACCCGATCAGCGGAACCAGGGCGATGCCGCCCAGTGGTTCGGTGATGGCGTCCAGCGCCGTCGCCTGCACCAAGTTGCGTGGAAAACCGTCGAAGATCGCCCCACGCGCACAGTCCTCACGCGTCAGACGCTCCTCCACCATCCGGATAGTCACCTCGTCGGGGACCAAGTCGCCCCGATCCATATAGCTCTTTGCCAGCAGCCCCAATTCAGTCTCGTTCTTCAGGTTATAGCGAAACAGATCGCCCGTCGAGATCTGCGGAATCTGTAACAATTCCTCTAGGAGCTTGGCCTGGGTGCCTTTTCCGGCGCCTGGCACACCCAACAATACCAGAAACACGCGCCGATCTTGTGCAGCCATGTCGCTTCCTCGTCTCAGTGGCGCCGCAGCCTCTGTCGAAAAGCCGCGGCCATGTCATGATGCCGGATAGCGGGAGCGTCAACCCGTGCAGCGCACAGGTCGACGCGGTTCTGTTGTTACAACGTCTACGCTAGTCTATGCGCGCCTAGCGAATGAAGCCTTCGTAGTTGCGCATCATCAACTGCGCCTCGATCTGCTTCATGGTGTCGAGCACCACGCCCACCACAATGAGCAGACCCGCGCTGCTGATAATCAGCGAATCGTAGCCGGTCAACACGCCGGCCCCGCCGAAGATGCTGTCGACGACTACGCCGACAATGAACGGAAGCACCGCAATGAAGCCCAAGAACAGTGCGCCCACCAGCGTGATGCGCGACAGCACATGGTTCAGATAGGTCTCAGTGCGCGGCCCGGGGCGGATGCCCGGTATGAAGCCGCCCTGCTTCTGCAGCGTATCCGGCAAGTTCTGCTGCCGGAACATCACGTCCGTGTAGAAGTAGGTGAACGCCACCGTGAACAGGAAGTAAAGCAGCCAATACAGCCAGTTGGTCGGGCTCATGGCGGTCGATATCCACTGAGCGACGGATGCAACCCAATTGGTTTCGGCCGCGACGAAATACGAGGCCAACGTGCTGGGCAGAATCAACAGACTCTGCGCAAAGATCAGCGGGATCATGCCCGCGGTGTTGACGCGCAGCGGCACATAGGTGCTCTGCCCGCCCACCATCATCATGCGGTTGCCGCGCATCGTGCGCACGCGTTTGCCGTATTGCACGGGTATACGCCGCTGGCCCTCCTGCACCCACACGATCAGCGTCACGGTAGCCACCGTAATCAGCAGGAAGATCGCCAGCAATATCGGCTGCTGCCATAGGCGGATGATCTGATACGGCACAGAAGCCAGGATGCCCGCAAAGATGATCAGCGAGATGCCGTTGCCGATGCCCTGCTCGGTCAGCAATTGCCCCAGCCAGATGCCAAACATGGTGCCGGCCGTCATGCCGATGATGATCGTGAGCGAAGGCAACAAGTTGTCGCCGGTGAAGCCCCAGTTGGGCAGCACCGTCACCTGCGCGCTGAGCGGACGGCTCAACAGCGTGGCCTGGGCGATAGCCTGCAAGATCGCCAGCGGCACCGTCATCCAATAGGTGTATTGGTTCAGTTTGTGCCGGCCCTGCTCGCCCTCTTTCTGCAGCTCTTCCAACTGCGGAATGATCGGCGTCAGCAACTGCATGATAATCGAGGCGGTAATGTAGGGATAGACGCCCAGCGCCATGATCCCCATCTGCGCCAGCCCGCCGCCGCTGAAGAAGTTGAGCAAACTCAGCAACATGCCTTCTGAGCCGCTAAACAGTGATTGCAGCGCCACGCGGTCCACACCGGGCAACGGAATATGCGCTGCAAACCGGTAGAGCACCAGGATGCCGATAGTCACCATCAGCTTCTTGCGCAGGTCCGGCAGACGAAAGGCGTTTCGTACAGCTTCAAGCATAGTGCCCTTCTCCCCTTAGCGCGGCGCGTATCGAACGCGCCGCGCGTTGTCGTTCTTCTGCCCTATGACCGCGGCAGTCGCTTGTTCACTTCGTAGCCCAACACCTCGACCGAGCCGCCTGCAGCTTCGATCTTCTGGCGAGCGCTGGCGCTAATGCGATGCACCTTCACCTGGAGGGGCTTGCTGATCTCGCCGCGGCCCAACACCACCACAGGAGCCGTGCCGCCCGCCAGCCCAACGCCGGCCAGACTCTCCGGCGTCACCTCGGCATCGGCCTCGAAAAGCCGCTCCAATGAGTCTAGGTTGACCGCAGTATAGTACACCTTAAAGCGATTGTTGAAGCCGCGCAGCTTGGGCAAACGCTGAACCAGCGGCAACTGCCCGCCCTCAAACGTCAGAGGGACGCCGCCGCCTGCTCGCGAATTCTGCCCTTTTGTGCCCCGTCCGCTGGTCTTGCCAAAGCCGGAGCCGCCGCCACGACCTACTCGCTTGCGCTTTTTCGTCGAACCTTCTGCAGGGCGCAGGTCATGTAATTTCATAATAGCTAGTCCTCGTTTGTTTTACTAAAGCTCTATTCTTCGACAACTACCAGATGGGAGACCTTGTTGAGCATTCCCCGGATCGCCGGCGAATCTTCCTTTTCCACCGTCTGGTTCAGCTTGCGCAAACCCAGCGCCTTGACCGTATCTTTCTGAGACTGCTCAAAGCCGATCGGGCTGCGCACCAGCGTGACCTGGATCATCTTGGGCGTCTTTGCCTTAGGCATACGCTTCCTCCTTATGCCAGAAGGGGGCCAACTGGCTCGGCTCGACGCCGCGCCGCTCGGCCTGGACACGGTAATCCTGCAGCTCTTGCAGCGCCGAGAAGGTCGCCTGCACCACGTTCAGGATGTTGTCGCTGCCCAGCGACTTGCTCAGGATGTCCTTGACGCCGCACGCTTCCACCACGGCGCGTACGCCGCCGCCGGCGATAACGCCCGTACCCGGGCTGGCAGGCTTCAGCAACACCCGGCCGGCGCCGAAATTCGTTTCCACAGCATGCGGGATCGTCGTCCCCAGCAGCGGAATCTCCACCATCGTCTTGCGCGCCTGGTCCGACGCCTTACGAATCGCGTCCGGCACCTCGCGCGCCTTGCCTACGCCTACGCCGACGCGGCCCTTCTGATCGCCTACAACGACCACGGCGCGAAACGCGAAGCGCCGGCCGCCCTTGACGACCTTGGCCGTACGGGCGATATGCACGACGCGCTCATCCAGTTCATCGCGCTCTTCGCGCTCCCGGTCTCTGCGCCGCTCTCGTCTATCTCTTTCAGGACGTGCCATCAGTTATTCTCCCCGTATTGCCTAGAAAGCGAGACCGCCTTCGCGCGACCCGTCCGCCAGCGCCTTGATCTGGCCGTGATAAGGGTAACCGCCGCGGTCAAACACGACCGCCTCGATCCCCTTGGCGCGGGCGCGCTCCGCCACGGCTTTGCCGACTGCCTTAGCCTGTTCCTGCGGAGACAGTCCCTCCATCTCGCCGCGCAAAGCCCGATCCAGCGTCGACGCCGAAACCAACGTATACCCGGCGCCGTCGTCGATCACCTGTGCATAGATATGATTGATGCTGCGATACACGTTCAGCCGCGGTCGCTCAGCGGTGCCGATCACCTTGCGGCGCACACGCGCATGGCGGCGCTGCCGTGCATCTTCGCGTGATCCCTTTGCCATTGTCCTTAACTCCTGCCCTTCAGCTTAGCGAGCGGACTTGCCGGTCTTGCCGGTCTTCATCCGTACGTATTCGCCCTCATATCGAATGCCCTTGCCCTTGTACGGTTCGGGCGGGCGGGACTTGCGCACCACGGCGGCCAACTGCCCCACCTCGCATTTGTCGATGCCCGAGATGGTGAAGCCGCGCCCATCCTTCTCCACATCGAACGACATATCCTGCGTTGGCGGCGCAAAGACCACCGGGTGGCTTTTGCCCACCTGCAAGACCAGGTTGTTGCCCTGCTTCTCGGCGCGATACCCGACCCCGTGCACCTCTAGGCGTTTGGAAAAGCCCGTAGTAACGCCCACGACCATGTTGTTCAACAGCGTGCGCGTCAAGCCATGCTGGGCGCGATGCTCGCGCGAATCGCTCGGCCGCTTGACCACGATCTCGCCGTTCTCTTGCTCAAGCTTCATTTCCGGGTTCAGGCTTTGCTGCAAGACGCCCTTCGGCCCCTTGACAGTCACCTTGTTCCCGGCCTCGACTGTGACCGTGACGTTGGCAGGAACCGCAATCGGAGCCCGACCAATCCGTGACATGATGACCTCCTCTCCTAAATCCGGCGGCGCTCTGGCTCTACTGCCGGAACCAGACTCGCCTTACCAGACGTTGCAGATAATCTCGCCGCCGACCTTCTCGCGGCGCGCTTGCCGGCCCGTCATAAGTCCTTTGGGCGTCGAAACAATGTTGACGCCTAGCCCGCTGCGCACCCACGGGATGTCCCGATAGCCGGTATACGTTCGCCGGCCCGGCTTGCTCACCCGGTCCAGCCCGGTAATCACAGGCTCACCCCGCCCGGTATACTTCAGGCGTATGACCAAGTTCGGCTGCGGCTTCTCATCCGTCACGCCGTACCCTTCGGCAAAGCCTTCTTCTGTCAAGATGCGGGCAATTTCCGCTTTCACCTTGGAACTCGGCATCACGACCTGCTTGTGGTTGACAAGACAGGCGTTGCGAATCCGCGTGAGCATGTCCGCAATGGGATCTGTTTGCATTCTTTAAGCTCCTCTGGCCACTCTTGCAAACTCCTGCAAATTTTGTTCAATGCGCCGACACAGCATTTGCTGAACTGGAGCGGACAATGTCTTCACCGGCATCATCCGGCTCCCACGGCAGGCAGATTGCAGAAAATTGTAGTTAGCAACCACCGTAAACCTGATTTTTCAGACTCCCGCTTGCGCGCTCGACCGCAAACCAGCATTTACAGCTGTAATTGCCTACCAACTAGACTTGACGACGCCCGGCAAAATGCCGCGCAACGCCTGTTCGCGGAAACAGATGCGGCACAGCCCGAAGCGGCGCAAATAGCCCCGCGGGCGCCCGCACATGCTGCAGCGGTTGCGCACGCGCACGGCATACTTGCGTTTGGTCTCTCGGGCCACCATCGATTTCTTCGCCACAGATATCTCTCCTACACTAGCTCTGCGCCACCAGTCCGGCCTTGCCGGTGCAAACTCGCCGGCGCAGACAAGAAAGTTCCGGCTTCGCCAACCGACCTATGACCGCCGGAAGGGCATGTCCATCAGCGCCAGAAGACGCCGCGCCTCTTCATCTGTCCCGGCAGTCGTCACGATCGTCACCTCTAGCCCGCGCACCTTGTCGATGGAATCGTAGTCGATCTCCGGAAAGACCAACTGCTCGCGCAGGCCCAAACTATAATTGCCGCGGCCGTCGAACGAATCCGGCGAAATGCCCTGGAAGTCGCGCTGCCGCGGCAGCACCACGCTGATGAGCCGGTCCAGGAAATCCCACATGCGCGCGCCGCGCAACGTCACTTTAGCGCCGATGGGCATGCCCTCGCGCAATTTGTACGTGGCGATCGAATGCCGCGCCTTGGTCACCACCGGTCGCTGCCCCGTCATCTTCGCCAGGTCGCCTGTCGCCGCCTCAATCGCCCGGCTATTGGTCAAGGCTTCGCCCAAACCGATATTCACCGCGATCTTGGTGACGCGGGGCGCCTGCATGACGTTGGAATAGCCGAACTCCTTCATGAGCGCCGGCACGATTTCCTGCTGATAGCGCTCCTTCAACCGCGGCGTCGGTCGCGGCGTCTTCCCATTTTCACTCATTTCGCTCCGCTCCTGGTCTGCAAGCGCCGGCGTGTCCGGCGCCAGGTCAGACAACAAAACTGATCAACGGGCAACCCATGTCGCCCGCTCCCGCCCGGCAGACACATCGCCGCAGGCGGATGGCGTCGCGCTAATCGCGCGGCTTGGGCAGCGGGTCCCCGCTGCGCCGGTCGATGCGGGTCTTCTCGCCGTTCGCCGCCACCTCATAGCCGGCGCGCGTCGGCTTCCCGTCCGTCCCGATCAACGCCACCTTGCTGATGTGCAACGGCGCCTCGCGCTCGATGCGGCCCGTCTGGGTGCTGACCCGGCCCGTGCGGCGTTGGTGCTTGATCACCAGATTGGCGCCCGCCACCAACACATACACCCGATCCGGATCGGGCTTGCCGCTTTTGTCCTTCTTGCGGATGACCTGCTGGACTGTTCCGCGATGACCCTTGTCATTGCCGGAAATCACTTCCACCATGTCGCCCTTGACAATCTTGACCTTCATCTCACCAACCTCCCCAATCCCAATGAGGCCTCGACCCGACTCGACCGCCCCTGGCTGCCGAGCCTGTCGCTTGATGTCGTTCGCTACAGCACTTCCGGCGCCAGCGACACAATGCGCATATAGCCCGCATCGCGCAGCTCGCGCGCCACCGGCCCAAAAATGCGCGTGCCTCTCGGCAAGCGATGATCGTCCACGATCACAGCCGCATTGTCATCAAACCGGATATAACTGCCGTCCGCACGGCGCACAGCGCGCCGCGTGCGAACAATAACCGCCCGCACGATGTCACCCTTCTTGACGCTCCCCGTGGGGCTGGCGCTTTTGACGGTTGCGACGATCTCATCGCCCACCGCCGCATATCGCCGCATACTGCCGCCCTTGACGCGAATCGTCAACAGCTCTTTGGCGCCTGTATTGTCAGCCACCTTCAGCCGACTCTCCTGCTGAATCATGCTTCTACCCTCGCCTTAAACGATGACGGCTCGCTCAAGAATTTCCTGAACGAAGTACGATTTATCTTTGCTGATCGGGCGGCATTCACAGATGCGCACGACATCGCCCTCTTTGGCCTCGTTGCTCTCGTCATGCGCCTTATACTTCTTGTAGACCTTCACAACCTTGCCATACAACGGATGGCGAGTTGTGCGCTCTACGGTAACCACTACTGTTTTGTCCATTTTGTCGCTGGTGACAGTTCCCACCAGCACATTTCGTCGCGCACGCATCTCCCCGCTCCTTATTCTGTAGCTGCCAGCTCGCGCTCGCGCAGGATCGTCTTGATCCGTGCGACTTGCCTGCGCACCTCGCCCACACGCGCCGTGTTGGTCAACTGCCCGGTGGAGCGCTGAAAGCGCAGGTTGAACATCTCCTGATACGCATCATCCAGCTTATTTGCCAGTTCGGCATTCGTCATCGAACGCAGTTCACTTATCTTCATCTCTGCCTCCTTCAAGGCGCATGCGCCGGCTGCAACCTCCGCCTTGCCTGCCTATGCGCCCGGCGGACTATTCCTCGCGCATCAGGAACTGGGTCTTGAGCGGCAGTTTGTGCGAGGCCAGACGCAGCGCCTCACGCGCCGTCTCCTCGCGCACGCCGGCCATCTCCAGGATAATCCGTCCCGGCTTGACCACAGCCACCCAATGCTCCACGCTGCCCTTGCCCGAGCCCATGCGGGTCTCTGCGGCCCGCTTGGTCCACGGCTTATCCGGGAAGACCCGGATCCACAGCTTGCCGCCGCGGCGGATGTAGCGCACTACCGCGCGACGCGCCGCTTCGATCTGCCGGCTGGTCAGATAATGCGGCTCCAACGCCTGTAGGCCATACGTCCCAAAGGCAATCGTGCTGCCGCGGTGCGCCTTGCCCGTCATGCGGCCGCGCTGTTGCTTTCGATACTTCACACGCTTCGGCATCAACATCGTAGACTCTCCATCCGTTCGTCCGGTTTACTTACCCGGCATCCAAGTAGACTGCCGCGCCGGTTCGGTCTTAGCCAGCCTCGACGCTGTAGCGGGCGTGGTACTCCTCCCCGGGCATGACCTCGCCCAGGTAGACCCACACCTTCACGCCGATCACGCCAAAGGTCGTGTTGGCGCGCGCCGTGCCGTAATCGATATCGGCGCGCAGCGTATGCCGCGGGATCTGGCCTTCGCGCACCGTGTCCACGCGCCCCATCTCGCTGCCGCCCAACCGCCCGGCTACCGTGATCATGATGCCCTGGCCGCCGGCGCGCATCGTCTTCTGCACGGCCTGCTTCATGGCGCGCTTCCAACTAATGCGTCGCTCCAACTGCTCGGCCACGCTCTCCGCCACCAGCCGCGCATCCAACTCCGGCCGCGCGATCTCGCGCACGTCGATCTTGACCTTCTTCTGCGTCATATCCTGCAGCTTAGCGCGCAGCGCATTCACGCTGGCGCCCTTGCGCCCGATGATCACGCCAGGGCGCGCCGTGTCGATAATGACATGAATCTGGTTCGGCTGCCGCTCGATCTCGATGCCGCTGATGCCTGCCTTGGGCAGATCATTGCGCACCATCTCGCGGATCTCGCGGTCCTCGACCGTCTGCGCCGTATAGGTCTGGCCGTCTGCATACCAACGGCTCTTATGCTCTTTGATAATGCCCAGGCGAAAGCCCTGGGGATGCACCTTGCGACCCAATTGACTCCTCCTTGCTACTGCTCGCCTGAGATGCGTTCTTGCAGCACCACCGTGATGTGGGACGAACGACGGATCCAGGGCTTAAAGCGCCCGCGTGCGCCGTACCGTCGCCATTTGCGCCGAGGCGCTTCGTCGGCTTTGATCTCGCTGATATACATATCGCTCGACTCCAGCCCGAAGTTCTCCGTCGCGTTCGCCAACGCACTTTTAATCGTCTTGGCAACCGTTCGGGCTGCCGACTGCGGCATAAACTGGAGCAGGGCCATCGCCTCTTCGGCCTGCCGCCCCCGCACCTCATTCACAATCAGCCGCGCCTTTTGCGCGCTGATGCCGGTATATTTCGTCACCGCTCGCACTTCCATCGCTTAACGCCTCCGTTCCTTGCGTCCGTACTTAGCCTAGCGCCGTGGACGCGTGGACTTCTCGGACCTGACATGCCCCCGGAAAAACCGGGTCGGCGCAAACTCGCCCAGCTTGTGGCCCACCATGTTCTCCGTAATATAGACCGGAACATGGCGCCGCCCGTCATGTACGGCGATGGTGTGGCCGACAAATTGCGGAAAGACCGTCGAGGCGCGCGACCAAGTCTTGATCACCCGGCGCTCGCCGCTGCGGTTCATCTCTTCGACTTTCTTCAGCAGCTTCGGGGCGACAAACGGCCCCTTCTTCAATGACCGAGACATCTTCTCTATCCTTCCTCGATCTTACTTCTTGCCGCCGCCGCGGCGCACGATAAACTTAGACGTGCGCTTGTTGCGCCGCGTCTTCTTGCCCAGCGCCGGCTTTCCCCACGGCGTCTTCGGCCCAGGCATGCCAATCGGCGAGCGGCCTTCACCGCCGCCGTGCGGATGCGAAGCCGGGTCCATTGCCACGCCGCGCACCGAAGGCCGCTTGCCTTGCCAGCGCATGCGCCCCGCCTTGCCCGCCGTAATGTTGCCGTGGTCCGGGTTCGATACCTGCCCGATAGTCGCCAGGCAGTTCATATCGATGTAGCGCACCTCGCCGCTGGGCAGACGCAACTGCGCCATCCGCCCTTCCTTGGCCAGCACCTGCGCCGAATTCCCGGCGCTGCGCACCAACTGGCCGCCGCGCCCCGGGTACAACTCCACATTATGAATGGTCGTGCCCAGCGGAATTGACCGGATCGGCAGGGCGTTGCCCACCCGAATCTCGGCATTAGGGCCGGACATGACCGCGTCGCCCACGCGGATCCCGGCGGGCGCCAGAATATAGCGCTTATCGCCGTCGGCGTAGACCACCAGTGCGATGCGGGCGCTGCGGTTCGGGTCATACTCAATCGAGTCGATCCGGCCCGACACGCCGAACTTGTCGCGGCGGAAATCGATCACGCGGTAGCGACGCTTGTGCCCGCCGCCGCGATGCCGCACAGTCAACTTGCCCGCATTATTTCGCCCGCCCCTGCTCTTGAGCGGCGCCAACAACGAACGCTCCGGTTCGGTGCGCGTAATGTCGTCGAACGCAGACACCGTCATGTTGCGGCGGCCGGGCGAAGTGGGTTTGTATGCTTTAATCGCCATCGTACCTCAACTCCTCCTAGACGCCTTCAAAAAACTGGATGCTGTTGCCCGGCGCCAATGTGACAACCGCCTTCTTCCACTTGGGCTTGCGAATTCGGATGCGACTGCCGCGCCGCGTTGTCTTGGCCGGCATCACCATAATATTCACACGCTCCACCGTCACGTCGAAGGCCGTCTCAACCGCATCCTTCACCTGGAACTTGTTGGCGCGGGTATCGACCTCAAACGCATATTGGTTGGCTGTATCGACGGTCACCATCGTCTTTTCGGTGACGATGGGTCGCCGCAGAACCTCATAGATATGCATCGCCTATTCCTCCCCGGCTTCGGCAGCTACCGCAACCGCGCCTTCTTGCATGACCTCGCCCTCGGCTTTGGCCTCGACCGCCAGCCAGTTCTCCACCGGTTGGACGGCCTCTTTGGCGAAGACCACCGTGTCATAGCCCAGCAGGTCGCGTACATTCAAATACCCGCTCAGGAGCGTCTTCGCGTCCGGCAGGTTCGAAAAGCTGCGCTCGACGGCCACATCCCGCTCCGCTACGATCACCAACACGCGCTGTCCGTCAACGCCCAACGCCTTCAACAGCGAGATCGCCTGCTTGGTCTTGGGCGCTTCCATCGCCAAGCCGTCGACCACGACCACCTGGCCGGCCCGCGCCTTGAGCGAAAGGGCGCTGCGCAAGGCGGCGCGGCGCATCTTCTTGGGCATGTCCTTCACATATTTGCGCGGGTGCGGCCCAAAAACCGTTCCGCCGCCGGCCCACTGCGGCGCTCGGATCGAGCCCTGGCGCGCGCGCCCCGTGCCCTTTTGTCGCCACGGCTTGCGCCCGCCGCCCGCCACTTCCGAGCGGGTCTTGGTCTTGTGCGTGCCCAACCGCGCGTTCGACAATTGCATCATCAAGGCCTGGTGCATCAGGTGCGGGCGAACCGGCGCATCAAACACCGCGTCGCTCACCTCAAGCTCGCCTGTCTGATTCCCGGCCATATCTTTCAAAGGCAACAACATCGTACGCTTCTCCTTACCTATCGCTTATCGCCCGGGAGACCAAGCGGCGGCGCTGTTACGGCGTCCCGCCCCGTCGCATCCCGATGGCGGCTCCTATGCCTTTGACCTCTTGATAGCCTCGCGTACCAGGACAACGCTGCCCCGTGCACCGGGAACCGCCCCCCTGATGGCAATCAGGTTTCGCTCAGCGTCAACTAACGCGATCTTCAAATTCTGCACCGTTACGCGTTCGCTGCCCATCTGGCCAGGAGCCTTCGCACCCGGCCACGTATGGCCCGGGCTGGTGCCGGCCCCGCGCGAACCGGTGGCGCGCTGCCGGTCGGATTGGCCGTGGGTCTTGGGGCCGCCGCCGAAGCCATGTCGCTTCACCGCGCCCGCAAAGCCTTTGCCCTTCGAACGGCCCACTACGTCCACATAGTCGCCGTCTTCAAAAATATCGGCCTTGATCACGTCGCCCGGGGTGTATTGGGCGGCGTCCTTGCAACGAACCTCGTGCAGCCGGCGCAACATCGGCGCATTCGCCTTGCCCAAATGGCCCTTTTGGCCTTTGGTCAGCTTGCGCTCCGCCACTTCCTCGAAACCCAGCTGAATCGCACTGTAACCATCCGTCTCCGCCGTCTTCACCTGCGTTACATAGCAAGGACCGGCTTCGATGACGGTGACCGGCACGACCACGCCGTTTTCGTCAAACAACTGCGTCATGCCAACTTTTTTGCCGAGAATTCCCTTCATCAATTCCTCCTGGGACTGACGGTTACGCGGGGAGCGTAAGCCACATCATCCCGCATCGGGGCGTTGACTCCCCGTTCAACTGCCGTCTACAGTTTAATCTCGATATCTACACCTGCCGGCAAGTTCAAGCGCGTCAGATTCTCGATCGTCTTGCTGCCCGGATCGATCACATCGATCAACCGCTTGTGCGTCCGAATCTCAAATTGCTCGCGACTGTCCTTGTCGATAAAGGTCGACCGCATGACCGTGAACTTCTCGGTACGCGTGGGCAGCGGCACAGGCCCAACCACCTGCGCCCCCGTCTGCTCGGCCGCATCGACAATCTGGCGCACCGATGCGTCCAATACCCGATGGTCATACGCTTTCAGCTTAATCCGGATCCGCTGCTTCGCCATGCTTCTCTCCTTGGCGCCGAAGAGCGGGGAGAGCCGCACTCGCCGGCCCTCCCCGCATCGGTCATCTACTTCAAGATATCGGTAATCACGCCGGCGCCGACGGTGCGGCCGCCTTCGCGGATGGCGAAGCGGCTGCCCATCTCCAGGGCCACGGGCGAGATCAACTCGACCTTCATGTTGACGTTGTCGCCGGGCATGACCATCTCCACCCCTTCGGGCAGCGTGATCGAGCCGGTGATGTCCATCGTGCGGATGTAGA
>JASGTU010000243.1 GCA_030058085.1 Chloroflexota bacterium
GTCGGCTCGAATGGAATCCAACCGTAAGTCGGAAAATAAACCTCCGGCCATGAATGGGCCTCCGCCTCAGTCACAATCCAGACGGCATCCGCCGGATCCCAGTTCCCGACGGCGAAGCCGGTGGCAAAACGCGCCGGCAAGCCGCTGAGGCGCGCCAGCGCCACGAACGCGGTTGCATAGTAATCGCAATACCCCCGCTGAAGATCGAACAAGAAGTAATCCGCCACGTCTTCCACATCCACAGGCGGCTCGCTGACGCCCAAATCGTATTCGTAGGCACGCAGATAATTCTCGATCGCCTGCGCCTTGGCGTAGGGACTGACCACCCCCTCGGTCAGTTCGGCTGCCAGAGCGCGCGTGCGCTGCGTGATCGTATCGGGCAGTTGCAGGTGCGCCTCATAGCCGGGCGGAAGCTCAGACAGGTCGCCCCATGACGACTCCGCAGCGAGCATTTCCTCGGTCACCGCAGGCGTCGCCGACACAACCGTGTAGCTGCGTTCACGGCTCCACAATGCGACGATATCGCCGGCCGCGCGCAGGCCTAGCCGTAAGTCTACGGACGCTTCAACCGGCTCCGGCGCGGCGTAGAGCGCCTGCGTGGCAAACGACAGCGCCACACTCTGCACCACCTCTTTGCGACCTTCGCGCGGATCCATGAGCGCTTCACCGGCAGAGGCATCTTCTCTATAGTGCGAGTCGAGATTACTCCAGCCGAGACCGTCGTAATGCGCCAATGTACCGCCGCGCATATAGTGCCCAGGGGGGCTTCCCCTATCGAACCCGCTCTCATATGGGTAGCCATAACCGGCAGAATCGCTCGTTCGCACGCGCATGACAACCGCATCGCCGAGCTCCGAGCCGGCGCGCAGAAGGAAGTCGTTGGGCAAGCCGCCGCCCAATCCGCCGCTGCCAAGGCGCGATACGCCCCGAACGCCTGGAAAAAAGCGCTCAGCCGTCTCCTCTAAAGACGCGTAAAGCGGACGCATCCTCTCGTAGTACCGGTCGACCAGCGGCTCGATGTACAGATTGGGCATTACCGCCGCCGCCGTCAACAACAGCAACCCCGTGCCGATCACCAGCATGAGCCGGTCGGTGAATAGCCCTGTGCTGTAGTCTAGCCCCTGGTTTGCCCAGCGCTGCAGCAGTTGACTGTGGTCGAGCAGCAATTGGAGCAGCAACGCAACGCCCAGGCCAATCGGCAGCAAAATCTGACCATTGCGGCTATAGAGCAAGATCGCGCCCAAGAGCCACAGCGCAGGCGCTGCGGCAAGAAAGCCTTGCTGCGAACGGCGCGCCAACAACGCCGTCACCACGCCGAGCGTCCACAGCACCAGCCCTGCCAAAGCGGCAAAGACGAGATTGTCTTGACTCGCGCCTCCTGCCTGCACGCCGCTCCACCATAAGGCCAAGCGTCCAAACGCCCCCGTCCAAGTGACGGCGACTTGCTGCCAGAGCCCGTGCAGGGACCGCTCAAGTATCACGGCACGGATGACTGAAACCGGTCCTGGTATCCAGCCGAGAAGCAGTTGCGACAAGGCGAACAGACCCGCAAACGCGGCGAGCAACGTCCCGGCCAGCGCACGCCACGCGCGATAGCGTACGCTATGGCGCGGATGGCCCCACCCCATGAGCCACCACGTAAACAGCACGCCCAGCGCTCCGACAGCCTCTATCGCCGTCTGATAACGCCCGAGATCCACCCAATGGTTGACGCGCACAGCCCACGCAGGCAGCATCGCCAAGAACGCACAGCCAATCAACACACTCCAACCCAAATACGGGCGCCAGTGCACTGTCAACAGCCGCACCAATCGCCGGTAGCGTGCTTCAGTTCCTGCCTCGGACAGGCGCATTTCATCGTTCGAAGTGACCGTCATATCTCCACTTGCCGCGCGCCAGCGCTCTGCCTACCCAACCTCTTCCTCAATCTCATACGACACAACGCCGCCCGTTGGCGTCGAACGGATCACCCGGCGCGTGCGACGGAATGTCAGCACAGACGGCAGGCGTTGGTTTACGCCTATGACTTGGCAACCGATTTCGTAACCTGCCAGCAGCCCGCGCAGCGCGTCCACAGTTCCCTCAACCTTTCCGGACTGCTCATCTTCGTCGTCGGAGGCAATAAGCAACACGCTGCTATCCAACCCGGTTGAACGCAGATGCACCAGTTCGGCTAGCCAGGCGGGACTATCTCTATCAGTCGCCGCTTGCCGTCCATCCGGCGTCACCTCTACGGTGAGCGCTTCCTCCCCTCCGGCTCGATGGCTTAAGTTCGATCTTTGCCGCAGCGATGCCACCTGCGGCGTCACAACGATCAGTGTGCGCCTTCGCCCTAACATCTCCCGACTGCTGAAAAGCAATTCCGCCAGCGTGATATCACTAGGCTGTACCGGCGCGAGCGCGGAGAGGATGCTCCACAACTGCGCTTGGCCCGGCTGAGGCTCGATATAGACGGTACGCTGTTCGTGCGGGCTTGCCGTACCCGACGCAGCTAGCAGGCCCACGGCGCGCCGTTCACCGCCCGAAAGCAATTCTGCAGCAAGGCTAGCCGCCACGATAACGCCGTGTTCCAGCGTGTTGTTCGGGCTATCGAGTGTGTGCGCCATCCGATTTAGGTCGAGGACGATCCACACATCACCGCTTGGCTCGATTTCCAAGTCCTTCACCATCAAGCGGCTTTGGCGAGCGCTGCTCGGCCAGTGTATGTGCCGCAGGCTGTCGCCCGGCCTATAGTCGCTGACCGTGGCTGACGGCAGCGAACCGCGTATAGGCCGGCGTCTGCGGTCGCTGCCGCTCGCGTTGCCGTGCGGCAAACGCAGTGCCGGCAGCTTGGCCACACGCGGATAGATCAACAGCGCTTCGGCATGATCGAAGTCGACATCGACCGAGAAGATGCCGAACGGATCGCCAAAGCGCAGGCGATGCGGGCCAAGCCGGAACACGCCTCGCCGTTCGCATACCGCCGCGGCGCGCCATCGGTAAAAGCCGTCTGCGCTGCAGGCCGCCACTCGCCCAGGCTGGTAATGCGGCACATCAGACTCGTCGACAAACTCCGCCCACAACACAGGCAGCCGGCTGGAATTGCGCAGTTCAAACTCCTCACGCAGCGTATCGCCTGCCACCAAGATCGATCCCACCCGCTCACGCACCACGGTGACATGCGGCGCCTGGTTGCGCACCCATGCATAGGCGATGCCATACAGCCCTGCCAGCGTGACCAGCAACGCCACCCAGACGGGGTGCGGCGCCAGCAGTTGGTTGAACAGCACGATCGGGAACAGCACCAAGAGCCACCATACCCGCAGCCGTATCGTCACATTCGGAGGCATGCCGCGATTTAAGCGCTGCGCCACGCGCACGCTTACTGCACTCCGCAAGCTGCCGACGGGACTGCGCGCCCAGCCAAAATCAACACGGCGCGGTTCGATTCTTCCCAGCGATGCCACAGTTTGCTCTCCATTAGCGAACGTGTACAATCCATGTGCAGCCGCACAGGCGTCCTGCATAACTACTCTCTCATCGTAAGCGGATTCGTCATGGCTCGCAGCAATGATCCTTCCAAGCACGCCAGTGTGCGCAATGAGGTGCGCCAAGAGGCTCGCAATGCTGTGCGCAATGATGGCACAGTCGATGCCCTTGTCCTCAAGAGCGTACAGGAGATCGGCCGCTACCGCATACTAGAGATTGTCATTCCCGCCCGCCTGGTTCCACAGAATCTCTTCGGCAAATTCGTGCTGGCGCGTTGCGCCGGCCTAGCCAGCGGTTCAGTCCGGTCCAACTGGGACGCCTACCTGCGCCGTGCGCTTTTCGTAATAGGCGCCACGCCCGTCCCAGGCGCTGATGAGGCGACCGCCTTACGCTTTCTAGTCCCCGAAGCCGCCGACCCTGGCTATGACTGGCTTACCAGACTCTCCCCCGGAGACAGCCTCAACTTCTTGGGGCCGTTTGGTCGCGACGCCGATCTTGGCGCGCATGCCCGACGCCTACTACTCGTGTCAGCCATCGCCGACGCGCCGCTGCTCATTCCCCTCGCAGACAGGATGCTCGACCAAGGCGGCAGGGTCGCCTTTATCGTGCGCGGGCCTTCCGCCGACCGCAGCCTGCTCTCTCTCCTGCCCCTCGACGTCGAGCTCCACATGGCAGAATCAGATGAGCAGTACCATGCGTTCCTGGGGGATGCGATGCGGTGGTCCGATGCGCTCGTGGTCTGCGAAAGCGCAATGTCCCCGCGCGAACTCGCTGGCGAGATGCAGAAACATAGGTTGTCGTCTGAATATGACTACGCGCAAATCTTGATGCGGGCGGACTACGTGTGCGGGGCCGGCGCGTGCATGGCTTGTGTCGTCCAGCGCAGCGACGGTTCCCTTACCCGCGCCTGCGTGCATGGCCCCGTCTTTCCGCTCAGCGATCTGCTGCGCTAACAGCCCTCGTCCTCCGCAGCCTAGCGTAGCAACACCTCTAGCGGGTTGATACGCGCGCCGAAGTCGCGCACCTCGAAATGCAAATGCGGCCCCGTGCTGTTTCCGGTAGAACCAACTGCGCCGATCACCTGACCCTGCGCCACGATATCGCCTTCCTGCACATAGATTTCTTGTAGGTGCGAATACAACGTCACGTAATCGATGTTGTGGTCAATGACCACAAACAGCCCATACCCCTGATCGTTCCACCCGGCTCTGACGACAACGCCTCTGTCTGCAGCCGTGACAAATGCGCCCATCGGCGCGGCAATATCGACGGCGCGATGATCCAGACGATACCCCTGACTGACCCACCCATACGTCGGCCACAAAAAATTCCCACTGCCATACGGCCAGTCGGCCGGGACGGCAGCCGGCGCCGGCGCGGATTGCGCTCCACCTACGGCATAAGCCATGTAGGGCGTGACCTCCACAGGCTGCGCCAGCATATGGCCAAGAAAGCCGCCTTGTCCAGACTCCCCGCTGTCCGCCTGGGGCAGGATACGTACATAACGCCCGGCATCTAGATGTCCGTCGCCGCGCGGCTGCATGGCGAGTTGGTTCCATGCATCCCCGTAGATCACTGCAGGATCGACCCCATACTGAGCAGC
>JASGTU010000244.1 GCA_030058085.1 Chloroflexota bacterium
GTCAGCGCAATATTCTCACCCCATGCCGCCGTCCCCAACTCCAACGATTTGCGGAACAGGTCGCCGGCTCCCGAAGCGCGCAGCAGCGCATCACGCACGCGAATGTCTGCCAGCCCCAACTCCTCCAACGTCGCGAATACACTGCCGCCGGCTTCGTCCAGGTTGCCCAGCCCCTCGATGAACGTCACCAGCGCCGCGGCCGCGTCTTCCTCAAACAGGGCGGTAAACGCAGATACCGACATGCCTGCCACTTCTGCGAACTGGCCCAGCTTTTCGTTGCCCGTCCCAACCGACTCCGCAATATCGACCATCACGCGGCTGATGGCCGTGCCGCCCGCTTCCGCCTCGATGCCGACCGATGACAGCGCCCCGGCCAGGCCCATAATTTGCGGTTCCGTCAGTCCGATTTGACTACCGGCGCCGGCCAGCCGCATCCCCATCGCCACGATCTCGGCTTCCGTCGTCGCCAAATTGTTGCCCAACGCCACAATCGTAGAGCCGAGCCGGTCGAAGTCGGTCTGCGCCATGCCCGTAATATTTGCCATCCGCGCCAGGTCTGTCGCTGCCTGCGTCGCGCTCAGGTTGGTCGTCTCGCCCAAGTCGATCATCACGCGGGAGAAGCCCAGGATGGCGTCGGTCTGGATGCCTAACTGCCCGGCTGCCTCGGCCACCGACGCAATCTCCACAGCCGACGCCGGCAACTCCTTCGACATATCGCGGATGCCCTGGCGCAGCGTCGCCAGTTGCGCTTCACTGGCGTCCACTGTTTTGATGACGCCGGTGAACGCGCTCTCGAAATCGACGCCCGCTTTGCCGATGACCAGGGCCGCCCCCACCAGCGGCGCGGTGACGCTTGCCGACAGCTTCGTGCCCAGTTTGCCCGCGCCGCTGGCGACGCTCTTCAACTTGGCGTCGAACGCGCTGAGGCCCTTCTCCGCCGCCGACGTGTCAGCCCCCACCTTCACCATCAACTGCGCGGCCGTAATCGCCATTACCTAGTCCGTTTCTTCGCGATTTTGCGTGCCTTGTCCCGCGCCTTCTCTTCGGCCTTACTCTCCGCCGTCTCCGCAGCCAGCGCCCACTCCCGCCAGATGACGGGCCGCTCCAGCAGCGCCCACGGCGCAACGTGCAGGTAACGGGAGGCCCGGAGCAACGCATACCATTCCGGGACTCTCCCCATCTTCCCGCCCGTGGCTAGGTAGCGTTCAAGCCCTAGCCGCTCGTCCCTTTTGGGCGCATGTCCTCGCCGATGGCCTCGGTCACGCCCACCAGGAAATCGACGGGGAAGTCCATCAGCAGCTCAGCCGTCGGTTCCAGCGGTTTGCCGTCCTCGTCCAGCACGTCCCAACTCACCAGAACGTCTGCCAGCACAGCCGCGACTTCCTGGCTCACGCGCCCTTCATCCTGCGCTTCCGACAGCCGCGCCTCGACCCGCGGCGTAAACGCGCCCGGCCTGTAGGTCAACGTCACCTCGTCGCCGTCGTAAGTCGCCGTCACCGAGCGCGTTTTCGTCCCGATCTTGCTCAGCTTAATCGGCATTACAGGCTCCCCACCGTGTTGATCACCTTGACCTCTGTCACCTTGCTGGTCGTCGGGTCGAGCACGCCCTGCATCGTCCACTCGATAGCGTAGATGCCGTCCTCATCGCTGAATCGTTCCACGTCCGTGACCTTCACCGCCGTGTCGATTGTCAGCTTGTAGGTGATGATCCCGCTGATCACCGGCCCGATTGCCTCGATGCGCAGGAACTTCGTGCTGTTTGCCCGCATCGTGGTCAGCAGCCCCATGCCCGCGGCGTCCGCCTCGACCAACAGTTTCACTTCCAGCGTCGGCACAGTCTCGACTGTCGCCTCGAAATCGACCTCGCCGTTCAGCACCCACACCGGCCCATAGCGGTCAGTGATGCCCCACTCCACGCTCAACACGCGCGTGAGTTCGGTTGTGCCCAGCCCCGCCCACGTGTCGTCGAGCGTGACCAGCACCTGCGGGCGCGTGACCGGCACCAGGTCTAGCTCGGTCGGCGTCGCCGTCATGGTGATGCCGTCATCCAGCGCCTTCGCAATCAGGTCGCCGCCCAACTCCGCGCCGTCCTGGTTGAACGTCAGCGTCAGCCCCGTCACCAGCGCACCCGTCACCAGGTGCGCACGGCCCGCGCCGCCCTGCTCAATCGTGTACGACTTGGGCGCATCCGCCGCGTCCGGGTCTGGCGTAAACGTCCACGTCGCCTCGCCCGTCGTGCCGGTGTTGTCCGTCGGCGCGGCGTAGTCCAACACCGACGCCAACAGGTACACAATCTCGTTGTACGTAATCGGCCCGCTAAACGACGCCGACGCCCACTCCTTCGTCAGCGCCGCCACGCTGGGGTATTTGTAGCCCGCTCCCCGGTAGGTCTGAATTTCCGACTCAGGCCCCATCTCGAAGGCAATCGACGGCAGCTTGACATCGGCGTCAACTTCCGTGCCATACCCCGACTCGACGCCGATCTGCACTGTCTGAAATACACTCGCTCGTTCTGCCATTTCTCTCTCCTAGATAACCCGCAATTGATACAACCCGCCCAAATGCCTAAACTGCCGTCCGTCCGCCTGCTCCACTATCGCAAACGGCTGTTCCCGCACACACTCGTACACCGTTCCCTCCGAACTCGACCCGCTCGCCGCGTGCAGTACGGCATCGATGCGATCCGCTATCGCCTTCAGATCGCTACCCCAACTGCCCGTCTCATCCACGGCCCGCACCGCATAGTGCAACGTCGCCCAAACACGGTGCGCGCCATTGGTGATCAGGTCGGCGTCCTGTCGCTGCAACGTGATGTACACCAGCGGGAATGCCGTTCCCGATGGCACAAGCCCGCTGTAGATGCCCTTCGCCTTCGCCTTTAGCTGCGTGTCGTTGTTCAGCACGGTGTATAGCCACTTCTCGGCGCTCAGAATCTCGCTCACCGCAGCCGCCTCTCCAAGTCCGCCATCTCGCGCAGAAACTCAGGCTCCTCCTGGCTCGCCGCAGGCCCCAGAAACGGCCTGGGCGCGACGCGAGGCGAGCCGAACTCCAGGCTCAGCGCGTATTCCGTCCCCGCGTAGACCATGTGCGACGCGCCGCCCATCGCCTCCGTGCCGATAGAATTCGCCAGATTGCTCGTGTCGATGGCCGGAGATTCGCCCGGCGCGCTGGCCTGATGTGCGCCGTACATGCGCCCGCTCTTCGGCCCCGCCATGCTCGTCTTCGCCGTCTCCTCGATGCGCAACGCCGTTTTCTCCGTGATCTTCGCCGCCTCACGCGGCAGCTTCGCCGCAATCTCCGGAAATCGATTGTGCGTCAGCCGCGCCACAACGATTGCCATCGCTACTCCCTCTCCGCGCATACGCAGCACGTCGCCGTCTCATATGTGTGCGGCGCTAAAATGCCCAGCACCTCTAGCGTCTTGCTGCCCACCGTCAACCGGTCGCCCTCGCGCACGTCCGTACCCGCGGGAAAATACACGCGCCACGGCAGCCCCTCTTGCAGCCGCCCGGCATAAATCGTCGCGTCCGGCATGTTGAGCGTGGGCGCAATGCGGCACGCCGCCGTGCTTGTGCTCGATTCCTCCGTATAGCCGCCCATGTCGTCGCTGCTCTGCGCCAAGCGCGTGATCGTCGCCGTCTGCGTCATCGCCTCGGCCTGCACCGCCCGCATCGCCGTCAACTGTGCGTCCGTCAGCATCTAGCCGTCCTCCGGGTGCGCCGTCCACAGTACCCACACATGCCGCCAGCGCCGCCGCTCTCCGGGCGATTCCAAATGCGCCGCCCCGCAGAATGTCTGCGCCACATGCAGATCGTTGCGCCCGAACACGTGATCGGCGTGCGCCGCGCTCTTGCCGATGGCCTCCAACAGCGCCCCCAGATCGACATAGTTGAAGCCCAACGTCTCGATCTGATTGCCCTGCGCCGGATACCAGTCGGGCAGCCGATAGCCCGTCTCCCGCGCTGCCTCGTTCGGCGTCTTGCCGTCGCTCGTCACATGCTCCGGGCCAAGCTCCGGGTGATAGTACAGATCCCTGGCCCGCGCCTCTGCGCCCCGCATCAGCCGCTCGTCAACTGCCAGCGCCGTGCGCCTCTGCGCCGGATGCGTGCGCACCGCCTCCAGCAGCGACAGCGCCTCGACCCGGTTCACCACCGGCTGCCTGTCGGCCATCACCAGCGGCAGACGCACCTCATGCATTGCCCAACCTCGACCGCCACGCCGCCTCCAGCAACGGCGAATACGTTTCCACCGATCCGGATCCGTTATAGCGCCGCGCAATCTCGCGCCAGTCGCGCTGCCGAATCGCCCGCACCAACTCCGCATCGCTCAGCATGTAGTTGAGCATGGCGATGATCTGCGCCGCCTCTCCGTCCTGCCGACGGGCGAACGCCGCGAACATGGCCTCTGCCGTCGGGTAACCTACGCGCGCATGGTTGAAGCCCATGATCTGCGGACGCCCCATGCTGATGCTCTCTACTGCCGCTCGATAGTCTAGGCGGCCCGCAAGCTCGAAGGCGCGCCACTCATCCGCCTGGCTGCCCGTGTGGATGGCCCACCACGGCGAC
>JASGTU010000245.1 GCA_030058085.1 Chloroflexota bacterium
GGCGATCCCGCTCCATGCCAGCCTACGCCAGGGGCGCGCCAACCGCGGCCCGTACCAAAGCAGGGCAAACAGCGCCAGCGCCACGGCTGCCGCCAACCAAGCGCTGCGGGCCAACGTCAGCCCGATGCCAACGAGTTCGCCCACGAAAAGCAGGGCCCAGGCGAGGCGCAGCCGCCCGCGTGTCGTGAGCAACAGCGCCAGCGTCACCGGCAACAGGATTGCCAGGTAGGCGCCGGCGAAGTTGGCGCGGCCCAGCGTTGCGTAGACGGGCGAACGGGCATCACTGAGCAGGCCGAGCAGGTTCCAGCCGGCGGCTTGGGCGTAACTGAAGAGGAGAAGGGGCGCGCCAGCGGCAGCCATCGCCGCTGCCGTCTCGCGGGCATGCGGAATGCTTTGAAAGCGGCTTGCCGCCAGCATGAGCAGCAGCAGATAGGTGAGCAGCGTCACCGCGCCCTGGCTGCGTTCATAGCTGCCCCACAGGCTAAGCCGCCAGTCGACGGAGGTCGCGGTGGTTGTGGCGATTACCAGGGTCAAGAGGACGACCGGGCCCAGTAGGGGGACGGCGCGCAGCTTGGCCCACAGCGGCTGCCCGTTCAACGCGCCTTCGGCTAACGCCATGCCGGTCAAGAGCCAGACCAGCGTCCGCACTAACGCTGCTTTGGGGAGTTCAAACGGCTGTTGGCCCCACAGGTTGATCCATAGCGGGGCTAGGATCGCCAAGAGGGGCCATCCAATGCGCTGCAATGTGCTCAGGGCGGAATTCGCCGTCAACGGCCAGCGTCGTCGCCGTTGAGCCAAACGGCGGCCTCGACGGCTAATTGCGGCAGCGACATCAAGGGCAGCGGCGCGGCGTAGCGCACCACTGCGTGCGAGGCTACGTCCAAATGGTCAAGCAGCCAGTTGGTGACGCGCGGGGGCATGTCGCTCTCGACGTCCACGCGTACGACCGGCCCGAATCGTTTGGCTCGCTCGCCCTGGAGCGGCTGCGGACGGCTGCCGGGGTTGGGCGCGTGGGCGCGTAGCAGGCGGAAGTAGAAGATGCGGTGCACAGGCATGCCGACGAAGAGTTCGGCGACGAAGTGCCCCACCAGGTCTCCGCTCCACACATAGGCGGCGGGTGACTTCGTTGTCGCCGCGGGCAGGCGGATCAGGCGCGGGATGGCGTGCGGCGTTTTGACGCGCGCAAAGAGCGCCGTCAGCTCGCCTCTGCTGCCGTCGCGCAGTTCGACCAATAAGTTGAAGCTGTCGCTGCTGATGTGCGGGAAGGGACGGCCGGGGTCGACCGCCAGCGGCACAAGCAACGGGTGGACGCGCGCATAGAAATAGTCGCGCAGCCAGGCGGCATGCTCGACTGCCGCCTGGTCGACCGGCATAATCTCAAATCCAGACTGGACAAGCTCCGGGAGGATGACGCCTTCATAGAGCCGGGCGGCGCGATGATAGAGCGTCTCGGCCCACGTGCTTAGCGCCGGCGCCCATCCCGCGCCGGAAGCGGCTTGCGGCCCGCCGGCGCTGAAGAGCGCGGGCAGGTAATCCCGGTAGATGCGGTCGATCTCCTGGGCCATCTGCTGCAGATCGGTGAGCCGGGTGAGGGGGTTGCGGCGTCGCTGCTCGGCGCGCGCCAATGGCCGGGCCGGGTGGAAGAGCCAGACGGGGGCTTGCTCGTAGGGGCCAAACAGGGCGGCGAATGATTCGTCGACCGTCTGGTTGTTCAATTCGGCCAATTCGTCGTCCGCCATACGTGCTCACGTGTGGTTCAACAGTCGCGTGTGAAGGCGTGCGCCATCTCGCCTGTGAATGTGTAAGGTTTGCCTCAGGACGGAGGCTCTTCCTGATCGGTCGTTTCCGAAACGGGATCTGCGGCATAGGCTAGGGCCAGCGCCTCGCGGCTCACCTGGCGGTAGATTTCTGCCAACGTTTCGTAGGCGTCGATGCTTGCGTGCGTGAAGGCCGGAGGTCCCAGACGGCGCAGCAGGGCCAATTCTACGGCGGGGGGGACGATGAAAGGTCGATACTCCTCTTGTGCGCGGGCGCTGCCCCAGAAGGCGGCCGGATCTGTGTCGAGCGGCTCGGGCGTTTCCGCGCCGCCCGGCGCGTCGCGGCCGTTTACCTGCTTCGTTCCGGGCGCGGGCTGGTCGTCAGCGGGCGAAGCGTCGTCTTGCTGATTGCCCTTGCGCTCGCGGTGTAGGCGCAAGGCGTGCAGCGCTTGCTGCTGGTCCTTGCCGCGCAGGCGCAAGAGCAGCCAGGGGTTGTCGGCCAGAAGCTCGCCCAGCGCCCGGTAGACGGCGAGAACGTGCTCGCAGGGGGCGTCGATTTCGCCGCAGCAGGAGCAGATCTGTACGATCGCCTCTTGCGGCGCGGGCAGCAGCGACACGCCGGCCTGGCCGAGTGCGCTTTCCAGGTCGGGCGGCAGTTCGCCTGCCATGAGATGCGCGCCATACAGCGCCTGGTGTCCGAGCGTTTCCAGCGCCCGCTCCCAATCCGCCTCGCTCCATGTGGGGATGCGGACCTCGACCATGCAGGCGTCGCCGGTGCGCGGCTGCACCATGGCGACGGCGCGGCCCGGCAGCACTTCCAGTCGCTTGACACGTGCGCCGTTCCCGGTTGTATAGTTCTCGGCTTGTACGCCGCGCTCGGCCAACATCTGTCGCCAACGCCGCGACCACCAACGCCCGTTTTGCTCTCGCGGTTCCTGCATACTCACTCCTCCTCTGCGTCTTCGACCGCATCGTAGCGCAGGGTGAGCATGTTGCGCAATTGGTCAGTATCCAACTCGGTCAGCCAGTCCTCGCCGCTGCCGACGATCGACTCGGCTAGCATCTGTTTGCTCTCGATCAACTCGTGGATGCTCTCCTCCAGCGTGCCCGCGGCCACGAACTTGTGGACCTGGACATTGCGGCGTTGGCCGATGCGGAAGGCGCGGTCGGTGGCCTGGTTCTCGACAGCCGGGTTCCACCATCGGTCGTAGTGGAAGACGTGATTGGCCGCAGTCAAGTTAAGGCCGGAACCGCCGGCGCGCAGGCTGAGGACGAAGACGGGCGGCCCGTCCTCGCTCTGGAAGGCCTGCACCATCTTGTCGCGCTGCGCGGCGGGCGTGCCGCCATGTAGGAAGAGCGCCTCCAGCCCCAATGTATCGACGAGATGCCGCTTGAGCAGGTGGCCCATTTCGACGAACTGCGTGAAGATCAGGGCGCGGTCGCCGACAGAGAGCGCTTCGTCCATCATTTCGGTGAGGCGCGAGAGCTTGCCGCTGCGCCCGGCGAGCGGGCCGGGCTGCTTGAGGAAGTGCGCCGGGTGGTTGGCGATCTGCTTGAGCTTGGTGAGCAGCGCCAAGACCATGCCGCGGCGCTGGATGCCGTCCGAGCGGTTGATGTCGGCGAGCGCATCGTTGACGGTCTTTTCGTAGAGCATCGCTTGTTCGGGCGAGAGCGAGCAGTAGACCACCATCTCGTTCTTTTCCGGCAGGTCGGAGATGATGGTCGGGTCCGATTTGAGACGGCGCAGCAGGAAGGGCTGCACCACGCGGCGCAGTTCGTGCGTGCGTTCTTCGTCGTTGTAGCGCTCGATGGGGACGATGTATTGCCGGCGGAAAGTCTCTTGCGCGCCGAGATAGCCCGGGTTGAGGAAGTGCATGATGCTCCACAACTCGGCCAGCCGGTTTTCGACGGGCGTGCCGGTCAGGGCGATGCGGTTGCGCCCGCGCAGACGCCGCACGGCAAGGGTCTGCTTGGCGGTCGGCGTCTTGATGTTTTGCGCTTCGTCGAGAATGAGGTCGCCCCACTCGAACTGGGTGAGCAGTTCCACGTCGCGCCGGGCGGTGCCATAGCTGGTAATCACTAAGTCGGCGGTTTCGATAGCCTGTACGAAGTCGTCGCCGCTCAGCCGGGCGTTGCCGTGATGAACCAGGGCGACCAGTTCCGGGGCGAAGCGTTCGATCTCGCGGCGCCAGTTGGCGACGACGCTGGTCGGGCAGATGAGCAGGGCGGGGTCCGGCTTCTCGCCTGCAGCGCGGCTTTCGGCGCGCATGTGCAGCAGCAGGGCGATAGCCTGGATAGTCTTGCCCAGGCCCATGTCATCGGCCAGGCAGGCGCCCAGCCCAAGGCGGCGCAAATAGGCCAGCCAGCCCACGCCGCGGCGTTGATACGGGCGCAGTTCGCCCACGAACCCGGGCGGCTCTGTGGCGGCGTCGAGCGGGGTGTAGGTGCGCAGCCGTTCGAGCGCGTCCTGCACCCAGCCGGTGAGCGCCACATCCTCTAGGCCCAGGGACTCGACTGCGGCGAGCGAAGGCAGTATCTCGTCGGGCAGGCCGGCTAGGTCGTCGCCGTTGAGCGCAGGGCCTTGTTCGCTGGCGGCGGGAGTCTGGTAGCGCTGAGCCAGCTTGACGGCCTGCAGCAGGCTGATGCGTCCGGCGGGTTTGGGGCCGGCGAGGAAGCGTTTGGCCGCCTCCACCTGTTCGGGGTCCAGTTCCACCCAGCGTTGATCGAGACGCAGCAGCGGCGTGCGCATGGCGGTGACCTGCTCGAACTGGGCGCGGGTGAGCGGTTCGCCGCCCAGGGTCAGTTCCCAGGTATAGGCAATGTCGCGCTCGTTGTCGCGCCGTCGCTTACTCCTGCCCGAAAGCGGTTCGATCCCATCGTCGCCCCGCTCGTCGAGAAACTCGTCGCGGATAAACTCGTCTTCGGCCGAGAGCAGCAGACGCATCCCCAGGCGCATGCGCGGCTCTGCATGCCACCAGCGGGGAAGCATCACGCCGAAGCCGCTGCTTTCCAGCAACGGACCGACCTCGCGCAGGAACTGGTAAGCCTCTTCAGTCGTGAGCAGGCACAGTTCCGGCTGGGGGCTGCGCAGGCTGCGCTCTAGGGGCGGGAAGAGGCGGCTGGCGACGCCTAGACCCGCGAGCAGTCGTTCTTGCGGCTGGTCTATCTGGCGCCCGCCCGCCTGTACAAAGCCGCGCGTCGCTTCCCATACCTCGCGCGCCGGCGCCATCAGGGCGGGGTTGTCGCGTGCTTGCAGGTAGAAATGCAGATGCCAGGCGGACTCCTCCGCAGGCGCCTCTGTCGCGACGGAAAGATCGGGCCGGCGCGGTTCCGTCAGCACGAAACAAATGCGGAAATTGGCGTCGCGCACCACGTAGAGCTGTTCGGTCCACTGGTGCCATTCCTGAAACAGATCGTGTGCGGGCTGCGGCGGCAACGTTACGCGCCGTTCGTCGCCGAGCAGACTCCTGATCCATGCCATGGAGGGCGTCTGCGGCGCGCTTGCCGGCAGCGTGTCGTCGGTCCAGGCGCGGATGGCCGTGTCGACCAGTGTGGAGACGAAGTGGTCGAGCAGTTCGGCGGCGAGCGGCGCGGCTGAAGGATTGTCCAGGTTATAGGCGCGGCAGACCGGCGGCATGGCGGTCACGAGCAGGCTGCGCCGCTGCTCGGTGCGCGGGTCCAGCCAGAGCGGCTGCCAGCGACCCTCAAGTTGTCCCGCCCGCTGGATGCGCAGGCCGGGCAGGAAGTGCTGGCCGACCAAGATTTCTAGGGTGAACTTGGCCGCGTTGCTCCAGAACGCCAGGTCATGGCCCAGGCGTACGCGCTGGAAGGAGATGGCATCCGCCTCACGGCTGCGCATGGGTTGGCGCGTGAGGTGGCTGAGATAGGCGAGGGCAGTCAGCGGCGGCAAGGCCAGCCCGGTCACCTGCCACGGCATCAGTGCGGGGGAGGCAGCGGCGGGTGCATCGACGCGGCCATGTCCGCCATTGCCGGAAACGGCCGAGCGGAAGACATTGCGCCGGGAAAGGGGTTGCCCGTCCTGGCTGGGCAGCCATACAACGGCGGTGGCAGGCTGGGCTGCGGACGGTTCGATGCTCGTGAATTCTGCGGTCAGGGCGGAGCGCAAGTTGCCGATGGCGGCCTGGCTGGGATGGGAGGGGACCTTCGGCGTGCGCTGGCGACCGTTGGCGGCTTTGGCCTCGCCAACCGCTTCGCCAGGAGAACGACGTGAATCGTTCCCAGCCCCGTTGGAAAGGTCCAAATCCTCGGCCCACAAGAATAAGCGACTGCTCGAAACTGACTCGTCGGAACGCAACCAAGCGGCGTGAATGGTTAAAGGCATAAAGAGTATTCTACCGCGCCGCGCGCCCGCGATCAAATTCTCGCAATCGATATGCGGTGCATGTTTTGCTGATCGTCTTTCGGGTAAACCCGGATCGGCGCGCAGCGCAGAGTGAGATGCGCCCTGCTTAACAAATGGGAATTGCACTGCATAACAGAGCCATCTATAATGACTTGAATTATCCGCTCGTCAGCAGCAATGGGGATTCGTTTATGTTGAAGACACACACCTGTGGTGAACTGACTCTGGAGCACGTCGGCCAGCATGTGACCTTGGCGGGGTGGGTCAACCGCCGCCGCGATCATGGCGGTCTGATCTTCGTCGACCTGCGTGATCGCTTCGGCATCACGCAGGTGACCATCGATTCTGACGCTACGGCGGAGGCGCACGACGTGGCCGGCCAGTTGCGCAGCGAGTATGTTGTGCAGGTGAGCGGCGATGTGCGCAAGCGACCGCCCGGCTTTGAAAATCCTAACCTGGCGACCGGCGCCGTCGAGGTGATCGCAGAAGAGATCAAAATCTTGAGCCCGGCGCGCACGCCCCCGTTCTACATCAGCGGCAACGCCGACGACGTGGAAGAGGCGCTGCGTCTCAAATACCGCTATCTGGACCTGCGCCGCCCGCGCATGTTGGCGAATCTGGTGTTGCGCCATCGCATGGTGCGCATGATCCGCGAGTACCTCTCGGCGCGCGACTTCCTGGAGATCGAGACGCCGATCCTGCTCAAGAGCACGCCGGAAGGCGCACGCGACTTTGTCGTGCCCAGCCGCATGCACGCTCATCGCTTCTACGCGCTGCCGCAAAGCCCGCAGCAGCTTAAGCAGCTTTTCATGGTCGCCGGCATCGAGCGCTATTTCCAGATCGCACGCTGCTTCCGCGACGAAGACCTGCGCGCCGACCGCCAGCCGGAATTCACCCAGCTTGACCTGGAGATGAGTTTCGTCGAGGCTGAGGACGTGCGCGCTTTGATCGAGGAGATGCTGATCGAACTCAGCGGCGAGATCAGCCCGAAGCGCATCCAGCAAGTCCCCTTCCCGGTGCTGACCTACGCCGAAGCGATGGAACGTTACGGCGTCGACCGTCCCGACCTGCGTTTCGGCCAGACGCTGTTCGACGTGACCGAAGATGTGCGCCACAGCGAGTTTGCCGTATTCCGCAACGCCGCAGCAAGCGGCGGGCAGGTGAAGGGTGTGGTCTATCCCGGCGGGGCGGACTTGCCGCGCCGCGAGATCGATGAACTGACCGACTTCGTGAAGCAGTACGGGGCCAAGGGACTGGTCTGGATCGGGGTGACCGGCGAGATCCCGGCGAATGGACCCATTCCGGCGGAGGCGTTGCGCAGCCAGACCGCCAAGTTCTTGTCCGCCGATGAGTTGCGCGCCATGATTAGCCGTAGCCAGGCCAATACCGGCGACCTGATCCTGCTCGTAGCGGCTGATCCTGGAGTGACGGCCCAGAGCTTGAGCAACCTGCGCCTGGAGATTGGCCGGCGCGCCGGGCTGATCGACCAGAATGTGCTTGCCTACTGCTGGATCACCGATTTCCCGCTGTTGGAGTACGACGACGAGCTGCAGCGCTGGCAGGCTGTGCATCATCCCTTCACGAGCGCACGCGACGAGGATTGGTCGCTGTTGGAGAGCGATCCCGGCGCGGTCCACGCCAAGGCTTATGACGTGGTGCTAAACGGCTGGGAGATCGGCGGCGGCAGCATCCGCATCCACCGCACCGACTTGCAATACCGGCTCTTCAGGACGCTGCAGATCAGCGAGGAAGAGGCTGAGGCCCAGTTCGGTCACTTGTTGGAAGCGTTCCAGTACGGCGCGCCGCCGCATGGCGGCATCGCCCTGGGCATCGACCGCATGGCCGCCATCTACGCCGAGACGCCCAGCATTCGCGACGTGATCGCCTTCCCCAAGACCGCGGCTGGGACCGACTTGATGGTCAACGCGCCCAGCCCGGTGACCGAGGCGCAACTGCGCGAACTGCACATCATGCTCCGCCCGGAAAAAGACGGCGGAGATTGAGGGGCGTTGGTTTCGCCCGGGAGTTGTTGAACGAGTCTACATCTCGCCTGATTGCAGCCGATTCGAGGATAACCGGTTGGCGATCAGGCGAGATGTCGCGTGTAGGGAGGAGACTTTGGCGTGAAACAGGATGCATCTTCTGACCCGGCATCGGGTTCGCTGCGTCGTGAACTGGGCTTGTTTGGGGCGGTGATGATGGGGCTCGGCTCGATTGTGGGGACGGGCGTCTTTGTCAGCATGGGCATTGCCGCCGGCGTCGCCGGTCCGGCTGTGACGCTGGCGGTCGTGATCGGCGCGCTCGTCGCGACGGCGAACGGCCTTTCCAGCGCACAGCTTGCCGCCAGTCACCCGGTCAGCGGCGGCACATACGAGTATGGCTATAAGTACCTCAACCCGTGGTTCGGCTTTGCCGCGGGGTGGATGTTCCTGTGCGCCAAGAGCGCTTCGGCGGCGACGGCTGCGCTCGGCTTTGCCGGCTACGTGCTGGCCGCGTTCGGGGTGAGCCACGAAGTGTGGCGCATCGGCCTGGGCCTGGCCGCGGTCGTCGTGCTGACGCTCGTCATACTGGGCGGCATGCGCCAGTCTAACCGCACTAATACAATCGTCGTATCAATCACGCTCGCCGCGCTGGTCGTGTTTGTGTTGGCCGGCATTCGCCCGCTGCTTCAGAACGGCGCTCTACACTTCACGCCGTTTTGGGGGCTCCCCGGCGAAGAGGGCAGCCCGCTGCGCGGCCTGCTGCATGCTTCGGCCCTGATGTTCGTGGCGTACACGGGGTACGGTCGCATCGCTACGCTGGGCGAAGAGGTGCGCTCGCCCCGCACCACGATCCCGCGCGCCATCATCGTGACGCTGATCGCCAGCATGATCCTGTATGTCAGCGTTGCCGTCGTCGCCGTGGGCGTAGCCGGGGCCGGCCAGTTCGCCGAGCAGACACAGGCGACTTCCGCGCCGCTGGAAGTCATCGCCGCCGCCTTTGGCGTGCCGGGCGCGCCGGCGATCCTGGCGGCTGGGGCCATCACGGCAATGTTGGGCGTGCTGCTCAACCTGCTGTTGGGGTTGTCACGCGTCGTGTTGGCGATGGGCCGCCGCCGCGACCTGCCTGCAGCTGTGGCGCGCGTCAGCGAAACGAGCAAGACGCCGGAGGCGGCGGTGATTGTGGTAGCTGTGCTGATTGCGGCGCTCGTCCTCATCGGCGACGTGCGCATCACCTGGTCGTTCAGCGCGTTTACCGTGCTGGTCTACTACGCCATCACCAACCTGGCCGCGCTGCAGATGCCGGCGGAGCAGCGGCTCTTCCCACGCGGCGTCGCCATGGCGGGTCTGCTTGCCTGTCTTTTTCTCGCCTTTTGGGTGGAGCCTGGCATCTGGATCAGCGGCTCTCTGATCCTGGCTGCGGGCTTCGTGGGGCGTTGGCTGATGCGCCGGCTGTAGGGCGTATCCAGGAGAAAAACGGCGGTTTCGTTTGAATTCGCCCCTGTCGTGTGTTAAAATTGCCGATCACGTATGAATATCCGAAAGCTGTCGCTCTATTTGCTTGCGCTGGGCGTCCTGGGCTTGACCTTTGCCGCCGGCTACAGCGCCTATCCGCTCTTGCATGGCGCGCCCTTGCCGAGCCTTTCGTCGTTGACACAGCCGCCCGCCCGGCAGTCGATGGATGTGTACTGGGAGGCCTGGCGGCTGCTTGATCGCGATTTCTACGGTGACAAACCGGATACGACCGCGCGCACCTATGGCGCTATCCGCGGCATGGTCGAGTCCTTTGGCGATCCCTACACCTATTTCGTGGAGCCGAGGGCGCGTGACCTGGAGCGCGACGAACTGCGCGGCAAGTTCGGCGGCATCGGCGCTAACCTGGAACAAACGGACGCGGGCTATGTGCTGCATCCTGTGCCCGAGCAACCGGCAGAGCGAGCCGGCATCCGCGACGGCGATATCCTGCTCCTGGTCGACGATCAGGAGATTACGCCGCAGATGAGTGTAGATGACCTGGTCGCCTTGGTGCGCGGGCCTGCCGGCAGCCGGGTGACGCTGCTCGTGCGTCGCGCCGATGCAGCCGGCATCACCACGGAATTGCCCATTACAGTGACGCGCGCCGAGATCGAGACGCCGAGCATGGAATGGCGGCTGCTCGACGGCAGTTCGCCCGGAAGCCAGGTCGGCTACATTGCGCAAACCCTCTTTACGGAACGCAGCCCGGCAGAGATGCAACGGGCTGTGGAAGAACTGACCGAGTCGGGCGCCGACAGTTTTATACTGGACCTGCGCGGCAATCCTGGCGGGCTGGTGCAAGCCGCTGTCCAGATCGCGGATATGTGGCTGCGCCAGGGTGTGATCCTGATCGAACGGCACGCCGACGGCTCGGAGAACGTGTTCGAGGCCGACGCCAAGCTGGTAAGCGAGGACGCCCCCCTCGTGATCATCGTGGACAACGCTTCGGCTAGCGCCAGCGAAATCGTAGCCGGCGCGCTGCGCGACCACGGACGGGCGACGCTCGTCGGCAGCCGCACGTTCGGCAAGGGCAGCGTGCAGTTGATCCACGAACTGCCTGACCAGAGCAGTCTGCACGTGACCAACTCCCTCTGGCTCACCCCAGACCGGCATCAGATCGCGGAGCAGGGATTGGCGCCCGACATCCTGGTGGCGGAGGGCGACGATCCCCTGCCGGAAGCGATCGCGACGGTCGAGCAGGCCGTTATCGCCAAGGCGTTGCCGGACGACGCGCAGCCCTGAGCCGCCTTGCTCTGTTCCCAACTCCTGTGAAGCCAAGATGACAGAAAAACAGCTATCCTTTCGCCTGCCGTCCGCGCTGCCCCCGCCGATCATCATCGGCCTGGCAGGTCTTTTTCTGCTCGCCGCCGCGTTTCTCAGCGGCTTGGGCGCAGGCTTTGGGCTGGGCCGCTGGACAGCCTCCGGTGGTCTGGGAGACGCAGACCAAGCAACCGCGGCCGCGGTCTACGAATGCGTTGAACAGCCGGAAGAAGGAGCCGCCGCGCAGCTATATCCTGAGTTCGGCGTCTTTTGGGAGGCGATGGACCTGCTCTACGCCAATTACTACGGCGACTTGCCCGACGCCGAGCAAGCCGCCTTCGCCGCCATCCGCAGCGTGACCGGCCTGTTGGATGATCCCAACACGTCCTTCCTTACCCCGCAAGAGGCGGACTACTACCGCAGCGGCATGGAAGGCGCGTTCGAGGGGATCGGCGCGCGCGTTGGCTGGGATGAGGAGGCCGACACGTTGGTGATCACCGAGCCGTTCGAGAACCGGCCCGCCTGGCTGGCTGGACTGCGCCGCCACGACCGCATCCTGGCTGTCGACGGCAAGAGCATCATGGGTTTGGGCATGACCGAGGCCGTGGCGTTGATCCGCGGGCCGGAGGGCAGTACGGTCACGCTCACGGTGCTGCGCCCTGGGCGAGAGGCGCCGTTCGACGTGGAGGTCGCGCGCGCTCGTATCGAGGTTCCGGCGATCAGCACCGATGCGTTGGGCGAGGATGGCCGCATCGCCTATATGCGGTTGAACGCGTTCAACGAGAACGCCGGCCAATTGGTGCGCGAAGCGGTGAAGGATGCGTTGCAGCGCGAGACCGCGGGCATCGTCCTCGACCTGCGCGGCAATTCGGGCGGCCTCTTGCGCGAAGCGGTGGCAGTCGCCGGCGTCTTCTTGGAGGACGAGGTCGTGCTCATCGAGCGCTTTGGCGACGGCGCGACCGAGACCTATCGCACCGGCGACAGAGCCGTCGCACCGGATGTGCCGTTGGCGGTGCTGGTAGACGAGGGCAGCGCCAGCGCCAGCGAGATCGTGGCGGGCGCATTGCAGGATCATGGCCGCGCCGCGCTCATCGGCGGAACAACCTTCGGCAAGGGATCGGTGCAGCTTCCCTATTCGTTGCGCAACCGCGGCATTTTGCGCGTCACCATCGCCACATGGCACACGCCGCACGACCGCACTATCGACGGCGCCGGCCTGCAGCCGGACATCGCAATCGAGATGCCGGAAGGCCAGCCGTCCAGCGCCGGCGATCCGCAGTTGGAGGCGGCGTTGCAACACCTACAGAAAGGCGCGTCAGGCTCTTAGGGTATGGCTAAACAGAACAAGACCGAACAGACGAGAAGCGGCCCGCGCACCGTCGCCACCAACCGTCGCGCCCGCCACGAGTACTTCATCGAGGAGACCTTCGAGGCGGGCATCGCCCTGACCGGCACCGAGATCAAGTCGGTGCGCGCCGGGCGCATCAGCCTGCAGGAAGGCTTCGTCATGGTGCGCGACGGCGAAGCGTATCTGCTCAACGTGCACATTGCCCACTATTCGCAGGGCAATCGCTTCAACCACAACGAACTGCGCGACCGCAAGCTGCTGCTGCACAAGACCGAGATTCGCCGCCTGCACAGCCAGGCGACACAGCGCAACTGGACCATCGTGCCGCTGCGCGTCTTTATCAACGCCCGTGGTCTGGCGAAGGTGGAGATCGGCCTGGCGCGCGGCAAGCGGCTGCACGACAAGCGCGACACCATCGCTGAACGCGAGAGCGAGCGCGACATCCGGCGCATGCTCAAGCGCGCCTACTAGGCCGGCTGCCATGCCCGGGCAATCGGCCCTCATCCTGCCCCACGGCGAACTGCCCCTGCCGGCGTATCTGCCCGACGCTACGCTCGGCGCGGTGCGCGCCGTGGACAGCCGGGACCTCGCCGCCTGCGGCATCCGCGGCGTGGTGATGAACACCTTCCACCTCATGCAGCACCCCGGTTCTTCGACGGTACAGGCCCTGGGCGGGCTGCACGCCATGAGCGGCTGGGACGGCCCCATCCTCACCGATTCGGGCGGGTTCCAGGCCTATTCGCTCATCCGCCAGAACGCGCGCTACGGCTCGCTGACCGACAACGGCATCGTCTTTCGCCCGGAAGGCGGCGGGCGCAAGCTGCTGCTCACGCCCGAAAAGTGCATCCAACTTCAGTTTGCCTACGGCTCAGATATCCTCATGTGCCTGGACGACTGCACGCATGTGGACGACGACCTTGCCGAGCAGAGGCTCTCCGTGCGGCGCACAATCGACTGGGCGGCGCGCTGCCGGCGTGAGTATGAGCGGCAGGTGCGCCAGCGCAAGCTTGGCGAGCGCGAACGCCCGCTGCTCTTCGGCGTGATCCAGGGCGGCGGCTCGGAGGAACTGCGCGCCGAGTGCGCGTCCGCCCTGCTGGAGATCGGCTTCGACGGCTACGGCTACGGGGGCTGGCCTCTCGACGCAGAGGGCAATCTGCTGGAGAACCTTCTCGCCTACACGCGCAGCCTCGTGCCGGCGCAGTACCCCATGCATGCGTTGGGCGTGGGCCATCCCCAGAGCGTGGCGACCTGTATCGACGCCGGTTACGAACTCTTCGATTCGGCGCTGCCCACGCGCGACGCCCGCCAGGGTCGCCTCTACACCGCAGGAGGAGGCGCGCCCGGCGATGCAAGCGGCTTCCGCTATCTCTACCTGCGCGACGACAAGTACATCAAAGACCGGCGTCCACTGGACGAGATGTGCGACTGCCTGACCTGCCAACGCTATTCACGCGGCTACCTGCACCACCTCTACCGCCACGGCGAGGTCAACTACATGCGGCTGGCGACGATCCACAACCTGCGCTTTATGGCGCGGCTGCTGGAGTCCTGCCGGGGCGAGCGGGCGTGATGAAGGGCGACGACGGCGAATTGGATTGGCTGGCAGAGGACGTGCTCGCTTCGGCCAAGTACCGGACGGTCTCGCCCGCGCTGGTGCGCGCCCTCGCCGCGGAGGAGTTGGGCAAGCGCAGCAAGCGCAAGGATGCGCTCAAGGCAGTCAAGAACCGGCTGCACCAGGTCGCCGCGGCCTACCTGGACGCTGCGCCGCAGTATGACGCCTGGCTGGAAGACCTGAGCGCTGCCGTAGATGACGCGGAACGGCTGCGCGCGGTCTGCGCCGGCATCCTGGCGCGCCACGTCTCGACGCGCGAGCGGATGCCGATCCTGGCGCAGTTCTATCGCGATCTGTTCGCCGGGCTGCCGCCGGCCCCGCGCATCGCCGACATGGGCTGCGGCTTCAACCCGCTGGCGCTGCCCTGGATGGGCCTGCCCGCGGGCGCGAGTTATTACGCCTGCGACGTATTTGTCGACCAGGCGGCGTTTCTCAACCGCTGCTTTCCCTTGCTGAGCGTGGATGGCCGCGCCGAGGTGTGTGACCTGGTGCACGCGCCGGCCTGCCCGGACGCGGATGTGGTGTTGCTGCTCAAGACGCTGCCCAATCTGGAGCAGATGGACCGGCAGGCCGGGCGGCGGCTGCTGGACGCGCTGGACGCGCCGCTGTTGATCATCTCCTATCCGGCGCACAGCCTGGGCGGGCGGCGCAAGGGCATGCCCGACCATTATGCCGCCCGGTTCGAGGCGCTGACGTCCGGCCGCGGCTGGCGCGTGGAGCGCTTCGACTACCCGACCGAGTTGGTCTTTCGCGTCTTTACGCAGCCGGGCGCGGCGCATGACGCGGCGGCTTGACGGACGCGCCGGAGCTAGCGGCCCGAAGCAGCGCTTCCATCACAGCTAGGTCTTGCAGCGCCTCTTGCGGCGAGTTGCGGTGCGCCGCCCCTTGGCGGATGGCCGCGGCAAAGGCGGTTAACTCCTTCTCAACGCCGTCGAAGCCGCTGCACTCGATGCGCCGTGTGTCGCCGCCGGTCGTGACCGTCACCTCGCGGCGCTGGACGGCTAGCGCGCCGTGCGTGCCGATGATGTGCAGGAGAGGCGGCCAAGGCGCGGCGGCTGCATAGGTCACCGTGTAGGAGCCCAGCGCGCCATTCTCGAAGCGCAGCGCGGCGGTGAGCGTGTCCGCGGGCGGCAGGCCGGTGTCGTGCAGCGTTGCCTGCGCCGTCACCTCCGCGATCTCGCCCAAGATGAGGCGCATAGCCGCTACATGGTGAACGCCGCCGTCGACGAGAAAGCCGCCGGGGAAGGAGCCGTCCCGCCGCCAGGCGCTTTGGAAGTACTTGTTTTGCGGCATGATAGGCGTGGTTACCGCCCAGTGACAGGCGACAGGCTCGCCGATCTCGCCGCTGTGCACGATCTCGGCGGCGCGCAGGAACGCTTCTTCGTAGCGCCAGTTCTCGCCCACCATCCACACGAGGGCCGTCGCGCCGTATTGGCCGTATTGTTCGAGCAGCGCCTCCCCCTCGACGACGGTGGGCGCGATGGGTTTCTCGCTGAGGACGTGCTTGCCGGCGCGCAGGCTGCGCAGGATGGCGGGGGGCAACGCGGCGATGGGCAGCACGATATCGACGGCCTCGACGTCCGGCCGCGCCAGGAGCGCGTCTTGGCCGGTGACGGTCTCGACGGCGTAGGGGATGCGGGCGGCGAGCGCTTGCGCGGCGGCAGCCGTGCGGCTGTAGACCGCGACGATCTCGAAGAGCGGGCCGAGGTTGAGCAACGAAGGCAGGTGCGCGTCGCGTGCGAACGTGCCCGCGCCCATCAGGGCGATTTTAATAGGCGGCTGGGCCGTTTCTGGTATCATAGGGATTGACGTCTCCTTGCGTATTGCTCTACTAACATATTTTGCGCAGTTGTCATTCTGAGCCGAAGGCGAAGAATCCCTGTGTAGCGGACGAGCAGATTCTTCCTCCCTCCGGTCGTCAGAATGACAGAAACATAGTTTCCGAACCAGTATGGCGCCGAATGCAGGGGCGGCAAGTCGAAATTCATAGCTGGAATGGATCGGGCGAGCCGGTCGATGCTTTCCGGCAGACGGGAGCCTCCGCTTTGCCATCGCCTGCATTCGGTGTTATGTTGTGCGCCGGGTTGGGCAGGTCGTTTCAATCATTTCTGTACGCCGACAGATCTTCGAGAATAGCTTCGCATGCCATCAGATATTCCACAAGCTGACCTGAGTCTCTTGCTCGCCGTATTCTTGCCGCCGGCTGCGCTGGACACGTTCGGGCCGCTGGTTGCGGAACGCACGCTCGACACGCCTTTTGGGCCGGTGGGGCCGGTTGGGCTGCGCGCCCGCAGCCACGGCCCGGCGATCTGGGTGCAGCCCTATTCCGGTTCGCCGGTGCGGACCGATCCGCGCGCCGCCATCCACGCCGCGCTGCAACTGGGCGCCCGACAGATCCTCGCTTGGGATGCGTGTGTGAGCCTGACGCCTACGCTCCAGCGCGGGCAGATTGCCATTGTCTCGGACTATATCGACTGGACGCGCAGCCTGCCGCACACCTTTGCGGGCGCAGATGCTTCGCTGGAACAGATCGACCAGACGGCGCAGCGCCCCGTCATCTGCCCGCGTCTGTCCGCTGCGCTGCGCCGCGCCATGCCCGATGCGGTGGACGTGGTCTATTTGGGCATGGATGGCCCGCGGCGAGAAACTGCCGCCGAGGCGCG
>JASGTU010000246.1 GCA_030058085.1 Chloroflexota bacterium
GTTCTGGCTGGCATTGACGAGTGGTTAATCCACGCTAGCGGGAGCATCCGCGGCATCGCCAGCAGAGTGCAGAGAGACGGGACGCTGTGGAGGACGCACACGCTGCGATCCAGGCTTTGGAGCGGTATGGAGACTGAGCTACAAAAAAGGAACCGAGCTATCGACGACGATTGGCTTTACCCAACGCTCTCGATACACGGGTACCTCACCGAGGACGGAGAGACCCTGCTGGGCTTTGCTCTCGTGAAGACTCGCGACCTGATGGTCTTGATCAACAAGGCTATACAGAATGGACAACGGCCACGCCCGGCCAGGGACGAAGATGGAAAGACCAACTGGTTTAACTGGGCGTACTGGTATGAGTTCAAGCATGCTGGCTACTGGATCGACGAGTACATCCCTTGTCAGGATAACACGCAGATAGTCATACCGGGACCGGCGACGATGACTGAATTCGAGACGGCAGAAGCGGCCTTCGACACCTACTACAGCGATCCAGCCAACATACCGATGCAGTAGCCGGACACAGGAGTGTTCCAGATGGCCGAGTGGGTCAAGCTCCACGCCAAGATCGCCGAGTCAGAGGACCTCGCAGCCCTGCACGCCGCGGACCCTACGGCCGCCCTGCTCTTTCTCATGAGTCTGCCGGTCGCGGCGCCATGGGGCATCCTGCCACGGGCGCCGGCGGTATACGCCGGGCGCGTCGCGCCCATGCTCGGAGTAGGCTTAGACAAGGCTGAGACCTGTCTAAGACTCATCATAGACCGAGGCATGTACCAGGAGTATACGGACCGAGACGGCAAGGCGCACCTATACGTGACAGCATGGATGCAGAACCAGACGCGTCAGTGGGAGAGGGTCTGCCCGCCGCCTTGCGACCTTCCGCCCAATTGGGACCCGCCCGAGGACATCGCCAAGGCCCTGCAGGCGTCGGTCCGGATGAAGCGCTGGCTCACCGTGGAGGCCCTGGAGAGCCACCTCCAAGACGCTGAGTCTAAGACTCGTCTGAGACTCGTCCTAGACCAGTCCAAGACGAGTCTCACTAGAGAGGAGAGAGAACGTCAAAGGCCGTTAGACGTTCGGCTAGGAGATAACGTCAACACCAACGGCAACGACCTCTTGTCCGAAAGCGCAGACGACGCGCTTCCGGACGCCGCCATTGACGCGCCTCCGGCGGACCCACCGGCCACAACACCCAAGCGCAAGCAGCGCAAAGCCATGACGGACGACGAGGCAGAGAGCATGATTGCCCTCGCCAGAGCCGACTTACCACCCGGCTGCTTAGACCTCGTCGAGACGCTGATGGACCTCGTGGCGGCGCAGAACAAGACCGGCCGCATGGCGCTATCGCGCGAGGCCACGCTCACCACCGACCTCGCAGACAAGTGTAAGCGAGACGGGATCGGCACCGACGCGCTGCGCCACGGCCTGACGGCGGCCATTGCCAAGGGCGCTGCCAATATCAACTACGTGATCAAGGCCGCCAACGGTTACGACCCGGCGCGCGCCTCGCCAGGCCAGCCATCCCGCAATGGCAAAGCCTTTCAACTTATGAGCAACGGGTCACGCTGCTACGTAGAGGACTGGTCGCTCACGCAGCAGCACTACATCGCGATCTGGCAAGCCGAGGGCGTTTGGGACGCGCACACCGGATGCACGACGGAGCCGCGCACCGGCGCATGCTGCAATGACGGATGGTACTACGCCAACGATGACAACGGGACGCTGCAACGCGAGAGGAGGATAGCAACGTGACCAGCGAGGAGTACAAGGACGCGATCAAGGCCGCATTTGCACGGTGCCCGCGACCACTGGTGCAGACGCTCGGCTTGCGCATTGACGAGCGCAAATCGGCAAGCCACGGCGGCCGCGATCTGTGGGTCTACGACGGCAATGAGACGGAGGCATCATTGCAGATAGGCGGACCCGGTGACAAGGCCGGTCTCTGCCACAGATATGGAGATGGGTGGTCGGGCGATTGCTTTGCGCTCGTCCAGAGATACCGGCCGCACGATGGCTTCCGGACGCGACTTGAGTTCGTCGGCCATATCTACGGCTTAGAGCCGCCGGAGCGCTATAGCAAGCCGGACCGGGACGCGCTGCGCAATGCGCCACCGGCGGCCGTGCTCGTGGCCGATACCCGCTACCAGGTGGTCAACGCCGATGGCGAGATCATCGCCGTGCACCGGCGCCAAGATTTCGCGGACGGTGGCAAACGCATGTGGTGGGAGGACGCCGACGGCAACCTCGGCACGCCGGAGGGCGTGGTCTTGTCGAGGCTGCCTCTGTGGCAGTCGTGGATGCTCGAGCCAGACAACCGGCGGCCGGTGGTCATCTGCGAGGGCGAGAAGGACACGGACGCTGCGCGCCAGGCCGGGTTGACGGCCGTCGGCACATACGGTGCCGAGGTCATACCGGAGCCGGAGACACTGCAATGGCTTGCCGGGCGCCGGGTGATCCTCTGGCCGGACAATGACGGCGCCGGCGAGAGGCACATGGCGGCCATCGCACGGGCGCTGGACGGCATCGCCGCGGACATGCGCATTGTGCGCTGGCACGACGCACCGGCAAAGGGCGGCGCGGCCGATTGGTTCGCCGCAGGCAACGAGCGAGACGAGACGCGCGCGCTTTTCGCCGCGGCCGAGCAATGGACGCCGGAGGACGCCACCGAGCATGTAGCCGACGCCACCGACGAGATTGGCTACTCGGTGCCGGATGTGCTGGTGCGCGGAGCCGTCCCGGTGGCCGACGTGGCCGTGGGCATCATCGAGCGCACCGAGGCCAGGCGGCTTCTGCCGCGACGCATCTACGGCATGCGCTCCGGCTGGCAGACGCTGGACTGGCATTATCTTGGTTTCAAGGCCGAGGCGCTGATGCTGCTCACCGGCCTCTCCGGCATGGGCAAGACGGCTGTTGCGAGGCACTTTCTCTTCTCTAGTGCCGAGGCGATTATGGCCGAGCACTCGCCGGAGCGTGTGCTCTTCTATCCGCTGGAGGGCGGCAAAGACCAACTGCTGCACTACTGGTTCGGGTGGAGGTACGGGATACCGGCGACGCTGCTGCAGCCGGGCAGCGAGCAGCATATGACCGACGAGTGGGCGGACATTCTGGTGCGTGCGTATAGCGAGTTCCCGACGCTGCCGATTGACGTTTGCGACAGCACCAAAGACGCCGACCAGATACTCTTCGATGTGGAGAGACGCTGCCAGCAAGGGCCGGTAGTCGGCGTCATCCTCGACAACATCCAGGAGCTGGAGTTTCTTTGCGGCGGCAACGAGTACCAGAATAACCGCAGGGTGGCCTTCAAGGCGCGCGACATCGCAGAGCAGTATGGCATCACGTTCATTGCCCTCTCGCAGATCAACACGGACGGCAAGGGCTGGAAAGAGAGGGGCGGACCGGACTGGGGCAATGCGTCGACGTGCCGCTTCCACGTGGACCGCGGCGAGCCAGGGACGTCGCGCGAGGAGAAGGTGCAGAGCAATTTGACCGTGCTGCACAACATCAAGCGCCGCTACGGTGGACAACCATGCGCACCGTTGCGGCTGCGTGGCAATTGGCAGACCGGGCGGCTCTACGAGGAGACCGAGGAGCACCAGCAGGCGGCGATGGCCGCCACTACATCCCGCAGCAAGGCAGAGGAGGTCGATCCGTGGCACAGCAACTGACAGAGATAGCGGCCGTGATAGGCGAGGTGGACGCACTACTGGTGGGGGCGCATGCGGTGGGTATGCAGGACGAGCATACTGCAGAGCTGAGGTTGGCGAGGGTGATGGAGATGGTCGTAGACGCCTCGCTGCGACTGACGGCGGTGCGCGAGGCGCTGCGGGAGATGGTGGGCAATGTAAGCGGGAGGTTGACGGCATGATCGTCCTCGG
>JASGTU010000247.1 GCA_030058085.1 Chloroflexota bacterium
GGAGCGGGCGACGTGGATCGGCTGCCTGAGCAGGAGATTCCCACCGTACAGCGCAGCCTAGAGGAGTTGCGCCGGGTTGTGCTGCCGCCCTTCCTGGCTGTGACGCGACTGCCGGCAACCGGCGATCCGTCTCAAGTTGATCCGGCTGTGACCGACGGCATGATGTCCAGCCACGTTCGCTACAGCGGTTTTCAGGGGACGGGACTGGGACGCAATACGCCGATTGGTTTGGCGACCGAGCTGAGCCGGGTGCTGGAGCAGGAAGGGTTCGCCGCGTGGCGTGAACAAGGCGGCTTGATGGTCAGCGGCGGCCTGGGTTCGCCGGCGATCCGGCGACACTACAGCGCGTCAGCCGGCGAGTTTCCTTTTCGACGCATTGCGCTGGATGCCTTTACTGCCGGGCACGATCTGCTCGTCCTCGACGGCTTTAGCGCCGACGGCAGTTGGGAGACCGAAAAGCACAATATCCAAGAAACGATCGGTTTCTTCCAGGAACGCTATGTGAACGACGCCGGCTTTGCGCAGCGCGTGGATGCAGCGGTGCGCCGCATCGTGCGTCTCAAACTTAGCCTGTATGCGGAGGCGGCGGACAGCCCAAGAGCGCAGGAAGATCCGGTTCTGCCGCTTGCCGCCGTCTTGTCCAAGGAGGGCGATCTGGCGGCGCTGGACGAGGAGCCCCAGGCGGCGGCGCTGGCGGAGATCGGCCAGGTCGCTCTGGAGTCCATTGCTATCCTTTACCCGGACCCCAGCGGCGCCAGTGAGGTATTCTCGCGCGTGCCGCAGGCGGGCGAGCAATTGTTAATCATAACGAATAGCCGTCTACAACGGGATTGCGAAGCGTGTATGACCGAGGCCGCCGTGGGGCCGGTCGAACTGGGCCACATCATTCTGCGGCTCTATGGCCCAGAGGCAACAGGCCAGTTGACCGAGAGCCAGATACAAAGCCGAACGTTTGCCGATCTGGTCGAGCTGTTGGATGCTGAACTGACTGCGCCGCCAACCCCGGCCGCGCAGGAGACGGCTGTCCCTTCCACGCCGGAGCCGCTTCCCGAACAGGCCGCCATCCAATTGCAGCCGCCTGTCATGGATGCGGCGGGAGGAGACGACGCCGACGATGAGGCCGAACTGGACAAAAACGCCAGGATGGACAGACTGATCGACGAGGCGGACTGGATCATCTTCGCCATGCTGGATGTCGACGCAGAGCAGTATCCGTCCAGCGGCGCGGTTAAGCGTTTCCTGCGCCAACGCAGTGAGGACCTGGCGACGAAGAACGTGGTGGTCTTCGCCCTCAACGCCCCTTATTTCCTGGACGCCACCGAGATCAGCAAGCTGAACGCTTACTACGGCGTGTATAGCAAGACGCAGCCCTTCCTGGAAGGCGCGATGCGAGCGTTGTTTCGTGCGTTTGTGCCGGAGGGCGCCCCTCCGGTGAGCGTGGCGGGTACGCGGTTCGCCAGCTTGGCCGAACGGTTGGCGCCGGACCCAGCGCGCCCTTTGGGTTTACGCATCCTGGCTGCGGACGGAACGCCCATTGTCGAGAGCGGCCATGCACTGGAGTCGCCGCCCGTCATCGCGGCGGGCGACCAGATCCGGTTGCAGGCCGGCCCTGTGCTGGATTACAACGGCAATCCGGTCAGCGACGGGAGGGCGGCGGATTTCATCCTGGCGTTCGAAGGGGACGAATCCGCCCCGCGCGTGGAGAGCGCCACGGTGCGCAACGGCATCGCCTCGCGCGATCTGATGATGGAGCGCGGGGGACTGCTGCAGGTGACGGCGCAGGTCGGCGCGGCTACGACCGGCGCGCCGCTCGCGGTCAGCGTACAGGGAGAAGCGATCCAGGCAGGTTCGGCGGCAGTCTCTGAAACGGCGCAGGCAGACGTCGTGGCGGAAGCGCCCGCTGCGGCTGTGGAGCCGGAGAATCCCGGCGTGGAGCAGGCGTCGGAGATGGCGGCTGTCGAGGTCGAGACGTCGGAGCCGATAGGCTTGGCCTCGTTGATTATCGCCTTGCTGACGATCGTGGCGACGTTGAGCATGTTGTTGATCGCGCAGGTGCGCGTGATCTCGCGGCGGGCGCTGGTACACAGCATGCTCTGGGCCGTGAACTGTGGCCTGTTGGCATATATTCTGTATGGGCTGGGGCTGATGCCGGGTGCGACCTGGCTGCAGAGCAGCTTGAGGGTGTGGGGGGCGGCGCTGGTGGTCTTCATCGCCATGTTGCTGCCTGCGCTCTGGCTGCAGCTGCGCTCCGAATAAAAACTGCGCCGCGACCGCGGCGCAGGTAAGTACCCCCGACAGGACTCGAACCTGTGCTTTCGGCTCCGGAGGCCGACGCTCTATCCACTGAGCTACGGGGGCGTCCTTGCTACCATGTATACCACGCGGCGGGCATCCGAGGCAAATTGAGTTGGTCGGCCTTTAGCGCAATGCTATAATCAAGCCATGTATCTGGACCGCACGTATAAGCCGCGCCGGAAACGGCGCGGGGTGGCGAGGTTTTGGCCGCTGATCGCATTGGCCGTGGTCGCCATCATTCTGTACGAACAGCAGCCGGCCTGGCTTGCATCTCAGCCGATGGCGCCGACCGTGGAGCCGACGCGCAGCGGCGCGGCTTTTTTGTCCGACGCCGAAATTGCGTACAAGTCGGGCAATGTCGCCGCAGCAATGGAGGCCTATGAGCAGGTAATCCGGTTGGAGCCGGATAACCCGAAGCCGCTGGCCGCGCTCTCGACTCTCTATTTGATGTTGCAGGACCTACCCAAGTCGGCGGAGATGGCGGAGAAGGCGGTTGCGCTGGCCCCAACGGACACGGATGCGCTCAACGCGCTGGCGCGGGCGCGGGATTGGCAGGGCGAATATGAGGCGGCCCTGAACTATGCGCTGGACGCGCTTGAGATCGAGCCGAAGAACGCGACGACGCTGGCGATCCTGGCCGAAATCTATACGGACGTAGGCAACTGGGATAGGGCCGAGGATTACCTGCAGCAGGCGCTGGAGGCGGACCCGCAAAACATGCTGGCGCTGCGCAACACGGCTTTTCTCTACGAGATGCGCGGCGACTATACGGCCGCGGTCGCGGCCTATGACCAGGCGATTGCCGCCGCGCCCTATCGCTTTGATCTCTACATCGGCAAGGCGCGCCAGCATCGTGTCGGCCTGTATGAATATGACAAGGCCATCGAAGCCTATGAGCAGGCCGTGGGAGTCTACGAATCGGCGGTGACGCTGGATGCGTTGGGCGACGGCCTCTACAACGCCGGCGACCACTTGCAGGCTGTGCGCGTGCTGCGCAAGGCCGTGGAATTGGACCCGAACTACGGTCCGGCGCTGGTCCATTTGGGCATGGCGCTCTATGCCCGGCGCAACTATGAGGACGCAGCCGTGGAGTTGGATAAGGGGTTGAGCCTCATTGGCGATAACGCTCGTATTGAGCAGATCTATACGGCCGGCTTGGCCCACATCTATAAATCGCCGCCCGAATGCGACAAGGCGCTGGTGTGGCTCAACAAGGCGTTGGAAATCGACCCGCAGAGCGGGCCGGCGCTGGAAGGGCTGTCTTTGTGTCGCACTCAGTAGCCTCAGTGCGGCGGCGGTTGGCGTCGCACTCGCGCCTTTTCTTTGCTATCTCTGTTTCTAGTGCCACCCGGTTTAGCGCAATCCGGCGAACAAGCGGATATGAGCTTTAGGCGATCGCGTCTGAAATCATCGCTGCCGACGACGGCTACGCTGGCGCCTCTGCGTCAGCGCGACGAGAAGTCGCGCCGAGAAGACGGGCCGGAAACGGACGAGCCGGCAGGCGAGGCGTCCGCGCCTGGGCGCCAACGCGAGACTGCCCAACGCATCACGACGAGCAAGCGACGCCTGCAGCGGCGGGTTACGCCGCTCGACGTGCTACAGCAGCCGATCCAGGCGGGTATGCGCAAGGTCTTCGATCTGCGCCGTTTCCTGATCGTGATCGGCCTGACCGCGGGGACGCTGCTGCTGCCGCTGCCGCCTGACCTGTCCGAAGAAGGACGCCGGGCGTTGGCGCTCTTCGTTTTTACCGGCAGCATCTTGGCCCTGGAGCCGGCGCCGCTGCCGATCGCCGCCTTGATGGTGCCCATTTGCCAGATTGCCCTGGGCATCGACGTTGTTACGGGCGCGTTCGGGCCGTTTGGATCGCCCGTGCTTTTCCTGATCCTGGGCAGCCTGTTTCTGGCGGAAGCGTTGCGCAAACACGGGTTGACGCGACGCATGGCGCTTATTACGATTGTGCTCAGCCGCGGCAACCTGAACCGGCTGTTGTTCGGCCTGATGGCTGCCACCGGGCTGCTCAGTATGTGGGTGCTGAACACGGCAACCGCAGCCGTGCTGATCCCGGTGGCGATCACAATTGCGCAGCGGGTGGAGCCGCGGGACAAGGCGCCGCGTGTGCTGCAACTGCTGATCCTGGGCATCGCTTTTAGTTCGAGCATCGGCGGCATGGGCACCTTGATGGGCAGCGGCGAGAACGCGATTGCCGGCGGCTTGTTGGGGCAGGCGGGAGACTTCAGTTTCTTGGACTGGATGACATTCGGCGTGCCGCTGGTGTTGATGCTCGTGCCCTTGACGTGGTTCCTGTTGCGGCGCGCTTTGCCCGTTGCCAACGCTGTGATCGATACGGAGCCGGCGGTGCGCGAGTTGGATCGCCTGGGCAGCCTGAAGGCGCCGGAGCGTGAGATTATCGGCGTGATGGCTGTGTCGGTGGGGTTGTGGGTTACCGGATCGATGCTGGAGAGCGTGCTGCGCCTGCCCGCCACGCTCCTGAGCAGCGCAGTGGTCGCCATTGGCGCGGTGGCGCTGTTGTCCATCGAGGAGATCGTCGATTGGAATGACCTGAAGGGCGTGAACTGGGGCGTGTTCTTCGTGATCGGCGCGGGGCTGACCCTGGGCGATTCGCTGGACAAGACAGGCGCCAGCGCGTGGTTTGCGCAGTTGTTGGCCCCGGCGCTGGATGGGTTGCCCTACGCCGTGGTGTTGGGCATTCTCGTGTTGGTCGGATTCGCTCTGACGCAGTTTATGAACAACGTGACGTTGGGTGCGATCTTGGCGCCGGTGCTGATCACGCTGGCCCAAGCCATGGGCGTGAATCCCGCCGCCCTGGTGGCGCCGACCGTCATGGCGCTGGCATTGGCCTATATGTTGCCCAGCGCATCGGCGCGCATGACACTGGTGGCGGTGACCGGCGCAATTGAGCGGCGTGACATGATGAGGGTCGGGCTAGTTGTAGGCCTTCCTTCGGCGCTGCTGGTATACGGCTTTTTCTACTTACTGTCGAGAATAGGCTTGATGTAAGCGCTGCGAAGGGAGAATGTAAGGATGCGCGTATGGGTGATCGGGGCGGCCCGGGCGGGAACGGAGGCCATCCGCCAACTGCTAAAGAACCAAGAGATAGAGATTGTCGTGTCGGATGCAGCGCCGGACCCGCCGGCTGTACGCGAGGGGCTGATCGACCGAGTTGACCATGTGGAAACCGTCACGCCCGTCAACGTGAACAGCCTGGCGCGGCGCGTCCGCCCTGATCTGATCGTGATCGATTCGAGCGGCGAGAGCCTGAAATATGGGCGGATGTCCGGCGGATCTGAGCTGTCACAGGCACTGACGTATGAGATCGCCGCGGCCAGCGAGGTTCCCTGCCTCGTCCTCTAGCCGTGTAGCTCTAGATAAATAGCTCGAGATGAGTGGCCCTAGTTGTATAGCGCGGACCAACGCACACTAACGTCGTGAGCGCCGCTTGCCTAGTTTGGATTGCTTATGCCAGACCAAGCCGAACAAATGACTCGACATAACCTTGCGCTATACCGACTCGATGGTTTTGGCGGGCGGCGTGAGCAACTGGTGCAGCTGCATGAATGGATGACTGGCGGCGACGATCTGCCCGCCATCGCCATCAGCGGGCCGCAGGGCAACGGCAAGAGCGCACTGGCGACGGCCGCGGCGTGGAACAATTTCCGCCATTTTAGCGACGGCATTGCCTGGGTCGGCGCGGCGGGCGCAACCCGGTTTCGCCTGTATGACATTGTGCGCACGTTGGACACGGTGTTCGGCACAACGCTGACGCGCATCGGCGAGGAGCGCTGGGGCATCGGCATCCTAGAGCAGCTCTACCGGCGTAAACGGCTGCTGATCTTGGACGAGCTGTCCGGCGCTACGCCGGAGGATCTGCGCACACTGGTCGATATCATCAGCCATCTGCACGAAGCCGGCGGCAATTCGCGTGTGTTGCTCATCGACCGTAACTTCAACCCGGCCATTGCCGAGTTGGTCCAGTTTCAGCATGTCCATTTGAAGGGGCTGACGGCGGCGGAATTGCCGGGATTTTTGCAGCAGCGCGCGCCGGAAAGGATTCGCGAGCTTGCCTTGCAGCGGGCAGACGAGTTGTACGCGCTTACTGCGGGCCGGCCTTATGTGTTGCGGCTGACGCTGGGGCTGATGCTGGATTACGAATGGGATGATTTGTCCGGCCTGCTCATGGGGGCGATAGGGCCGGACGGCACGCTGGCTGCGCCGGACGTAGCGGCCTTTGCCGTCGAGAGCTTCGCCTCGATCCATCCGGAGACGGGGCCGTTGCTGAACCGGCTGGTCAGTGCGGCGGGCGGCGCGGCATTGACGGCTGTGCGCGATCTGTTCTGGGCGGATCTGGGCACGCCGCGCACTTTAGGCGAAACCTTGATCGCGCTTCATGATCGCGCGCTGATTGAGCACGATCTCTATAACCAGCGTGTGGTTTTGCATCCGCTCGTGCGCACCTATGTGGCCGAGAACGCGGTGATGTTGGGCGAGGAGTGGGACCGCCGCCACGCCAGGTATTACGTCGATCTGATCAAGCGCTATCAGGTGTTGCCGCTGGAGCGTTGGCCGGAGATCGATGTCGAGTGGGGCAATATGTACAAAGGGCTGGACTGGTGCGCCGAGCGTATTGAGCGGCTGTGGCAGGCCTCGCCGGCGGATCTGGTGGCGGATCCCGCCATCGACCGCTCCGGCCTGGAACTGCCGGAAGAGGTGCGCGAGGATCCGGACGATTTCCGCCTGGCCCGCGACTATGCCCTGGCCCTGGCGCACTACGCGTTCTGGCGGCATCCGCCCGGCAGCCTGCGCTGGCTTACCGTGGGCGCGGCCGCGGCCCTGGCATTGGGCGATGCCCGCGACTACGGCTGGATGTTGATCAATATCGGGCGGTATCTGTTCTTCTTGGACCGGGTTGATGAAGCGGTCTCCTGGTTGGGCCGCGGGGCGGAGATTTTTGACAGCCGCGATCTACTCAACGAGATGGCCTATGCCTATACCGATCTGGGCACGTCCTACCGCATCCTGGACCGGCCGAGGCAGGCGCTGGGCTATCTGCGCGCCGCGTTTGAGTGCGAGGCGCAGATAGGCGATCAGGACGGGTTGGCGACGGCCCACATGAACCTGGGCAGCGCCTATTACGGGCTGCGCGATTTTACAAGGGCGCTGCGCGAGCATCAGTGGGCATTGCGCATCGCCATGCGCCGCAACAACGACCAGTTGATCGCCAGCGTTTACAACAGCATGGGTCTGGCGATGGAAGGCATGGAGCGGTTGGAGGAGGCGGAGCAAGCCTATACGCAGGCGCTGGAGACTTTTCGCCGCATCGACGACATGGTGGGCATCAGCACGTGCTACAACAACCTCGGCTCCGTGGCCTATGCGCAGGGCAATTTCGACCTGGCGCTGTCATGGTATGAACTCGACCGCGAGCTTTCGGAGAAGCGGGGGGCGTGGACGGACATGGCCGCCACGCTGCACAACTTGGGGCATGTGGCGCTGGAGCAGAAGGCCTATGCGCGGGCGTACAGCTATTTTTCCCAGAGCAAGGAGCTATACGAGGCTTTCCAACTGGTCGATTACGTCCGTGAGGAAGAAGATATGCTAGACTACATCCGTTCGGTTGCGCCGGAGGCAAGCGCCAGCGGCATATAGGCCGGCTGTACGGCGGTGGCAGGGCGGATAGATCGGCGCATACATTTCTCTAACACAACGTTAGCAGAAATCTAGCGAGAAAAGGCGGATCTCAGCCCTCTCGCCCGTGCCAAGAATTTGCAGGACAATACTGCATCGGGTATCATACGCCCGTTAGCACTCGCATGACTAGAGTGCTAACGGGTTTTTTACCCATCGCAAGATCAAGCTAGATCAACTTCAAGATAGCGTCAGTCATTTGGTTAAGGAGGATTGGACATGAACCTAAAGCCGTTGGGTGATCGAGTAGTCGTGAAGCCCGTGGAACAGGAAGAGCAGACGACAAGCGGCATCTTCCTGCCGGAGACGGCCAAAGAGAAGCCGCAGCAGGGCGTCGTTGTAGCCGCCGGCCCCGGCGCGCGCAAAGAGTCGGGCGAGCGCATTGCCATGGATGTCAAGGTGGACGATACCGTCCTCTACGCCCGCTACGCAGGCACGAGCATCAAATTGGATGGCCAGGAATATCTGATCCTGAAAGAGACCGATATTCTGGCGATCGTCGAGAACGGCAAGAAGAAATAGCCTGATCTGTGGCTTTGGGCAACTGAAACCAGGTACAGCGAGATAGTTGAGGAGACATAAATATGGCAAAGCAGATTATTTTCGAGGATGCGGCACGCAGGAGCCTGAAGGCCGGCGTCGACGCATTGGCCAATGCAGTAAAGACCACGCTGGGGCCGAAGGGCCGCAACGTTGCCTTGGACAAGAAGTGGGGCAGCCCGACGGTCACCCATGACGGCGTGACGGTCGCCAAGGAGATCGAGCTGGAAGATCCGTTTGAGAACATGGGCGCCCAGCTTCTGAAGGAAGCTGCGACCAAGACCAATGATGTGGCCGGCGACGGCACCACCACCGCCACGGTTCTGGCTCAGTCGATCGTCAACGAGGGCCTGAAGAACGTGACCGCGGGCGCCAACCCTATGCTCCTCAAGCGGGGCATTGAGGCCGGCCGCGATGAGATCGTACAGGCGATCCGCGACATGGCGATGCCCGTCAGCGCCAAGGAAAGCATCGCCCAGGTTGCCAGCATTTCCGCCGCCGACAACACCATCGGCGACCTGATCGCCGAGGTTATGGACCGCGTCGGCAAGGACGGCGTCATCACCGTCGAGGAGAGCAAGGGCCTCGAGTTCGAGACCGAGTATGTCGAGGGCATGCAGCTCGACCGCGGTTATCTCAGCCCCTATTTCGTCACCAATTCCGAGCGCATGGAAGCTGAGGTCGAAGATCCGTACATTTTGATTACGGATAAGAAGATCAGCAGCGCTCAGGACATCGTCCCGATTCTGGAAAAACTGGTGCAGATCGGCAAGCGAGAGATCGTCGTCATCGCCGAGGATGTGGACGGCGAGGCGCTGGCTACGCTGGTGCTGAACAAGCTGCGCGGCATGGTCAACGCGCTGGCGATCAAGGCGCCGGGCTTCGGCGACCGCCGCAAGGCCATGTTGCGCGACATCGCCGTGCTGACCGGCGGGCAGGTGATCACCGAGGAACTGGGCCGCAAGCTCGAGTCCGTCATGCTTGAGGACCTGGGCCGCGCCGCCAAGGTTGTCAGCACCAAGGACACCACCACGTTCGTAGACGGCGCCGGTGAGAGCGCGGACATCAAGGGCCGCATCGACCAGATTCGCGCCGAGATCGAGGCCAGCACCAGCGACTACGACCGCGAGAAGCTGCAGGAACGGCTGGCGAAGTTGGCCGGCGGCGTCGCCATCATCCGCGTGGGCGCCGCGACTGAGACCGAGCTGAAGGAAAAGAAGCACCGCGTCGAGGATGCGCTGAGCGCGACCCGTGCGGCTGTGGAAGAAGGCATCGTACCCGGCGGCGGCGTCGCCCTGATCAACGCTGCGCCCGCGCTTGACAAGCTGAGCCTGGAAGGCGACGCGGCGACCGGCGTCAAGATTCTGCGCCGCGCCCTGGAAGAGCCGATGCGCATGATCTCCAGCAATGCCGGCCTCGACGGCCCGGTCGTGATCGAGCGCGTGCGCGGTTTGCACGGCGAAGGCAAGCTCAACACCGGCTACGACGTTCTCGCCAACGACTACGTGGACATGCTGGAAGCCGGCATCATCGACCCGGCCAAGGTGACGCGCAGCGCGGTCGAGAATGCCTGCTCCATCGCAGCCATGATCCTGACCACCTCCGCTCTGGTTACCGATATTCCGGAGCCGGAGAAAGCCGCTCCTAGCCCCGACATGGGCGGCATGGGCATGGGCATGTAGTCGATTGCCCATCCCGTTTTTACGGGTGGTACAATCAGGGCGGCGCACTCTGCGCCGCCCTGTTCTTTTGTCCGGCCTTGAACGGCTCATAGAAAGGATTGATGCATGCCCCTGCCTAGCCGAGACGAGGCATATGCGCTGTTGTATGAATGGATTGAATCGGAAAGCCTGCGCCGCCACAACGTGGCGGTCGAGGCGGCGATGCGGGCTTACGCCCGTCACTATGGCGAAGATGAGGAGTTGTGGGGCATCACCGGACTGCTCCACGACCTGGACTACGAACGGTTCCCCGACATGGACGATACGACGGACGGCCATCCGCGCACGGAACTGCGCCTCTTTCGTGAGCGCGATTACCCGCCTGAACTGATCCATGCCGTCGAGGCGCATGCGACGTTTTTGGGCGTCCCGCGCGAGAGTCTAATGGACAAAGCGCTGTTGGCGTGTGACGAGATGACGGGGCTGATCCTGGCCTGCGCCTATGTTCGTCCGGATCGCAACCTGCACGATGTGAAGGTCAGTTCGGTCAAGAAGAAGTGGAAAAACCGCAAGTTCACCGAGGCCATTGACCGCGACGAGAATCTCAAGTTTATCGAGGAACTTGGCGTCGACTTTGACGAGCATGTGGAGCGGGTGTTGAACGCCATGAAGGGTTGCGCGACCGAGCTGGGGGTGGACGGTTCCCAGGGGTAGGCCGCGGGTTACTGCGGCTGCCACCAGTCCTTGCGTGAGCGCGGGTCCATGAAGGAGCCGGTATCGCGCACAGCAGCCTTGATTGCGGGGCCGGCGGCGACGCCGACCTGTTCCGTGCTGTGCAGGGCGGGCAGCGAGGCCCTGCCTGCAGCGTCTAGCGAGCGGTAGAGCGAGAGCAAGTTCGGGTCCACGCAGACATCTTCGAGGTGGATGACATAGCCGGCGGCGGCGGAGTCATCGCGCGTATAGCCGAGCGTCAGTCGGGTTTCCTCTGCGTAGAGTACCAACGCCACAAAATGCGCCGGATAGATCTCAGGCCGGCGGTAGGGGGTGAGGACCGCCTCGCCGCGGGCGGAAGCCATCGCCAACAGCGTGACGGGCGGGTCTGCGATTGGCGCGGCGCGGCAGCCGTGTCCGGCCCAGAGCGCGTCCGGACACAATGTGCTGCTCCAATCCCAACCATTTACCTGATAGGCCCCTGTGAATTCGGGCAGAGGCCGGTCTGCGAAGAGCGTTCCAAGCCGGGGCGCGTCGTCGTCGATCGGACCATTGATGTCGACGAGGGTGAGCGCGGCGGTGAAGGGGACATAGCCGCGTACGGCGAGATTGAGGTCGGCGTGGATCGACGGCGGATGGCCGGGGCGCGGCCCGATGGTGGGCACGGAGGCGTACTGCGCATCCGAGACGGTTGGGCAGCCATTTGGGTCGTCTTCGTTGGCGGTTCGGCCGGTATGTGCGATCTGGGGCAGATAGAGAAGAACCGGCGGCGGGTCAAGCGTAGCCGGATTGACCGCGGCTTCCGGGCCGCCAGGCGTTTCGGCGCGGGCAGGCGATGTACCGAGCATGACCAGCAGGCCACAGACCAGCGCCGCGCCGAGCAATAGGCCGCGCAGAGACGGCGCGCTGCGGCGGTGGGCGCTAGGGGATGAACTAGGGTATGTGGTCGAAGGATCGCGTTGCGTGTACATGAGCATATGGCTCACTGTATGCCGCAGTCGCGGCGCGGGCAAGGGGAGAAATGCGGAGACGTGTTCCGTCAATTGACGCATGAGCCGGCGCAGGCGGCTCAACGCAGGGCGGGCCCCGTGTCGCCCAGGCGGCGATGGAGAATGTCTTCTTCCGGCTGCCACAGGGCGTAGTAGCCGCTGCCGAAGTGGGCGACGAGGATGCCGCTCAACAGGATCCAGGCGTTGTCGCGCCAGCTAAGCCCTGCGGCGGAGATGTCGAGAAAGGCGAGGGCGATGACGAAGACGGCGGCTAGGCGGGCGGCGCTGCCCAGTGCGAAGAAGGGCAAGGCCAGTGCGATCAGGGCGACGGCGGCCCAGATCAGGCCGGGCGCTGCCGCAAGCCCGGCTGCGAAGCTAGGCGCATGGCGCCACAGCAGCCCGGCGCCAAGAAGCGCGCCGCCGATGCGCGCAACGAGCGGCAGCCAGCCTTCGACGACGCGCTTGACGATGCCGCGGCTGCGCAGATAGGCGGGCGCGTCCGGGCCTATGACGCCGCTGACGACGAGCCAGTCGCGGCCGAAACTGGCGACGAGGGGGATGGCGAAGGCCAACGCCATAAACCGGGTCAGCGGCGGCGAGAGGATGGGCCAGAGGGCGACGGTCAAGAAGCCGGTCTGAAAGCCGGCGATGATGCGGCGGTTTTCGCTGGGCGGCAGGTCGTAGATGGGCTTGCCGCGGCGTTTGAGCAGCCACATGCCCGCCACGAAGAGTTGGCGGCTGACAGCAAGGATCAGATACCACACGGGTAGGCGTCCATACTGAACGCCGAGGGCCACGGCGATGAGCAGTCCCAGCCCGTCCAGTTCGATGTCGAGGGCAGCGCCCAGCTCGCTAACGCGGTTGGCGCGGCGCGCCAGATAGCCGTCCCACAGGTCGAGCAGGCGGGCCACAGTATAGAGCAGCGCGGGGACCCAGGCCAACCAGCCCGCCGGCATGGGGCGAAAGAGAAAGCCCGCCAGCAAAGCAAGCAGCAGGCCGCAGAACAGGCTGAGCCAGGTGCCGGAGCCGAAATCTGGGAAGAGTTGCGTTTCGCCCTTGCGGCGGTTTCGGGGCAAGATGCGCCAGAGAAAGCCGAGGATGACGGCGGCGGTGACACTTGCCCAGATGAGCCAACTCGCGGCGTGGGCGGCGAAGGCGGAGCGGGCCAGCCAGGCGTAGGCGGCGGCGATGGCTGCGGCATAGGACAACGCGGCGATGAACCAATGGCGGCGCAGGGCGTCCAGAGCGCTGCGATTGGCGTCGACGGTGTTGACGGCGTTGACGTTTGGCTGGGGGGTGTTGTGCGAGTGCATGGTCATCGGCGGCGGGCCATTCAGGCGGCCTGCGATTCCTCTACGCCGGCGCGTTACGGGCCGGTTACTCCGCGTTCAGGTCGGATCCGCCGAGGTCGATCAGCGCGGCCCCGATGCGGCGCAGGCACGCGTCGAGATTGCGTTCGAGCGCGTCGGCGGGCAGCCAGAGGATCTCCCAGCGCGCCGGCGCGGGGATGGGCTTGTGTTCACGCGCTTGGGCGCGGGTTTCTGGGTCATTGGAGCAGCGAATGCCTAGATAGCCGCCGCGGGCGCGCAGCGTGATGTCAACCGGCCAGTCGTCGACGAGGCGGTTTTTCATTAGGCGCAGACGGTTGGCGCGCAAGGTGCGCCAAAGCTTGTCGAACGGGTCTTCGTGATAGAAGAGGTCGCGCACATCCGGCGCGCTGAGAAGGCGGTCTAGCGTTGTGGGTATGAAGGTGATGCGGCGCAGTGAGACGGCGGGGATGGGCCGCGTCAGGCGTTGCAGCGGGCCGAGGTCGATGCGGAAATAGTAATCGCCGGCGCGCGGGTGATCCGCTTCGGCGGGCAGTAATTCGCGGCGGGTGACAAGCTGGTATCGCCTGGTGGAGGCGTAGTAGGTGACGGTCTGCGCCTCTTCTTGCCCTTTGAACGCGCCGGTCTGGTAGAAGGCGAGATAGTCGGCGCCGATGCGGCGCGGCGCGCTGCGTTGGGGGATGCGATACCAACCCTCCGATGCGACGCGACGGAAGTCAGCGGGGTTGTTGACGACGACGACAAGAACGGTGCGGCGGCGGGCTTCGGCATCCGGGTAATCGGCGGGCATGGCGGGCGGCTCACTGTTCCGGGGATGGGCGCAGACGGGCGTAGATGTCGCCGGAATCGGCGCCGGCGGGCAGGCTTGCTAGTCGTTGTATCATGTCATCGGCGCTTAGCCAGGCAGTCGACTGCCAACGATGCTGCTCGCCTATGGTCCAGTTATAGGCGTAGGCGCCGAGGGCGTCCAGGCGGCGGATGCACTCGACGGCGATATGGCGCGCGGCGGGCACGTACTCGACGGAGACGGCTTGCAGCGGGCGCGAAAGGCCCAGCAGCGCCTCGAGCTCGTAGCCTTCGACGTCGATCTTGCAGAAGACGGGTTCGCCGTAACGGGCGATCAGGTCGTCGAGGGTGGTGACGGCGACGCCGGTTGCGCTCTCCCACTGCACGCCGGCAAAGGACTCGGCGCGGAGCACGTCCGCCATCCACTCTGTGGAGAGGGTGCTGACGGTGGGGGTGCGCTCGCTGATAAATATCTGCTGCACGCCCGGCTTGGCGCCGACGGCTTCTTCGACAAGCGTCACCTGCGGGGATGCGCCGTACCAGCGGCGCAGAAGCTGCATGAGATGAGGCTGCGGCTCGACGGCGACGACGCGGGCGCCGAGGCCGGTCCAGGTGCGAACGCGGCCGCCGACGTGCGCGCCGATGTCGAAGCAGAGGTCGCCGGGGCGCATGAACTGGCGGTAGAAGCGCGCCATGCGCCAGGCGCGGTCAGGCCGGCCATAGTACATGGCGAGCGAGCGCAGAAGTCCAATGTTGCGGCGGATAGCGCGCCGGCTGGAAAGCAGGTCCATAGGATTTTACTATACCGCAGCGACCGGGAAAGAAAAAGCGGGCCGAAAACCCAGTTGCCAAGGCCTAAAGAGCGCAGAGCTTTGCCACGAATGGCACGAATGGCACGAAACGATTGTGACGAATTCGAGAAATTCGTGTAATTTGTGGCGAACAAATAACGGCGAGGCGCAGGGGCGAAACGGCGGCAATTTGACGGATGGGGACGCGTAGGGTTAACTGAGAGCCGTCCGGTCGGTAGGCGACCGGTACTTTTTACTGCCGGCGCACGGTTCATCTAGAGCATAATGCCATGTCTTCCGAATCGATCTCTGTTCGCACTCCTGAGCCGGCGGAGGCTGATGTAGCCCAGGCTGCCGCCGCCAAGCAAGCCCCCGCCCAGGCTGAAGCGCACTTTCATACAGACCAAGTCGCCACCGTGGCGGGCGGGCATCTGGTGCATGATACCTATGCCGCCTTTTTAGCCCCGCTGCTGCCCGTCCTGCAAGACAGGCTGGGTATGGGCTATACCGGCGCGGGCGGGCTGATGATCTTCACCCAGCTTCCCAGTCTGTTCACGCCCTTTATCGGCTATCTGGCCGATCGGGTGAGCTTGCGCTATTTCGTGATATTGGCTCCGGCTGCCACGGCCACGCTGATGAGCGTCATCGGGCTGGCGCCGGACTATCTGACGCTGGCGTTGCTATTGATCGCAGTCGGCGTGAGTACGGCCGCGTTCCATGCGCCTGCTCCTGCTATGATCGCGCGCGTGTCGGGTAACCGCGTCGGCACGGGCATGAGCGTCTTTATGGCGACGGGCGAACTGGGGCGCACGCTCGGCCCGATGATCGCCGTGGCGGGCGTAACCTGGTGGGGGCTGGATGGGCTGTGGCGCATGGCCGCGGCGGGATGGTTGGCCTCGGCCATCCTCTACTGGCGGCTGCGCACGGTGACGGCGCGCCCGCTGGACCAGAAGACGCTGGGGCTGAGCTACATGCTGCCGCAGGCGAAGCGCGTCTTTCCGGCCCTGGCGTGGATGATGGGCGGCTTGGGGCTGATGACGGCTGCGCTAACCACGTACCTGCCCATCTTCATGCGCGATGAGTTGCAGTCGAGCTTGTGGCTGGCTGCAGCCGCGCTGACCATCCTCGAGGCGGCGGGCGTGGCAGGGGCCTTGTTGACCGGCACGTTGAGCGACCGCTGGGGACGGCGGCGCATGCTGCTGTCGCTGCTGTGCGCCGCGCCTGTGCTGATGTTGTTCTTCCTGTTTGGACCGAAGGCGCTTGCCCTGCCGCTGCTGATCGCCCTGGGGCTAACCGCCATCTCGCCTACGCCGGTGATGATGGCGATCGTCCAGGACCAGTTTCCCGATCATCGCGCCGCGGCCAACGGCGTCTATATGTTCATCAACTTCTTGTTGCGGGCGCTGGCTTTGTGGCTGGTCGGCGCGTTGGCGGATCGTTATGGATTGACCGCGGCTTTTACCGTGGCTGCGCTGGCCGCGTTTGCGGCGATCCCTGCTGTGCTTCGGCTGCCGCTCTCGCCGCGCCTAGGCGCGCGTTAGTTGTTACACAATCAGAAAAATCGCAGCCCGCTTTGGTTGACCGACGCTGCGCTCTGTGCCATAATTACTACCGCTCTGCCGAGCTTGGCGGGACGCCGCGTCAGCACAGGCTTCTTTCGCATTTCGCTCCCTGACCTAACCTCTGTTCTTGGCCCTGCACGGCAGTGTACATTCCAAAATCGGTCATCTTTGTATGTCCCCCGTTCTGCTAGGCTTGAAGGGCTCCGGCGTTGACCGATAACCCTCTTGCCGTAATCCCATCACCCAATGGAGGAGGAAAGAAGATATGTCTGCCGAGTTGCACAGTGATAGAGGAAGGTTGCTCAGCCGGCGCGACATGCTGCGGCTGTCTGCCCTGACGATGGCAGGGGCTGTTGCTGCGGCTTGCGCGCCTGCGGCCGCGCCGGCTACGAGCGGCGAAGGCGGAGAGGCTGCGCCGAGCCAGGAAAAGGTGTCGATCGTAGCCACGACCTCGATGCCGATCAATACCTGGGATAATGCTCTGGAACGGGCAACGGAGCAACTACCCAATATCGATCTGAAGGTGACTGCAACGCCTGTTCCCAACTGGTCGGCCTATTCAGATTCTATCGTTACACAGATTGCAGGCGGCGAGCAGTTGGATGTGATCATGATTGCCATCGAAGGCCTGCGTTTGCTGACCAACAAGAACATTCTCGTACCGTTGGATCCGTTCCTTGAGGCCGACCCCGAAGCGCAGCAGCTCCTGATGGACGACGTGCATGTGACACTGCGCGAAATGCTGCAGGTGGACGGCAAGCAGATGGAGTACCCGTTCTCTTGGAACAACATGATCCTCTACTACAACACGGCCATCTTTGAAGAGGAGGGAGTGGATCCGCCGGCGGAAGACTGGACGTGGGACGATTTCTTGGCCGTGTGCGAGAAAGTGTCGCGGGTATCGGGGGCGGCTGACGATCGCTATGCCTACTCGTTCTGGGGCGCCAACCTGTTCGGCATGCATGCGTGGTTCTTCAACAACGACACCTCACTGCTGACCGACGACTGGGTGGACTCCAACGTATTGGATCCCAAGTTCTCCGAGACGCTGCAATTCCTGGCGGACCTCATCCTTGTGCACAAGTTCTCGCCCAACCCGGCAGGCTGGGATGAGACGGCGCAGCTCCACGCCGGCAACTTGGTGATGCGCACCTGCGGGCGTTGGTGCTTTGGCGCCTCGCTGGCGGAAGGCTTTGAGACTTACGACATCCAGTATCAACCGTACCAATCCGGTCCGTATCGCACGGACGTCGGCACCGACGGCTGGGGCATCTCGTCTTCGGCTGCGGACGATCAGGCGGCGTGGGAAGTCGTCAAGTTCCTGTCCAACCAGGATGCGGCGATCGATATGGTGCAGTTGGGCGGCAACGTGCCGGCCCTACGCTCCGTATCCGAGATGCCGGTCTTCGCCGAGTACGGCCCGGCCAACACGGCGCTCTTCTATAAGTCGCTGGACTATGCCAAGACGGTGCCTTCGCCCACCAACTTCAACATCATCGAGCCGGTGATGAACCGTCACCTCGAGACGATCTGGAACGGCGAGAAGACAGTTGATGAGGCTGTCCAGGCGATGCATGTCGAGTTGCAGGCCGAGATGGACAAGATCAAGGCGTAGCGTTCGCCAGCCGGTATAAGCTGTGGACTTGCACAGCAAGACCACGAGGGCTAGAGACTCTGTCAGGCAGATCGGTGGGATATCCTGTCTGAGCCTCTAGCCCTTACAGTAAGACAACCACTTCATACGTCCGGAGGACCTGCTCGATGCAGACTTCTGTGAGCAGCGGAATGACCCAGACCCAAAGCACTAAGCGACGCGGAAGGTCAGCCGGCTTGCAAAGCCGCGAGGCGCTCGCTGGGTACGCGTTCATCCTGCCAGCATTGCTTACGCTGACCATCTTTCTGATCCTGCCCATCCTCGCTTCGGCTGTTCTCATCTTTATGGAGTACGACATCCTTTCGCCGGCCAAGTGGGTCGGCTTGGCGAACCTGAAGCGGCTTGTAAGCGATAATCGGATGCTGCTGATCTATCGCAATACCCTCGTCTTTGTGGTGGGGGCCACCTTCCTCAATAACATTGGCGGCCTGATGTTGGCGATGGGCGTCAACCGGGCCATGCCCGGAGTGCTGCGCTATTTGTTGCGCACGGCCATCTTCTTCCCGGTGTTGACCACGACCGCTTCGTTGGCGCTGGTCTGGCAGTTCCTGTTGACCCAAGATCGCGGCGTGATCAACTACCTGCTGTCCCAAATCGGCGTGGACCCGGTGCCGTGGCTGAGCAGCAGTACGTGGGCCTTGCGTTCGGTTATCCTCTACGACGTGTGGAAAAGCCTGGGCTTTCTGATGGTACTGTATTTGGCGGGCCTGCAGGGCATTCCGGAGTCGCTGTATGAGGCGGCTAGGATTGACGGGGCGAATCGCTGGCAGTTGACGCGTTACGTTACGCTGCCTTTGATCACGCCGACCGCGTTTTTCGCCATCGTCATCTCTCTGATCGGCGCGGGTCAGGTTTTCGATAATGCCTTTGTGCTGACGGGAGGCGGTCCGGGCGATGCGTCGCGGTTGATCGTGCTCTATATCTACGAGGTGGGCTTCAAGCGCTTCGAGATGGGCTATGCGGCGGCGCTTTCGCTGACGCTGTTTGCGATTCTAATCGCGCTGACGATGTTGCAGTTTGTCATGGCGCGGCGTTGGGTCCACTACGAATAGACAAGCGCCACTAGGAAGGGAAGAAGCCATCGATGGCAACGGTGAGCGAACGTCGTATCACTACTCAGCGGTCACGGCCTGGGCGGGCCTTGGCGGGTTTTGCAGGTGAGGCCGTTATTTGGGCGTTTCTGATCATTATGGCGTTGATTGAGTTTGCGCCGATCAGTTGGATGTTCTCGACCTCGCTGCGCGATCCGTCAAGGTCCTTCGATCTGCCGCCGGATTTCTGGCCTACCGCGTTCAATATAGGCAACTACTGGACGGTCATCACATCGCCCGACATCGATTTCCTTCTCTTCTTCTGGAATAGCCTTAAGATCGCGCTGATCGTTACTGTAGCGCAACTAATCACCTGCTCAATGGCGGCCTTCGCCTTCGCACGGCTGCGTTTCCGCGGGCGGGACGCGTTTTTCTTTGTTTTCCTGGCGTCGATGATGGTTCCGTGGACGGTAATTATGGTGCCCACGTTCATCGTTATTAGGAATCTGGGTCTGTCCAATACACACTGGGCGCTGATTCTGCCGGCGTTGACCAGCGCGTTCGGGGTATTCCTGTTGCGCCAGCAATTCCTCACTTTGCCGGCTGAGCTAATGGACGCCGCCAAGATCGACGGGGCGAGCTATTTCCGCATTTACTGGCAGGTGATGCTGCCGCTGGTCGGGCCCGGGCTGTCGGCGCTGGGCATCTTCACCTTCCTTGGCTCGTGGAATAACTTCCTCGGCCCGCTGCTCTACCTGCGCGATTGGGACAAGTTCACCTTCCCCATCGCCATCATCCAATTGGAGGGCTATATGGGCATGGGCAACCGCGCCCACGTCCTGGCGGGCATCATGATCTCGATCTTCCCGGTGCTGCTCTTCTTCCTCTTCGCGCAGCGCTTTGTCATCCAGGGGATTGCGATGACCGGCCTGAAAGGGTAAGCCGGTGAGGGATGGGCTGGAGCCGCTCACGCCCGCCAATTATGTGCGCGTGACGGCTAACCAACTGTGGACGAATCTGCCCCTGGTGACAGCCGGGGGCTTGATCTTTTCGGCGTTATGCGCGCCGGCGTTCGTGTTGGGCGTACTGGGCCGTCCGGTCGAGATGGGCATTGCGTTCTTGCTGCTGATTTCGCCCGGCTGGACGGCGCTGTTATACATGCAGGGGGCGATTGCCGAAGAGCGGCGCGCGTCATTGGGGATGATGCTGCGGGCGCTGCCGCGCGTCTGGCGGCGCAGCGTCGGGCTGGGAGCGCTGTTCCTGGTTCCCTTGATTGCGCTGCAGGCTACCTTGCCGCTGCTGGCGGCGCCATCTGTGCCCTTCGTGGTGTGGGCCGGGCTAGCCGCCGACATTCTGGGCGTGGCTGTGGCGGGGGCTATTGCGCTGTACGCCTACCCGCTGATCGCGCTGCACGACGCGGCCTTGTTCAACGCGCTGCGCAACGGGCTGATCCTGGCGAGCCGTTATCCGTCCAATACGCTGGGGCTGCTGGGCATGGCCGTGCTAGGCGGGCTGGCTGTCGGGTATGTGGGCGTGGCGCTGCTGTTCTTCCTGCCCGC
>JASGTU010000248.1 GCA_030058085.1 Chloroflexota bacterium
ACGATCTCTTCATCGAACACCACGTCGGCCCTGTGCCCGAGTTGAAGGTGGGCACTGACTCCGAGCTGCTCGCCACCCTGGATGAAAAATCGCTCAGTACCTGGAATGACTGGACCGTCGCCGTCCCCGCTCGCATCGAAAAGGCCCGTGAGGCTGCCGTCAAACTGCTGGAGCCAAAGGCAGTGCGCGTCCAGCCCAAGTCTGTCACCCTACGCACGCCCGCCGACGTCGACGCTTATCTTGACGACCTGCGCGCCGAGATCATGCAGCATGTAGACAACCAGACTCCGGTCATGATTTAGCCCAACCCGGGTGCATTCACCAGGGGCGCCCGGGTGCCCTCTGGGCGCGGGAGCCCCCTGGGAGCGGCAACCCTACCATGTCGTCACGCGTCGCATTCTGTGGTACCCTACAGCCAATCGCGCGTCGCATAGCCGCTACGCACAACGCCGGTGACGCAGACGGCCCTCCCGTGCAGATCCCAACGGAGGCGAACCATGGAGTGCAACGCACATCCGACCTATCCCAACCCCACCATCCGCGAGGCCCTTTGCGAGATCCATTTCCGCCTGCCCGAAGGGCAATCGTGGCAGCCTGCGCTCTTCAGCCGCTTCTTTCGCCGCATTGAATCCGAGTTCCCTGTCATGGAGCCGGTGACCGAAGCCGGTTTCCAGCTTCAGTTACACTCCGGCCGTGCTGAATTCGCCCCCCCAAGAAGCCGCATGCGCTACCGTCACGCAGACCGTCCCCTACTGCTGCAGGTGTCCGACAGCATTCTTACCGTCAACATGTTGCCGCCCTATACGGGCTGGCAGCAGTTGCACAGCGATATCGACCATGCCTGGGCTTGGGCTGACGAGGTCTTTCAGCCCGCCGGCATCACCCGTATCGGGCTACGCTACATCAATATCATCCCGCAGCTCGCAGAGGAGCCTGCAGGTGACTGGCTCGCACCGAATGACTTCGTCGCCGCGGCCGCTCTTGCTTCCTTGCCCGGCTTTCTCTCCAGAGCGGAAGTGCGCTACTCAGCCCAGACACGCACCATCGTCACCGTCGCCGGCGCTGCCGACGCAGACAGTAGCCACTTTTTACTGGACATCGACTGTATAACCGAGCAGCCCAATGACGACCTCCTCCCCCTCGATCCCACGCTCACCGAGTTGCATGACCGAGTCTGGTCCGTCTTTGCCGGCTTCCTCACGCCCCGCTATCACATGCATCTGCAGGGAGGCAGCCAATGATCCTACCGGTAGAGCTTTATCCATACGCCACAGCGTCTGGCACCACCCAAGCTGTCCAGTTTGCCGTTGCTTCACAGGGCAACGGCTCCGCCGGACGCAAAGCCCCGCCAGACCCTACTCTGGCCTTGCTTCTCGAACGGCTCCAGGCCGATGCCTGGGTTAGCTTCACCAATGCCGGCTCCTATCAGCAGTTGATCGCTGCCATGCTGGCCCAGGCTGACAGCGCCGTCTCCGCTTCGGTGTCACCGGTCGATATCCAGCCTCCCTCCCAGCCACAATCGCCTGAGGCTACACAGCGCGCACTGAATCAGGCCGCCAAGCGCCTCATCCTACAGTGGCTCGCCGACGAGAGCGGATACGACGAGCAGACGTGGCCTGTCATCCAACGCGCCGTCGAGGAAAACCGCCTGTCCAACCGCGCACGCTTCCATGACTAGGGTGCTTGTCCTCGATACCGGACCCGCCGGTCAACTCGCCCACCCTCGCGTCGATCCGAACATGGCCCAGCGCATCGTCGACATCCTCGATGCCGGAGACGTCATTGTCCTGCCCGAGATCGTAGACTACGAGCTGCGCCGCAACTTATTGCTCGAAATCGCCCGCGGCCACTCGTCCATGAACCGCTCCCTTGACCGGCTCGATCAGCTTCGCCGCACGTTGACCTTTTTGCCAATCAACTCAGACGCCATGCTCAAAGCCGCCGAACTGTGGGCCGAGGCCAGACGCCAGGGTAGACCGACCGCCGATCCCCAGGCCCTCGACGGCGACGCCATCCTCGCTGCGCAGGCCCTCCAAGTCGGCGGAACCGTCGTTACCCTCAACATCGGCCATCTGCGTCTGTTTGTGGACGCGGTCCGCTGGGAAGAGATCTGAACAGACAACCCCCTGAAAGGCGCCACCCATGCCCCCCCTCCAACCGGACCTGCGCAAGCAGCTCGAAAACACCGTCATCGCTGCCCGCGACGCCGCCGAGGCAGCCGCGAGCGCCGCGCTTGTCACCCTCGCCGTGGAGCGCAGCGAACCCTTCCCCTCCCTCTCCGAGGATCAGCGCAGCCTGCGCCGCGCCCTGCGCGCCGTCGCCCGCCAGCTTGGCGAGGGCAGCCTGTCTGACGGTATGCCCCTCCTCGTGCACGAGATCGCCTACGAGCAGTGGCATCGCATGCTCTTCGCCCGCTACCTAGCCGAGAACCAGCTCCTCATGCACCCCGGCCTCGGCATCCCCGTCACCCTGGAGGACTGCGCCGATCTCGCTGCGGACGAAGGTGCGGCCGACGCCTGGGATCTGGCGGCGCGCTACGCCGGCGCCATGTTGCCCGGCCTCTTTCTGGCCGACGACCCCACCGTACGCATCCGTCTGGCGCCCGAGCACCGCCACGCCCTCGAGAAGTTGGTGCAGGGCCTGCCGTCTGCCGTCTTCACCGCCGACGACAGCCTGGGCTGGGTCTACCAGTTCTGGCAGAACAAGAAGAAGGCCGAGGTCAACGCCAGCGAGGAGAAGATCGGCGCTGCGACCCTGGGGCCGGTGACGCAGCTCTTCACCGAAGACTACATGGTCAAGTTCCTGCTGCACAACTCGCTGGGCGCCTGGTGGGCCGCCCGCCACCCCGCCAGCCCGCTCATCGCCTCCTTCGACTACCTGCGCTGGCAGGACGAAGCCGAGGGCGTAGCGCGCAGCGACCCGCGCACGCCTGCCGCCGGCACCTTCGCCGGCTGGCCCCAACGCGTCAGCCAGGTGACCATGATGGACCCCTGTGGCGGCTCCGGCCACTTCGTAGTCGCCGCCTTTGATATGTTCGTGCCCATGCGCATAGAGGAGGAAGGGCTATCCGAGGTCGAGGCCGTCCGCGCTGTGCTGCGCGACAACCTGCACATGCTGGATATCGACCCGCGCTGCTGCCAGATTGCGGCCTTCAACCTGCTCTTCACCGCCTGGAAGCGCATCGGCTACACGCCCGACTTGCCCGTGCCGCACATCGCC
>JASGTU010000249.1 GCA_030058085.1 Chloroflexota bacterium
CGCCATCGTGGGTGTAGCTGGCAGGGCCGCTCTGCTGGCGCAGCAGGATGAGCTTGGCGGAGGGCAGCACAAGGGCGGTGAGGATGATGCCCGCCAGCAGCAGCCACTTGACGCGTGTGCGCCAGCGGCTAGTGAGGCCCAGGTCAGCCAGCAGGTAGGCGAGGAGCAGGGCCAGCGTCAGTGCGAAGAGCGTCAGGCCGATGGGGTCGCCGGGGCGTGGGCCGATATCGCCCATGGCAGATTGGCCGGCGGCGGGCAGCAGGCTGCCGAGCAGCGGGTGGCGCAGCACGTCGGCGATGCGCGTGGGCAGGACGCCGGCCTCCGCCAGTCCGACGATCTGGAGCAGGGCCAGGACGAGGATCGCCAGCAAGAGTGCGTCCCAGCCGGGCGGGCGGACGGCGCGGCGGTCAGTGGCGGGCGCGGTCATGGAGCTTCGCGGAAGCTGTAGAGCTTGCCGTCGTTGCCGGGGCCGTAGACGTAGGGCGGGCTAATGGCCGCGCCGGCGGTCGCGGCTGCGGGGTAGGCGGCAAGGCTTGCCAGCACTTCGCCGGTGGCTGCTTCGAGGAACAGGAAGCTGCCGTTTTGCAGATAGGCGAAGAGGCGTTGATCGTCGACGTAGGGGCCGCCGAGGATCTGCCCGGCGATGCCGCGGCTCCAGATTTCGGCGCCGTCGGTGCGTGAACGCGCTCGGATGTAGCCGTTGCCGGCTACGAAAACCATGACGTCGTTGGCCGCCATGCTGGAGATAGCGTCGCCGTTGTCCTGGTTCCACAATTCTCTGCCTGTGTTGGCGTCGAGGCTGTAGAGGCGATTGTTGCCGCCGGCGACGTACAGCTCAGCCAGGCTCTTGACGCCGGGCGTGCTGTAGACCGGCGCGGCGGTAATGTTAGGAATGTTCGGCTCCTCCCACACCAGGTCGATCTGCCTTTTCTCGATCAGGGCCATGAGGTCGTAGGCGCGTATGACGTCGGCTGCGACGTAGAGCAGTTGGCCGCCGATAGCCGGGTATTGCGGGTCGGCGGGCAGGTTCAACTCGGTAAGCAGGTCGCCGTCTTCGGCGTCGATGAGCGTGATTCGCTGGTTGAGGTTGACGAGGAGCGTGCGGCTGAAGACGTTGATGCCGCTGATGGGCGGCGCGCCGAGGGAGCGGCTCCACTCCTCATTCGTGGCGTTGCCCAGGTCGCGCAGGGCGCGGACGACGCCGGTATCGTCCGCCACATAGACGAGGTTGTTGTCTACGGCAGGGGCGACCGTGACGAGTTGGCCGAGGTTTGTCCGCCAGCGCTGGTTGCCGTTGACCCGGTCGAAGCTGTAGAGATGGCCGTCGCTGCTGGCGACGATCACGCTGGAGCCGGCGACGACGGCAGGAGATACCAAGGAGCCGCCCGCCTGTGGTTCCGTCGTCCAAGTTTTGGCCGCGGCGGAGAGGTTCGGCAAGGGCTGGATGCGGCCACTGTTTTCGGGCGTGAAGCGGATGAGCGGGAAGTCGCCCGGGGGAATGGGCGTGCGGGTGGGCAAGGGACGCAGCGTCGAGAGCGCCGGCTCGATGCGCAGCCAGCGCACGTCGTTGGCTTCCTCATCGTCGTTTTCGTCGTCATCATCCAGCTCGTCGGGCAGTTCGTTGCCCTCGATGCGCACATCCGCCTGGCGCGCCCAGGCCAGTTCATCGTCGACGCAACAGACGTAGACCCATTCGCCGGTGGCGTCGCGGCCATAGAGCCTAATCTCGGCGTTGAAGTCCAGCGTGTCGGTGGCGGTGTAGATGCTCGACGGCCCGACGTAAAGCTGCATGGGCTGGCGGTCGACGAAAGCCCTCAGGCTGTCGATGAGGTAGGGTGTGGGCGAGGGGAGCGGCGTCGGCGTAGCCGTGGGCGGGGCCGCTGCGGCCTGGGTCGCCGTAGGGACGATTTCGGTCAGCTCGACGATGGGCGACTCGAGGATGGGGGATGTTGGCGTGGGCGGAATGGCTGTCGCTTCATCGCTGGATACGAAGGGCAGCGAGATGATGATGGGCGTGGGTGTAAACTCCGGTGTCGGGCTTGGAGCGGCCTCAACTGCTGGCGGCGGTTCGACAGTTTCTTCGGCGCCTCCGCCGAGCGAGACGATGGGCAGGCGCACATCAGGCGTCATATCGTCCGGAGGGACGGGCGTACGCTCTGTTTGGGGTTGAGCCGGTTGTGTGGCGGGCGGGCGCTCTGTTGGGGCGGGCACGCCAGTGGCGAGCGATAGCTGCGCGGTGGCGGTTGCCACCGGCGATGTGGCGGTGGGGGTAGGCGTCGGCGCGCTTGCATGACGGTTCTCGAGCGTCCAGAAGATGATGCCAAAGCCCAGCAACACCAAGAGCGCCGTGATGACGCTGATGGTGAGAATTTCGGCGGTGCGGTCGGGCGCAGTTTGGACCGGGGGCACGGGGGGCGGGGCAGCCGGCTGGGCCGGTTGCAACTCGTATAGATAGCCCGGCCCTGCGTCCGGGTGGACTGGCTTACGCCGGCGCTGAGGCAACATAGCTCCATTGTAGCAACAAAGCAGGTGCAGCCAAAACAACCGGGGTGCACCGGAGCCGCTCGGCTGTGGTTGGGTGTTTCCTTCTGCGGGCGAGTATAATGGACGAAAGGGAGTTCTGTTCGGCGGGTCGAGAAAAGCATAGGCCGTTCTGTGAAGGCGTAGGAGATGACGATGCCGACTAAGACAGAGGACAAGGGATCCGTTGCACAACCGGCGGAGAAGATGCAGCACCTGTCGGAATTGGTGGTATTCCAGGATCTGTCGCCGCGCGAGATGGAGGAGTTGAACCGCATCACGACCATGAGCACGGTGCCGCGCGGTCGCGTCTTTTACCGTCCGGAGGAGCCGGGCGAGGTTCTCTTTATCCTCAAGGAGGGCCGGGTCCAGCTCTATCGCATCAGCCCGGAAGGCAAGAAGTTGGTGATCGCGACGCTAGGCCCGCACACGTTGTTCGGCGAGATGGCGCTGCTGGGCACACGCATGCACAACACCTTCGCCGAGGCCATTGAAGACTGCCTGATCCTGGTGATGAGCCGCACCGATCTGGAGCGCTTGATCTTGAACCGCCCGCAGGTGGCGCTGCGCATACTGGACATCACGGGCAAGCGTCTGCGCGAGGCTGAGGAGCGTCTGGAGAACATGGCCTTCAAGGGCATTCCGGCGCGGCTCGCCAGCTTGCTGCTGCGCGTGGCGGAGGAGCAGCAGAGCGAGACGATCACGGGGCTGACCCATCAGGACCTGGCGGAGAGCGTTGGAACCTATCGCGAGACCGCAACCCAGGTTCTTAACGATCTGAAGGGGCAGGGGTTGATCGAGATCGGGCGCAAGCGCATTACGATTCTGGATCGCGAACGGCTGGCGGTGGTGGCGGAGAGCTAGGCGTTGCAGCGGGCGAACGGCAGGAGATCCCGGCAAAATGGCCTGGGGGAAATTTGCGAGAGGCAATTGACATTTGCCAGAAAGCCAAGTACAATCGTGGCATATTTGTGCAAGGCGTAACAGATGCTCTTTTCACTCTCAGCTTATTGACCTCATTGAACCCGCTTTGATGACCCCACCCGTATCTACGCTATGGCGTTTTGCGCATGGTCGATGTGGCGCGATCTAGCCGGGTGGATGGTAGGTTGACACGGCTGAACTACTTGGCAACTACTATCTTTAGGAGGACGTTTCCATGACGCATGTTATTTTCGATCTGTGCATCCGAGATGGCGCGTGCGCAGAGGTGTGCCCGGTCGAGTGTATCGTTCCGGGCCAGCCGGAGGACGAGTGGCCGTGGTACTATATTGACCCGGACACCTGCATCGACTGCGGCGCCTGTGTGCCGGAGTGCCCCGTCGAGGCAATCTTGCCCGAAGAGGACCTGCCGGAAGAGTACCAGTACACGACGGAACTCAATGCATTGTTCTTCTCGGAAGGCCCAGGGTACGCAGCGCTCGAGATGGGCTGATCGTCGTTGAGGCAAGTTCGAGACCTCCGCGGCTCGCGGAGGTCTTTTTCGTGGCGGAAAACGCAAGCTAGATGAGGAACGGCTGATGGCAGATAAGAAAAAGCTGAACGCGCCCGACTGGTCCGGCGTGAAGCGGGTTTTGGTGATCGTGGCGCATCCGGACGATGCGGACTTCACCTGCGCGGGCACGGTGATGCAGATGGCGCGGCAGGACATCGACGTGACCTATATGATCTTGACCAACGGCGACAAGGGCAACCACAACCCGGAGATCACGCGCAACCAATTGATCGCCATGCGCAAGATCGAGCAGCGCCGCTCTGCGGAGCTATGCGGCGTGAAGCAGGTGCTCTTTATGGGCGAGGAGGACGGCTTTCTCCAGCCGACGCCCGTTATTCGCAAGCGCGTGACGCGCGAGATCCGGCGCATTCGCCCCGAACTGATCATCTGCCCGCACCCGGACCGCTATCTAGTGGGCGATGGCTATATCAATCATCCCGACCATCGCAACGCCGGCCTGATCGCGCTGGAGGCGATTTTCCCGGCGGCGGATAACCCCATGTTCTACCCGGACATGATGGACGAGGGTTATCTGCCGCACAAGATCAGCCAGCTCTATGTATCGGGACACGACGAGCCGAATATCGAGGTGGACATCAGCGCAGACGCCGAGCGCAAGGTCGCGGCGATTTTGTGTCATGTGAGCCAGTTCGACGAGCCGGAGAAGGCGGCGGACAGTTGGCGCAAGCGCTGGAGCGAGACCGGGCCGGACGGCGAGCCGCAGGTCTTCGAGCGCTTTAAGTGCATGAAGTTCGGCTAAAGGCTCTGGGCGGGTTAGAAACGTAAGAGGACGGGAAAAACAAGGGGCAGGCACAAGGCCTGCCCCTACGTATTGGTGGCGGTGTGGAGCTTACTCCACTTCGGCCATCAACTCCTCTTGCATTTCGTTGGCCGATCCGGTCAGCGCGTCGATCGTGGTCTGGATGTCGGCGCCCTGCATGATCTCGTTGAAGGCCTGGGTGGCGGCATCGCGAGTAGCTTGGTAGGAGATGAGCTGCGGCTCATAGCTGCCGTAGGGCAGGAGAGCTAGAGCCTGGCCCCACTGCACGTTCTCGTTGATGTAGTCGCCCAGGAATTCGGCAGTGCCGGCGCGGGTGGGGAAGTAACCGCTGATGCGGACCCACTCGGCCTGGATTTCGGGGGTGGTGAACCACTTGATGAACAGCCACGCAGCCAATTCCTGCTCGGGCGTGGTCTTGACGATCATGACGTCTCCGCCATAGACGTTCTGGACCGGATCAGGCGTTGTGTGCGGAACCGCGGCAACGCCCCACTCATCGGGGTCGCGACCTTCCTGCTCGGCAATGGTCTGGATGTCGGTGGCATAGAAGGGGATGCCGGAGCTGGAGCCCATAGCGAAGATGGCGTTGCGGGCGGCGAACTCGGTGTTGGGGTAGCCCTCGGTGAAGAAGAAGGCGCAGCCGTCGTCGTACATGCCCTTGAGCCAGGTCATGGCGTCGATGGTCGCCTGGCTGTTATAGACGTAGCTGGTGCCCTCTTCGTTGAGGATGTCGCCGCCGAAGGCCAGGGTCCAGGCTGCGACAGCCGAGGCGTCGTCGCGCAGGATGAAGCCGCCGGAACCGTCGCCCTTGGCTTCGGCTGCGGCGCAGGCCATTTCGCGGAACTCATCGGGCGTCGTGGGCGGGCCGTCAAAGCCGAGCTCTTCCAGCCAGGTCTGATTGTAGTAAATCATTTCCATGGAGCGGTTGGGCGGGAAGCCGAGGCGCTGGCCGCCGAACGCAGGATGCACGCCCTGGTCGAAGAAGCTGGCGTAGAAGTCGGCCTTATCTTCGGGCGTGAGGCCCCATTTCGGGTCGTCGATCAGGGTGTTGAGGTCGACGAGGGCGTCGTTCAGCTGGTAGAAAGCCTGGTCGTTCTGGTAGCCGGCGATAAGGGCGGCAGGCTGTTCGCCGGCGGCGATGCTGGCGTTGACCTTGTCGCGGATTTCATCGTAGCCGCCCTGGCTTTGGGAGACGACGGTGATGCCGCACTCGTCGAACTGGGCGAGCAGCGCGGTGAGCTGTTCATCGCGCGAACCGGTGTGGTTATGCCACCAAATGACGGTTTGACCGCTCGGGTCGACGCCGGCCCATTCGCCTTCCGTGGCCGGTGCGCAAGGGCCTTCCGCGGCCGGCGCTTCAGCCGCAGGGGCCTCGGCGGCGGGCGCTTCGGCGGCAGGGGCCGTAGCCGGGGCTGCACAGGCTGCCATGAGCAAGACGACGCTCGACAGCAGTACCATCATCCAAAGATGTTTGTGACGCATAGCGTTCTCCTTGTTTTTGACTTGAATCGTGTCCGGACTCGACGTCAGAGTTGACACTCACTCGTTTAGGTTCACTATGTAAACGGCGATGAGGATCGCCGTCGAACCCGCTTATGCCACCTGCCTACCCCTTGAGGCCAGATGTGGCGATGCCTTCGATAAACTGCTTTTGCGTGAAGAAATAGATGATCAGGATCGGCGCGATGGTGATGATGGACCCCGCCATCTGTAGATGGAACTGCGCGCCTGCTTCGTCCAAAAACGCAAGCAGGCCATAGGAAATCGGGCGCCAGTCGGGCGTGGACGTGACCAGGATCGGCCAGGCCAGAGAGTTCCACGAACCGATAAAGGCGAAGAGGGCCAGGGTCATGACCGGCGCTTTGGAGAGCGGCAGCATGACGCGCACCAGGTAGCGCAGATGTCCGGCCCCGTCGATCTGCGCCGAATCCCACAGTTCGTTGGGGATCTGCTGGAAGAACTGGCGCAGGAGGAAGATGCCGAACGCGCCCGCCATGAAGGGAATGGTCAGGGCGGGCCAGTTGTTGATCCACGGGATGGGGCCGATGCGGCCCAGCCACGAGACGGTGATGAAGTTGGGCACCCAGGTCACCGCTTCGGGCAGCATGAGCGTGGAGAGCAGCAGGGCAAAAAGAAACGCCTTGCCGGGAAATTCCATGCGGGCGAAGGCGTAGGCGGCCAGGGTGCAGAAGACCAGTTCGCCGATCACGGTGATCAGCGTGATCTTGACGCTGTTCATGAAGTAGAGCGAAAAGCTGGCGTCGCGCCAAGCCTGCTCATAGTTGCCCCACTGGGGCGCACGCGGCAACCAGGCGCCGCCCGTCGCCTCAGTCAGGTTCATGAGCGAGACGCTGACGGTATAGAAAAACGGGACGATGGCCACGACCGCGCCAGTAAGCAAGACGGCGTAGGTGAGGATTTGCCCCATGTCGAAGCGCGGCCCGTTGCGCCCGTCATCAGCGGACGCTTTGCCGGCTGTGGGGGGCGCGAGCGGGGTGGTTTGGCTAGCCATAGAAGACCCTCTTACTTGCCAGGCGGTTGTTGACCGCAGTCAGCGCCAAGATGATGAGAAGCAACAGAATGGCAAGGGCGGACGCGTAGCCGTAGCGCGTGTCGCGCTTGAAGGTTTGGAAGATGACGACGCTGGCCGTGTCGGTCGTGCCCAGGGCCGCGGCGGTGCGCAGCACATAGATGTGGTTGAAGGCTTTGAACGTGCCTATCACCGAGTAGAGCGTCAGGAAATAGATGGTGGGAGAGAGCAGCGGCAAGGTGATGTGCCGGAATTGCGCCCAGCGCCCGCCGCCGTCAATCGAAGCGGCTTCGTAAAGCTCGCGGGGGATGCTGCCCAGGCCAGCCAGGAAGATGACGGTGTTGAAGCCGACGAAGGACCACGTGCCATAGATAATGATGACGACCAGGGCCAGGCTCGGCCCAGCGGCCCACGCCGGCAATGTTAACGCGTCGCCCAACATGAGTTGGAAAATGCCCGCCGGTTCGTTGAGCCAGGCGAGCGGGTCTGCGCCGACGCTGCGCAGGAAAGCGTTGACGGGGGCTGACGGACGGCTGGAGAAGATGATGCGGAACACGGCCGCGGTTCCTACAAAGGGGGCGATGTAGGGGACGAAGTAGATGATGCGAAAGACGGATTTGCCCCAGATGTCTTGGAAAAGCAACGTGGCAAGCAGCAGGGCGACGCCGAGTTGGATCGGGATCGTGCCCATTGAGTAGTAAAGCGTGGCAAGCAAGCCGTACCACCACGTATCGTCGCCGGCGGCGATGGCGCGCGGCAGTTCGCCGATCAGGAACCAGGCGCTCGCAAGTAAAGCGGCGGCGGCCCCTAGGCGCAGGGCTGTGCCGGCGTTGGATTGGCGATGGCTGGCGCTGTCCCATAATTGCCAGGCGACGAAGAGCAGCAGGAAGCCGGCGCTGATCGTGATGATCTGCGACCAGATGTCGAGGCCTTCGCCCGCTTCGAGGGCTTCGCTGTAGGCACGCTGGATCTCGGTCCATGTAAGCCAGAGGAGGTAGGCGGCGGACAGCAGCATGACCGCGGCGCCGGTGAAAACGCCGGTGGCATTGTGGAGCCGGTCTCTGGGCGAGCGCCTGCGCGCGATGTACCAGTGCAGGGCGATGCCTGCGACGATAAAGAGCAGCGCACCCCACAGAGCTTGTTGGATCGGCGGGGCGGCGAGCGCTTGGGCTAGCAGTTGCTGGAAGCTGGCCTGTGGGCCGCCGCGAGCGCGCATCAGTTGCGGCACTTCCAGCACCGCGGGCAACGCCCGGAAGATGAACAGGACGAAGAGGATAAAGCCGGCGCCAATGATCGCTCCGGACGGGGCCCAGATCCAGAAGGCCCACTGCTTTTCTTGGGCCGTGCGCCGCGCCTGCATGATGCTGCGCAGCGCCATGAAGACCAGCAAGGCCGCCAGCCAGAAGAAGAGGACATAGGTCAGGTTGTCGATGGCTCTGACGTAGTTGTTGAGGCCATCGTACCTGCCGACGATCCGGTTAAGGCCGACGAGGGTGCTCTGATAGGCGGCAAACAGAAGGGGGAATAACCCGAATAGCCCGATGATGAGGAAGGCGGGAAATAGGAATAAATAAGCCAGGAGCGCTTCTCGCAGTTTGCGTCCCTGGCGACCGGCGAAGATGTTTGAGCGGGCCGGCGTCACGGTTCTGACTTGTTTGCCAACGGCTGTCGTACTCATGGATGCCAAATCTCTCTTGGACATTCCCGGCGCTTGTAGCCGGGAAGGACGACGGTCAAGCGGTTTTTATTGTACACCATGCCCGTGCAAATGGCTACCGAACGCATGCCGGCCTGCCTCGCCCAACTACCCTGCCAGCAGCATGTACGGTGGGCGTTAATGGGATGTTTACGTTTTGTTAACGATATGTTTCCAGTGGCGCCGATGAATCTGTCCGGGGGGGCGACGCCTAGGCGCGGACGATGTGCGTCCCCGTGTGGCCGTAGACGGCATGTTCCAGGTTTTCCGGGTTTGTGATGATGCAGCGGGCATCAGCTCTTGAGTGTTGTTCGAGGAAGCGGATACAGGCCTCGATTTTCGGTTTCATGCTGCCCGGGGCGAAATGGCCTTCGTTCTGATACCGGCGCGCCTCAACGACGGTCATGCGTTCGATGTCTTGTTGTTGCGGCGTGCCGAAGTGGAGGGAGACGTGCTCGACGCTGGTGCTGATGAGCAGCAGATCGGCGCCGAGGCGACTTGCCAGCAGGCCGCTGGCGAGGTCCTTGTCGATGACGGCGGGCACGCCGCGCAGCTCGCCGGCAAGGTTGCGGGTGACAGGGATGCCGCCGCCGCCGGCCGCAATGACGATCCAGCCCGATGCCGCCGCTTCGGCGATGGCCTGCTGTTCGATGATCTCGACCGGCGCCGGCGAGGCGACGACCCGCCGCCAGCCGCGCCCGGCGTCTTCGATGACAGGCCAGCCCTCCGCCTCGAAGCGATGGGCTGCGTCTTCGTCCAGGAAACCGCCGATGGGTTTGGATGGGCTGGCAAAGGCGGGGTCGTCGCGGTTGACGCGCACCTGGGTGACGATGGTGACGCACTGGCGCGGCAGTTCGCGGCGGTAGAACTCGTTGTTGAGCGCCTGTTGCAGCATGTAGCCGATGCTGCCCTGCGTGTCGGCGACGATCAGGTCGATGGGCGTGGTGTGGACGCTGCCCATCGCCAGCTCGTTGCGGCGTAGGATGTAGCCGACCTGGGGCCCGTTGCCGTGGGTGATGACCGCGCGCCAGCCGGCTTGGATCAGGTTGGCGATGTTGCTCGCGGTCTCGCGCACGGCGTCCCACTGGTGGCGGACTTCGGGGTGGTTGGCATCCTTGATCAGGGAGTTGCCGCCGACGGCGATGACGGCCAAAGGCGAGCGATTCAGTTCGGTGTGGTTCATGGGCACGGTTTCTCTACGTGTTGCGCCATGGTTCTGTGGAGGCGTCCTTGCGGGCGCCGGGCGTCGCGCTGCAGGCCATTAGCTTTCGATCAGCCCTGGCAGGAGCGCGTAGAACTCGGTCGCCTTCACCACGTCGTCCAGGAGGACGCTGTCGTTGACGGTGTGGGCGGTCTCTTCCTCGCCAGGGCCGAAGCCGATGGAGGGGATGCCGGCTTTGCCCGCCCAGTAGATGCCGTTGGTGCTGAAGTTCCATTTGCCTGCTTCGTGTTCGGGCAGGCCGATGCGCCGCGCCGTCTCCAGCCCGGCCTGGACGAGCGGGTGCCCTGCGTCGATGGCCCAGGCCGGGAAGTATTTGTCGACGGGGAAGACGAAGCCGGTATAGCTCGGCTCGTCGTAGCGCAACATTTCGACGCGCACATCGCCCGAGGCGACATGCTCGGCGGGGACGAGGTCGCGGATCTGTTGCAGCGCGTCGGCGGCGCTCTCGCCGAAGGTGAGTCGCCGGTCGATGTAGACGGTGCAGAGGTTGGGCACGGCGTTGATGCTGGGGGTTTCCACCTTCATGTCGGTGACGGTGATCTTGCCGTGCCCGAGGAAGGCGTCGTCGCCCAGTTGCGGTTCCAGGCGGCTGATGGCGTCGATGATGGGCAGGACCTTGTAGATGGCGTTGTCGCCCAGGTGGTTGCTGGCGGCGTGCGCGCTGCGGCCTTTGGCGACGATCTGCATTTCGATGCGGCCTTTGTGCCCGCGGTAGACCTGCATCTTGGTGGGTTCGCCGATGACGACGAAGTCGGGGCGGATGCCTTCATGCTCGACGAGGGCGTGGCAGGCGATGCCGTCGCACCATTCTTCCATGTTGCCGAAATAATAGGTTGTCCAGCCGTCGAGCAGGCCGAGCCGGTGTGCGATGGCAAGGCCGTAGATCATGCCCGGCGTGCTGCCTTTTTCGTCGCAGGCGCCGCGGGCGTAGAAGCGGCCGTCCTCGACCTTGCCGGTGAAGGGGTCCCACTGCCACTCGGCGGGGTCGCCGATGCCGACGGTGTCGATGTGGCTGTCGTAGAGGAGGATGCGCGGGCCGTCGCCGATACGGCCGAGGGTGTTGCCCATGCTGTCGAAGCGGATATCCTCGAAGCCGAGCTTGTGCATTTCGGCCTGGGCGCGCTCGCCGACGGGGCCGATCAGGGAGTCCATAGAGGGGATGGCGACGAGTTCGCGCAGGAACGTGAGGATGTCGTCGCGTTGGCGGGCGACCTCTTGTTGGATGGCGTGAATGTCGATATTGGGCATGGGTATGTCTCTCGTGTGGTGGGGCGTGCTAGCCGCGCCCCTCGATGCGTTCGATGTGTGCGCCCAGCTTGCGCAGCTTGTGGTCGATCTGCTGGTAGCCGCGGTCGATCTGTTGGACGTTGCCGATGGTGGTGACGCCGTCGGCGGCGAGCGCGGCCAGGAGCAGCGCCATGCCGGCGCGGATGTCCGGGCTGGTGACGTGCTGGCCGACCAAGCGGCTGGGGCCGACGACGACGGCGCGGTGCGGGTCGCACAGGATGATTTTGGCGCCCATTGTGATCAGCTTGTCGACGAAGTAGAGGCGACTTTCGTACATCTTTTCATGCACGATGACCGTGCCCTGGGCTTGGGTGGCGGCGACCAGGGCGATGCTCATCAGGTCGGGCGGGAAGGCGGGCCAGGGCGCGTCGTCGATCTTGGGCACAGCGCCGCCGAAATCGGACTTGACGCACAGTTCCTGGTCTTCCCCGACGACCAGCGTATAGGCGCAGTACGGTTCGGCGCAGGGGTCATGCTCCAGGGTCATATTGACGCCCAGGCGGTCGACGAAGACCATTTCGACCATGCGCAGGTGTTCGGGCACGACGCCGGTAATGCGCAGCTCGCCGGGGGTGATGGCGCCCAGGCCGATGTAGCTGCCCACTTCGATGAAGTCCGGGCTGATGTGAATTTCGCCGCCGTGCAGCCTGTCTTGGCCGTGGATGGTGAGGACGTTGCTGCCGATGCCTTCGATGGGACAGCCCATGCGCACGAGGAGGTTGCAGACGTCTTGGACGTGGGGCTCGCTGGCGGCGTTGCGCAGGATGGTGGTCCCCTTGGCGAGCGCAGCGGCCATGATGCCGTTTTCGGTGGCTGTGACCGAAGCCTCGTCGAGCAGGATGTCGGCGCCGTGCAGGCGTCCCTGTGTATGCAACTCGAACTTGCCGTTGTGGACGAGTTGGGCGCCGAGCGCTTCGAAGACTTGGATGTGCGTGTCGATGCGGCGGCGGCCGATGTCGTCGCCGCCGGCATTGGCGGTCACGCCGAAGCGGCCATGCCTTGCCAGCAGCGGCCCCATCAGCGTGAGCGAACCGCGGATCTGGCTGAAGAGGTTGACGTCCGGCTGGGATGAGCGGGCATTGCGTGCGCAGAGGGTGACGCTCTCGCCGCTGGTCTCGATTTCGACGCCCAGGTCCGCCAGGATGGCGAACATGGTGGTTACGTCGCCGATGGCGGGCACATTGTGCAGCGTGACCGGGTCGTCGGTGAGCAGGCAGGCTGCGAGGAGAGGAAGCGCTGCGTTCTTGTTGCCGGTGGGGCGAATGGAGCCGTGGAGACGGTGGCCTCCTTCTATGACAAAGGTCGTCATGGGTTCACCTTTGGTTTTCCTTGCTTGGTCTGTCGTTGCGATAGCGTCTGCGTATTGCGTCTATGTTAGCATGTCTAGACCTGCATAACCGGACCGGCGTCGAACGCTCCGTCGATGCGCGGCGACTCGTTCTCGCATGGTAGTCTCTTGCGAGCCGCATTCGCGTCGAACGGTCAGGCTGCAAGGGAATTGTATCTAACCCGAGGCGCGAACGTCAATACGCGTTGGCATCGGCAGCGAGTGTTCGCGCCCGGCGTGTGCGCGCATCGGAGAGCCAAACAGGCGTTCCCGGGCAGGATGCGAAATTCTGTTCTACATGGATTTTGTGCTATAATACCATCTCGGCGCAGAACATTTTTCCGCCCTGAGCTAGGGCTGTCGGCGCCGCAAACAGGCGGAATGGAGGCGACCGGATTGGGCGTAATTGACAGTCTCTCAGCCGGCTATCGGTTTTTAGGGCGGCGGTTGGAGTTATTGTTGATCCCGGTGGCGCTGGATATTCTGCTTTGGCTGGGGCCGCGTTTCAGCGTGGCGCCGCTTTCCGAGCGACTAGCCGGTTTCTATGCCGAAGCGGCGCGGATGGAGGGCGTTCCGCCGGACATGGCCGCCATGACGGCTCAGGTAGCGGATATGCTGACCGAGGTCGGGCGGCATTCCAACCTGATGGAAGTGATGGTGAGCGGGTCTCTGCTGCATGTGCCGAGCCTGCTTGTGGCGATTGGCCCGGTCGCCGAGGACCACGTATTCGAGATCGACAACCCGCTGGCGGCTGCAGTCATAGCAGGCGTACTCGGCTTGATCGGGCTGCTGCTGGGGGTTGTGTACATGAATTTGCTGGCGCGGCGGCTGCCCTTGGGCGGCGCTGCCAAGCCCGCGACGGCGGCGGATTTTGCGCGTACGGTATTGCGCCACTGGCTAATGGTGCTGCTGTTCATCCTGATGGTGGCCGTGCTGGTGGTCGCGGGCGCAGTGCCAGTCGTTTTGGGAACGGCGCTGCTCACGTTTCTCAGTCCGGCGTTGGGCATGCTCATGATGCTATTCTTCAGCGGCGGCGTCATGGTGCTTTTCTTCTACTTGTATTTTGTGGCGGCCGCGCTGGTGATGGATAATTTGCCGTTGCATATGGCTGTCGCCCAGAGCTTTACCGTGGTGCGCAAGAATTTCTGGTCGACATTGGCCTTTATCGTGCTGACAAGCGTGATCTCGCTGGGGATCGCCTTGATCATGCAGCGGCTAACGGCGATAGCGCCGATTGGGACTGCCGTCGCCATCGTGATCAACGCCTATATCGGCAGCGGGTTGGCGATGGCGCTGCTCGTGTTTTATCGGACGCGCATCCTGCACGCCGCGGCGGAGGAGATCGCCGGGTAGAGGCGGGCTGGCTCTTTTTTGTTTTGTGACGGACGGAGGTGTTTGTGGCAAACGCAAGGAATCAGGATTTCGTCTACGGCGCGGACCAGATCCAGGTCTTGGAAGGTCTGGAGGCGGTGCGTCGCCGGCCCGGCATGTATATCGGCGGCACCGATGCCAAGGCGCTGCACCACATGGTGTTCGAGGTGGTCGACAACGCCATTGACGAGGCCATGCAGGGGCGCTGTGACCAGATCAGCATTACGATTCACAAGGATGAGAGCGTCACGGTCAGCGACAATGGCGCCGGCATTCCTGTTGACATACAAAGACAGACCGGCCTGCCGGCAGTGACGGTGGTCATGACCAAACTGCACGCCGGCGGCAAGTTCGGCGGCGGCGGTTACAAGGTCTCCGGCGGTCTGCACGGTGTAGGCGTGAGCGCGGTCAATGCGTTGAGCACGTGGATGGAGACGACGGTCAGGCGCAACGGCAAGGTCTATCGCCAACGCTTCGAGCGCGGCGTCCCTGTGACCGACGTCGAAGTGGTCGGCAAGTGTTCGCCGGACGAGACCGGCACGACGCAGACCTTCCTGCGCGACGACACGATCTTCCAGGTTCTGGAGTATTCGTGGAGCACGTTGGCGACCCGGCTGCGCGAGATGGCCTTTTTGACGCGGGGGGTGGACATCCGCCTGATGGATGAGCGGCCCGAACCGCCGCGTGAGGTGAATTTCCACTTTGAGGGCGGCGTCAAATCGTTTGTGCGCTATCTCAACCGCAACCGCACGGTCATCCATCCGCCCATTTATGTGGATATGGAGGTGGAGACGACACAGGTGGAGGCGGCGATCCAGTACACGGACAGCTACGCCGAGTCGGTCTTTGCCTTCGCCAATACGATCAACACGCCGGACGGCGGCAGCCATCTCACCGGGCTGCGCACCGCAGTGACACGCCTGATCAACGACTACGCGCGCAAGCAGGGTTTTCTGAAGGAGAGCGAGCCGAACTTCACGGGCGACGATACGCGCCAGGGCATGACGGCTATCGTCAGCGTCAAGGTGCTGGAGCCGCAGTTTGAGGGGCAGAACAAGCTGAAGCTCCTCAACAACGAGGTGCGTTACCATGTGGAGAACGCCATTGTCGAAAGCATGGGGCAATGGCTGGAAGAGAATCCGCGCGACGCCCGCCAAATCATCGAGAAGTCGCGCACGGCGTATCGGGCGCGCGAGGCGGCGCGCAAGGCGCGCGACCTGGTGATACGCAAGAGCGCCCTGGAAAGCTTGACGCTGCCGGGCAAGCTGGCGGATTGCTCCAGCCGGGACCCGAGCGAGTGCGAGATGTATATCGTCGAGGGCGACAGCGCAGGCGGCACGGCCAAGCAGGGCCGCGACCGGCGCTTCCAGGCGATCCTGCCTTTGCGCGGCAAGATACTGAACATCGAGAAGACCAGCCTGGACAAGGCGTTGGCGAACAAGGAGATTCAGGCGCTGATCACGGCGCTGGGCACCAACATCGGCGAGAACTTCGACCTGTCCGGCCTGCGCTATCACCGCGTCATCCTGATGACCGACGCCGACGTGGACGGCGCGCATATCCGCACGTTGCTGCTTACCTTCTTCTTCCGTTATATGGAGGAACTGATCGACAAGGGGCATCTCTATATCGCACAGCCGCCGCTGTATCGCGTGACGTTGACGCGCGAGGAGAACGGCAAGCGCAAGCGCAGCAGCGAGTACGTCTATGACGACAAGGCGCTGGATGATCTGCGCAAGGAATTAGGCGACGAGAACATCCGCATCGACCAGCGCTACAAGGGCCTGGGCGAGATGAATCACGAGCAACTGTGGGATACGACCATGAACCCGGAGAAGCGCACGGTGTTGCGCGTGAGCATCGAGGACGCAGCGGAAGCGGACCAGACCTTCGACATGTTGATGGGCAGCGCCGTACCTCCGCGCCGCCGCTTCATCCAGACGCACGCCAACCAAGCGCGGCTGGACATTTAGAGACGGCCATCTAGAAGCGACAGACATGGAGTAATCGCGAGAGCGCCCGCCGGCTTGCAAGCCGGCGGGCGCTTCTGTTTAGCGGGCAGAGTTAGCCTTTTCAGGGCTCTCACCCTTGCCGGTCATCGTCCACCATCTCCACTGCGACAGCAACACAATCAGCGCGGCCACTCCCCACGCCAGCGTACGCATCCATGCCAACTGAACCGAATCGGCGCCGGTGAACATGGGCGAGACGAACTCGCCGGACACGGCGTTATTCATGGCGTGGATGATCATAACGAGCAGAACGCTTTTCCCGCTGCGGTGATAGAGCCAGTTGTATATGACTACGCCGCCAATCATATTGAAGACATCTACCCATTCGATGTTGCCGGTGACGAAGAGCGGGAGATGCCACACGACAATGATGGCCCACAGCGGCGCCAGCGCCCATAGCCGCGATCGCCTGATTTCCAGCCGATTCAGGGCATAACCTCTTCAGCCGGGTTCCTCCCAAGCTCCGCCTAGGCCGGGGACGAGTAGCGCGATCAGAAACATCGGAAGGACGCCGGGCCAAGCAGCTAGCTGGTCCGGGCTCGGCGCCGGCGCTCCAAGCCGTATGGTCAGGTAGACGGCGATCGCTGTCATGAGCAGGGGAAATCCCAAGGCAATGAGATACCACTGCGGCCCCACCCGCCAGCGTACCATCTGCTTGAGCAACGACATGACAGCAGTTCTGCCGTTGGTCATAGCCAACACAGTCAATGCGGCTAGAAATGGCCCGAATGCGGCGATCTCCACGGGGAAATCTCCTAGCATGTATATCAGTAGGGGCCACCAAGAGAACAGATAGGCCAGTAATATAAACGTTGCTAGGGGATAGCGTTTCACCATATTGGCAACATTAGACCACATTGGGTTTACCCCCTTGATCGATGCGGCCGGTGATCGGAATGCGGTTGTCCGGCCGCGACGTATGACGACAACGCGACGAACTGTGAGATGCGCCACTCGATACCAGGCTTCCGAGCGCGCCGGTCTGCATCTTGCGGCAGGCGCACTCGCAGATGGAAACTGGTGCTACGTGGTGTCGCGGCCAACGGCGCTGCAACGGGCTGAAGAAGGCGTTACGTAGAATTCGCAGAATGAACAGTGGATGGATTAGGCGTTTTGCGAATGAGTTCACGCAGTGTAAACCAATCGGTTGGCGGCGACAAGGTGTAATAAAACGTGCGGCAGTAAGGTGATTGTCGCCTGCCAGCCGCCCTGTTGTCTCCGCGCAAGCTCTTGGATCCCATTCGTCGCCGGCTAGTAGTTGCTGGAGAGACGCGGATTTTCGCCGGTTGACACAACAATTGTAAGCGGGTATACTTTCGCCCGACCTTAGGGTTACCTCATTATTTCCGTCGCTCTCTCAGTGCGGATGCAGGGCGGCGCGACAGTTAGTGCTAGAGGCCAGTCTCGCTCAATTTAAATCACGATGGCGTGAGGGGCGCGGTGTCGGACCGGACGGTTGGCGCATCCATCAAACGATGAGCCGGTTCATGATCCAGTTCTACCAATCCAAATCCAGGCGACAAGGAGAATACCGAATGAGCAAACGCAAGCAGTGGTGGTTGGTTGCGTCGCTTGCCGTGGTTGCGGTAATGGTTTTGGCTGCGTGTGGCGGCGGAGGCGCACCGGCAGCGGAAGCGCCGGCAGAAGCGCCGGCTGCGGAAGCGCCTGCGGCGGCTCCTGCGGCGGCTCCTGCGGCGGAGGAGGCAGAAGAAGCGCCGGCTGCAGAAGAGGCGCCGGCGGCTGCGGCGGGAGAGAAGGTTCTGATCTACGGCCTTTATCAGGAACCGGAGATCCTGAACCCGTTTATCCGCACGCAGACCGTGGCGATTGAGGCCGCAGGCTACTATGAAGAGGGTTTGGTCAAGGCCGACCCTGACGGCAACTACTATCCGCAACTTGCCGTCGAGGTGCCGACCATTGAGAACGGCGGCGTGTCTGAGGATGGGCTGACCGTAACCTACCATCTGCGCGATGATGTGTTGTGGTCCGATGGCGTGCCGTTCACCTGTGAGGATGTGGAGTTCACCTGGCAAGCGATCACAAACCCGGAGGGCGGGTCGGTTATCGCGTCTAATCTTCGCGACATCGAATCGGTGACCTGCCCCGACGATAACACGGTGGTCGTGCAGTACAGCCAGTTTTACGCGCCGTTCCTGCGCAATTTCATGACTGTTGTGCCCAAGCACGCGACGGGCGATCCCGCCAACATGACCTCGTGGGAATACAACTGGATGCCGATCGGGACCGGCCCCTTCAAGTTGCAGGAGTGGATTCCGGGCGACCGCATGGTCTACGTCAAGAATGAGAACTACCGCGACTATCCGGAAAAGCCGTACTTGGATAGGGTGATCCTGCGAATTATTGAGAGCCGTGAGGTCGGCAAGGCGCTGATCACGTCGGGCGAGATCCATGGGTTGTGGGACCTGACCGAGGCGGACATCCCTGATTTCGAGAACAACCCCAACATCACGGTTCACACCAATCCGGGTCCCGGTTCCGAGCGGCTGCTCTTGAATCTGGCTGACCCGACGATCGACGCGACCGACGACCCGATCAACAATCCACATCCGTTGTTGGCCGATCTGCGCGTACGTCAGGCCATCCAGTACGGCATCGACAAGCAGTTCATTATCGACGAACTACTGTACGGCAAGACGACTGTGTCCACCAGCGAGCTAAGCATGGGCTGGGCAAAGTGCGAGATTCCGCCCTCTGAGTACGATCCGGAGGCGGCGATCGCATTGTTGGAGGAAGCCGGTTTCACCGATGAGGATGGGGATGGGGTGCGCGAGTGCCACGGCTGTCTCCATGCCGAAGAGGGAACGCCGTTGCGCATGAAGTATCAGACGACAACCGGCAACCAACTGCGCGAGTTGTCGCAGCAATTGGTGATCGAGATGCTGCGCGAAGTGGGCATCGACCTGTATATCGAGAACGTGCCCAGCTCCGAGCTGTTCGGCAGTTGGTCGAGCGGCGCTTTCCGCAAGCACGGCAAATTCGACATCCTCATGTTCACGACGTCTGACACAGTTGACCCGCAGGAGCAGATGTTCGGCTACTTCCACAGTTCCAGCATCCCGACCGAGGCTAATGGCGGTACGGGTTTCAACTACTCGCGCTGGATCAACGAGGTTGCCGATGAAGCGCTTGTCGCGGCGGCGGCGACGCCAGACAACGCAGAGCGCAAGGCGGCTTATCAGATCGCATGCGAACAGATCGACGCCGAACTGCCGCATATCTATCTGTACGACCGTGCAGACATCGACCTGACGGTGAGCAACCTGAAGAACTACCGCATCAATAGCTGGGAAAGCCAGCGCAGTTGGAACACGTTCGATTGGGATTTCGAGTAGAGTAACCAGTCTATGCGGCAGCGGGACATGGCGGCGCGCCGCCATGTCCCGGCATTTTCGCCGGCATTTTCGCCGTCGATCGATTCGGAGGTGGGCTATTACCCAGTATATTCTCCGCCGGCTGTTGTATTCTATCCCCATGCTGCTCCTGATCAGCGTCGTCGTATTCGCCATGATTTCGGCGGCGCCCGGCGGGCCGATGGCTGCTTTTGAGGAGAATCCGTCTCTGAC
>JASGTU010000250.1 GCA_030058085.1 Chloroflexota bacterium
TGGCCTTGCGGGCCCAGCCGGCCGATGAGGTAGCGGTCGCGCACAGACGGCTCGTCGACGATCTCGTCCGGCCCGTTGGCCGGACCGAGCAAGTCGGCCATGACCGCGTCCTGCAGCTTCTGACGGAGCGCGGATGGTGAAGGTGTGGTATGCTTGCGGGTTTCTTCGTCCATAGAGGGCTCTGCCTTGTCAAATAGGATGGATAGCCCAACTGTGATCAATCTAGTCGATTACTATCGGCAAGTGATGCCACCTTCCGTACAATGTCTTCAACTGCCGGTAGTGATTTGCCGTTGTCGTAAACCAACTCTATGAAGTCAGTCACCACATCGTAGTTCTTGATGCAGTTCTTAACCGGGTAGCCGTTGTTCTTGGCCGCGACGCCTATGAATTGCTGGTAATCGTCTGTACCTATGATCTCTTTGCAATAGCTCTCGAAATCATGCCCAAAGCATGCGAAGCTTTCGTTTACCTGGGTTTCCGGAAAATCTTCGAGAGGAGCGGATGCGAGACGCAACAGCTGACGGTTCTTGCTTGCTTCCTTTTTGTGATCTCTCCCTCCGCTGAACTTACCATCAGCATCGAACACGTAGTATGTAGGGATTCCGAACCCACGAAATATCACCACAGGCTTGTCGATCTTGGTTTTTCCCTCAGCAGGTATTACGGCAATTCCCCTTGCCAACCAGTTCTGCCCCAGTCTGGCTGACACCGCCAGAAGTGCAGCTACTTCTGTCTGGCCTTCCACAATGACAACGGCGTCAGCAAAGAATCCCTCATTGACTGCATTGGTCATAACGGGATATGCGTGTGCCCGGAACGACTGACCGGTAACATCCTCTGCACTCAACTCTGACACTCGCGCCAATTCACTGCAAGCATCAGCGAAGCTAAACTGGTTCAATATCGAGTAGGCTGGTCGATCCTCTGATGATCTGCGTTTGCAGGCTATTCTAAGCTGTTCGAACCGTTCGAGATCGACGAAATACGCCGAGTGGGTTGTGTACAATATCTGATTTCGTCCCCTATCAGCCTGACCATCATCGCGAGACATGGCGAGCAGTACCTCGGATAGATGCCTGGCTTGTAGCGGGTGCTGGTATAGCTCGGGTTCCTCGATTCCTATGATCAAGTCTGGACCTTGGTTTACATTCGAGCTATCGCCATTTTCCGATTCAGATTTGCCATCACTCATGGCACTTGTGGACTGAACTTCATTTCTTGAACGCCCCGAATCGGATTGCTCTCCAGTAGGTTCAACTACCGCCATGTATCTGAGCAGAGAGAAGATCAAGACACGCTGCAGGCCATGCCCTTTTCGATCGATTGCCCCTTCAAAATCGTCTTCTATCAGCTTTGCGATGGGTGAAGGAAGAGGAATATCTGGAATATTCGGTTCAACAGGCTCCAGGCGCAACTCTGCATTCGGTACGAATGACCGCATTGTCGATGTTATCTCTCTTGCCAGAGTACCGAATTCCTGAAGGTTCTCAGGGCTATGGAGTTCTCTCAATCTGTTCTCGTAATCCTGCTTCAGTTTTTGCACATCTTCTCGCTGTGAAAAACGACGGACAACGATCATATCGAGGAGTTGGTGAATTGGTGTTCCACGTTTGTTGGCGAAGTCTTCTGACACATCATGAACCGCAGGGATGTAGACAAATTTGGTGAATTTATCAAGTCGCCCGCCACCGATATTCTTGGGGCCGAAAAACTGAGTCTCTTGCTCCACCCACTCAGTTTCCTCAGGATGGGCTTTTGTGTACTCTGCAATGAGATCGTCTGGGTTGTCTCCGCGGATCGATTTGGGGCCAATCCCCGGCAGAGTCTTGTTCTCTACCAATTCATTCCATCTGTCTCGCTTAGCATTAACACCTGAAAGGTTCAGTATCTCCACCAAGCACGGTATTTGTCGGGTAGAAGCATAGTATTTCTGAACGAATCGATCATTTGCTAGTTCGATTCTCTTCGTAACCGCAAGCTCCCCCGCGACAATATATGGGGCAAATTCCTCACTTTCTGCGGTGTTGAGATCGGCATACACGACGCGAATCTCAATCGCGGAAGATGTGTTGCTGCTGTAGAAATCATCCTGAGACACCGAGGCATTTGTGTCGTAGAAGACATTAAGTGCATGCAGCAGCGTCGACTTGCCGCTTCCGTTTCGGCCAAGGATGGCAGTGAGACGTTCGCAGTTTAGTGTCGCCTCACAATAGCATCGGAAGTTCTTGAGGGTTATTGATCTGATCAGCATCGGGAGCCACTTCGATCCTTCCTCTGATTTGCATACTGGTTGACGATTCACTACGGCAGCAATTCCAACTGGTCATCGGGTGCGCGCTTACCGCGCTTGCCCTTCGTGCCCTTCCCCCTCTTCTCGTGCAGCCCGGCCCGCACCTCCTCGGCGTAGCGCTCGTGGTTGAGGGCCAGCAGCCGCGCCAGCACCTGGCGGCGCGCCTCCTCGCGGATGGTGTAGCGGATGCCCTGCTGCGTTTCGTGGAAGCCGTGGCCCAGGTCCAGGTCTTGCCAGCCGTAGGCCGCGGCCACGGCGCAGTCCATCTCCGTGTGCAGGGTGCGCAGGCGGGCGATGTCGTCCGCGCCTTCGTCCGGGTCGTGGAAGCGGTTGTACGTGGCGGTCAGCCCCTCCCAGCGCTCGAGCATGAGATGGCGGCGGTGCTCGTGGTAGGTTTCGCCGATCACAACCAAAGATACTGGCTGATCTTCTGACCTGTCAGGCATCGGAAATGGCAATAAGGCCGTAGTGGGTGTGTAGCTGAGGTCGAGTTTCAGAGTGGAGCAGTATTTTCTTGCCCACTGCTCATGAAACGCAGACTGGAGGACTGCGAATGCGCCAGCATCACTAGAAGCAAAGACTATCGTCTTATGCATATAGACCCACCCGTTTGGCACGAAAGCGAAAGCGAGAGTCTTGCTAGTCTGCGCCACGACCAGCACCCGCTGCAGCGGCGCAATCGTGGCGTAGAGCAGAGGCCGCTTGTCGCCGTAGTGCCACCAATACTTGCGATGCGCCTTCCGGTTGACCTTCGCCCGTACGGGGTAGACGCGTTCCTTCACAATCGCAAGGATGTCCGGGTAATCGGCGGCTACCGGCCCCGGATAGTCCTCTGGGACGATGCCCTCGCGCTTGACCTTCTTCCGCTCCGGTTCCGGCATGGCAGACCACCAGCTTCCCCGCCGTGTGCGCTCAAGCGGCCAGTCGAAGAAGTTGATGACATAGCGGCTCGGCTTCTGCTCCGGATGGCTGTTGAGGTCCTCTCCATTAAGATAGGGGAATATGACGTCGCGATGGCGTTCATCCTGCGCCAAGAGCGTCTCAGCCTCATCCGGTTCTAGCACGAAACCCATACCATTCACAAATGACCCGATAAAGCTCCTATCTCGATTTGCCAGCAAAGAGTAGGGCTCGCCAAGCGCCTCTCGATCATCCAAGAGACTAGAGATGTATCGCACGTCTCTGTAATCAAGTACGAAGGGCGGAGCGAACGCGCCTCTGCCGACATGAACGACATCGACCACCACAGCGGCGCTGCCAGGCCAGGGCGTGTTGTTGGCTGCCCAATAGATGACGCCGCCATCAGCCTCGATCTGGGCCAGGCCGGTTTGTCGCGTGTCGCCCTGGGCAATGGTGTTGGTGGCGATCAAGCCGAGCGCGCCGCCTGTACGCAAATGGGCAAAGCCGCGCAGGAAGAAGAACGCGCAGTAGTCGGCATTGCCGCTGGAGCCAGGCCACAGATCGTACAACAAGCTGCGGTACGCATCGCCTAACATCTCGCGGATGCGCCGCCCGCCGATGAAGGGCGGGTTGCCCACGAAGGCGTCGAAGCCCGCCCGCCCCTCCGCCAAAAACACCTCCGGAAACTCCAATAGCCAGTGGAAGGGGCGCAACGCGCCCTCGGCCTCGCCCGTCGCATCCACCGCCGCGGCGACCTGCCGCCACTCGGCGGGTACGTCCGCGCCTTCTCGCGCCGCGGCCAGCAGCTCGTCGCGCATGCGCCCCTGCTCGGCCTTCTTCAGCGTGTTGTAATAACTCGCAATCAGCAGGTCGCCCGCCCGCTTCAGGTCGTGGGCAATGGCCTCCGCCCTGAACAGCTTGTCCGCCTTGGCCTGCTGGTCGCGGATGTCCAGCACAGGCATGGCCTCGATCTCCTGGCGCAGCCGCACCATCTTCTCGATGTCCACGTCGATGCCCACCGTCTCGAAGCGGCGCTCGCCGCTCCCCTCCAGGCTCCACGTGCGCAGTTGGTCCAGGTCCACGCCTACCAGCGAATCGCCGCACTTGAGCGCGTGGTCGAGGAAGTTGAAGGCGCGGTTCTTGTCCATGGTGATCAGCCACAGCGAGAGCTTGGCCATCTCCACCGCCAGCGGGTTCTTGTCCACGCCGTAGAGACAGCGGCTCGCCGCCAGCCGCCGCGCCAGCAGCAGCCGCTCCTCGTCGTCGGCAGCCTCACGCAGCGCCGCCAAAGCGCCAAGGGAACTGCCACCATCTTTTCTTTGCGCCTTTGCGCCTTGGCGAGAGGTCTCCTTCCCCAACGCCTCCACCAGCCGCTCGGAGAGGTAACGGCAGGCCTGCACCAAGAACGCGCCGGAGCCCATCGCCATGTCGCACACCTTCAGGCCCAGAATCTCCTGCGGCGTGCGCAGCGCCCACTGCTCGCGCGGCTTGCCCTGCGCCGGGCCCACGTAGACCAGCGGCTCCAGCGTGTGCTGCACGATGGGCTCGGTCAGGCTGCGCGGGGTGTAGTGCGTGCCGGTGGCGCGTCGCTCGGCCCCTGCCGTCACATAGGCGCTGCCCGCGGGGATGACCGCGGGCCGTCCGTAGTCGTCGTCGCGGATCAGCCCGTGCCAGGGCAGCACGCGGGCGAACAGGCCCGGGTCGTTTTCGCAGGCGGTCATCAACGCCTGGCGACGGCGGGCGTCGGGCGGCCCGGCTTCGAGGGCGTTGCGCAGGGCGTTGGGTGTGCGCCCCGTCGCTTTCCTGAGGAAGTCGAGCAGCTTGGTCGCATCCTCCTCAGGCAGGGCTGCCAAGACGCCAAGGCGTTCGTCTGCTCTTTGCGTCTCTGCGTCTTGGCGTGAGACACCTGCTTGGCGAGAGATAAACTTCTCCAGGTCGGGCAGCGAGACCTCCGGCTCCTGACTGCCGTCGAGGCCCAGCGCCGGCGCGGCCGCGCGCCGGGCCGTGTGGTCGAGCAGGCCCTCATAGACATGGCCGATCTGCTCAATGTCCAGGGCGCGAAAACTGAGGCGGCGCAGTTGCTTGCCGCCCCCGGGGACCTGCACCTGCAAGTACTGCAGCGACTGGAGCAGATGCAGCACCGTGCGGTTGTCGATCTGGAGAGGGGCGCGCTCGCCTTCCAGAAACGGGAAGCGGCCCGGGTCGAACAGCCCGCCGCCGTACGCGGGCATAAACCAGCGGTCGTGATAGACGCCGCCATAGACGGCGCGGAAGGTCGCCAGCAACCGCGGCCAGGCGTCGAAGCGGACCTCCAGCACCTCTTCGCCGGTCTGGTCCGCGCCGGCGCGAAGCTGGTCGTGCAGCGTAGAGACGGCGTAGTTCTCGGCGTAGAGCGGGTCTTCCAGCGGCAGCAGCCCGCGCTCCTCCGCGCTGAGGAGGAAGACCAGGCGCATCATGACGGTGACCGCCGCTTCATACAGCCGGGGCATGGAGACGTCTTCCAGCAGCACGCCCCGGGCGTCACGGTCGGCGCGGTCGATGGCCTGCACCAGCAGTTCAAGCGCGTGGCGCACCTGCATGCCAAGCTGGTCGGTGACCTCCTGCTGGTTGCCGGCGCTCGCCGCTAGCAGCGCTTCCGGCGTCTCGTCGTCGGGCACGCCAAAGAAGCGATAGCCGCCCAGCAGCGAGGTGAAGGCGCGCAGCGTGACGTGCTCCTCGAACCAGAGTTCGGCATACCACGAGATGTAGCCGGTGGTCTCGCCGCGCGGCGCGTCGACCAGCATCCACTGCTCGCCGTTGGTGAGCAGGCCCAGCCGCACCTCTGCGGCATGAAGCAGCTCCTGCATGCGCGCTGCGGGCGAGGCCAGCCATGTGCTGCCCCTGAGCGCGGCGTCGAGCTTTTGGCCCGGCGGCAACGTCTGGATCAGCAGCCGCACCGTAACCGGGGCGTCATCCTGGGCGGCGAAGAGGTCGGCCGGCGGCGCGGTCACCACATAGTCGGGCTGGAGCGTTTCGTTGTGCTCCGGGAAGCGGACCGACAGCCTTCGCCGGGTCTCTTTGTCCAGCCCGGCGAAGGGCTGCAGCGTCTGCGCGTCATAGCCGAGCAGGTCGCCCAGGACATATTCGATCCACGCGCTGTGGATGGCCGGGTCGGGCTTTAGCCCCTGCTGGTTGTCGAGCCATTCCTCGTAGGCCGCGCGCAGGTCGGCGGCCTCGCCCGGGTCGCGTGCGTCGAGCCCCTGCGGGAAGGCGCGCAGCAGCACGGGCATCGACAAGAACGGCCCGGAGATCTCGAGGAGGGACAGCCATTCGGCGTGGTGCTGCGCAGTGGACAGGGGCATCGGGATGCTCCCCTAATCCTTCCAGAACCGGCTGCGGGCCTGGGCGATTAGTTCGAACATCTTGCCATCATCGCGTTCGTTCTGCGGGTCAAACGTTGGGGGTACGATCGTGCACCCGCTTAAGCTGTCGACCCAACGCGCTGGTAGGGCTTGCCTGCCATGGAGAGCGCCAACTTGCGCGCCAACGATTGCAGCCACCGAATCGTTGTCGTATGTGTCGTTGACGGCGCGGATGATAGCCTCCTCGAGATTGTGACCGTGGCGCATGAGGATGTAGATGACACATGGTATAGTTTCGAGCATGTAAGCCCCGGAATACCAGGATTGGCACGCCGTGAAGGTGTCCAGATCATGAGCATATGCGTCTCGGACCACCATGTCGACGAACTGCCAACCTGGACCGCTGTAGTCGGAGTACTTGGGAGCTTTGGATTGATAACTGCCCCCATTTTCGAGATCCCGTACGATGTCAATGAAGGTGTTCAGCCACCATTCGGCCGCGGGCGGCTCGTGCATGTCAAGCGCCTGCCACAGCATGTTGGTGAGCGCCAAGCAGGAGGCGATGGCAAAGGAATCGTTATGGGTCGTCATTGCGCTGAGCGCCGTGTCCACCCAGAGATCGCTGGCGCCCGTCCGCAGGTGCGGGATGAGCATCGGCGAGATACGCATAGCGGAGCCGTTGCCTGCCGACTCCGGACCACATTCGTACCAAGGAAGACCGTGCTTTCGACACTCGGCATACTCCTTGACGTTATGACCGATTCCGATGATGCGCTCCTTTATCATTGCGTCCGCCACATTGGCCGGTACGTAACCTCCATCTGCGATCAACTGCTCGAGGGTCCAGAATGTCATCTGCGAGTCGTCGGATGGGTAACCGCGATACTCGCCTGTGTATTTGTTCTTCTGATAGTCAGTGATTTCGCCTTTGTGCTGCTTGCGCAGTGAAGGTAACCAGCCTTCCGTGAGGATCCCTAGTGCATCGCCGATCCCGACGCCAAGGAGCATGCCTTCCACCTTGTCGAAACTAAACGTGTCAGGCTTCGGTCCTGGTGACCAATCGAACAAATTCCCGCGCTTGATCCGAATTCCACCTTCTGTGAAGAGCTCCTCCAGTATCGTGCGATTGCTTGCTGCAGTTTCATTCGTGTACATCTTGTGCCTCCGAGGGATTGTGAAGGTGAGCTTTAATGTGCCAGGCGGTCAGGCGCCAGGAACGTGACGCTGACCGGGAACATACGCGCCTGCGGGTTCTGGTAGCGGCGGCGAATGGCGGCCTGTTCGGCCTCGAGTTCATGTGGAATCTGCGCCAGCCGCGCTTGAAGGGCATTGACATTGCGCATGTACTGGTCGCGCTCCTCCGCATCGAACAGCGGCAGCTGGGCCGGCTGATCGTTCAGTTCATCGCGGATCGAGCGGGCCAACTCCTCCAATACGATGCGGATATCGTCCAGCTCCTTCTGCTCGCGCTGGTCTAGAAGACGCAACAGGCTCTGGAAGCGCTCATCGCGGCGAACCTCAAGGGAGCGGTTCATGGCGGGCTCCAAATAGGGCCAAAGCTGGGCAAAGCGCTCCCGAATTTCGCTCGAAGGCTGACGGTCTGTGGCGGCTTCCAGCAGATCGTTCATCTCTCGCAGCGTATCGAAGCGGCGGAAACGCTGCTCGCGAATCAAGCCGCCGGCGAAGATGATCTCCTCATGCAGTCGCTGGCTATCTCCGCCGATTATGACCAAGCGTGCATGGGCGATCACCGCCGGGTGACGCAGCACATGGTCCGGGACGGTGCGGGCGACGACGCGATGCAAGCGGCGAGCAGCGCCGCCGACCCACACCTCCGCCCGCAGCAAACGCAGGCACATCTGCACGAGGCGATGATTGAGGTGCGCCAAGACCATATCGTCGCGACCGCGTGCCAGATTGTGGTCGAAGACAATGGGCCGCATCTCGCCAGTATGCGGATGGGGAAGGCCCTCTGTGCAGTGCGACCAGCTCGGCCCGCGCAGCAGCGGCACATGAAAGATCGGGCAGCGCTGAAATCGGCCTGTAGGGTCCGGCCAGATGCCGGGTAGCTCGGTTTCCTGCAGAGGCGGCTGGCCGGCCAGTTCCAGAGCGATCTTAACTACGGCTTGGATGTTCTCAGGTGTCAGGGAGAGTTCTCGCCTGGTATCTTGAAGCTGCTCGTGGATGCGCTCGATCCTGGCTTCGAGATTGCGCTCGAACTTCAGCATCTGCCGCACCGGCTCGGCCGTTCTCTCGGCGTCGCCTGTCTGGAGCCGCTTGCGCTGTCCTAGCATGGCTTGGGCTACCTGGTCGGCGATGACGGGCCCTACCTTGCCCAGATCCTCGCGAATCTGCTCCACCTTACGGACAGCCAGCATCAGGAATTCCAGGTCCCACTCTAGCGCGCCCTCCGCTTCAGCCGGCGCATCTACCGCAGCCAGCAAAGGCTCTGGCGAAGAGAGTTCTGCGCGCCTTCCATAGCCGGCGGGAGCGAAGTGATAGATGCGCGGATTCCGGCGCTGGCCATGCCGGTCAATGCGGCCGTTGCGCTGTTCCATGCGGTTAGGGTTCCACGGTATCTCGTAGTGGATCAGCCGGTGGCAGTGCAGTTGGAGGTCGATGCCTTCGGACGCCGCGTCCGTGGCAAGCAGAATGCGAACCGGGCTGACGTCGGGAGAAGCCTGGAACGCGGCTTTGATGCGCTCGCGTTCGTCTGTGTTCATACCGCCGTGGAGCGTCATCAGCCGATCGCCGGTCGCCAGGCCTTCGGCTGCTAACAGCGTCTGCAGCCAGTTCTGGGTGTCCCGATACTCGGTAAAAACGATTACCCGCTCATCGGACCAGTTGGCGTCCGGCCGGATGGTTCGATGTAGCCAGTCAATCAGACAGCGGGCTTTGCTGTCGGCGCGCATGGACGCGCGGCTCGCCCAGTGCTCCATCTCCGCCAAGAGTTCCTTCTCGGCTGGCGTTAAAGAACTGAACAGCCGGCCGGCCGTCCTCAGGGCCGCGTCTGTAACCTCATCAAAAACCGTATCGTCAACCGCCTCCTCCTCCATACTTTCAAGGCGCTGGCGCAGGATGCCGGGTGCAGGCCGAGCCGCGCTTCTGGCCGCCTGCGGACCGGGGGAGCCAGTGACCGTGGCGCGATGTTGCGCGAGGGTCTTGGCGAACGCCGCGGGGCACGAGAAGAGTCGCTTCTTCAGCAGTTTCAGCACAAACTCGTTGGCGGTGCGCTCGGCCGCATCCGTTGCGTGTTGGCGACGAAGGCGAGTGTACGCCTGCAACTGGCGGTGGGCTTCCCGTTCGTCTTCGGAGAATGCCACCTCGATGGCTTCCAACTTGCGTTCTGGGAACCGCCGGCGGCCCAGGTCATCCGGCGGCAGTTCATCCTTCAGCCGGCGCACCATGACTTGCTTAAGCTGATCCGGATCCGGCGGAACGCCGCGCGCAAAGCGCTGGTCGTCCAACAGTTCAAGCAAAGCCGAGAAGCTCTCGGCGTAGCCATTGTGGGGCGTAGCCGTCAAAAACAGCTTGTGCTCGAAATGGGGAGCCAGTTCCCGTATTGCCTTGGTTCGCTGCGAATCGATGGCGTAGCGGCCGCGGCCGGAGGGAGCCACATTGTGCGCCTCGTCGATAATCAGGATGTCGTAGCGGCGCGGGTAGATGGATTCACCCTGAGCCGGCAGCGTTTCTCGAAAGAGCCGCATAGGGCGGTCGCGCTTTAGATAGTCGATGGAAGTGATCAGCCGCGGAAAATGCGTCCACGGATTGACGTGGATGCCGCGCGAGCGGCGCAGATCGTGCATCAGCGCGCTGTCCACAATGCGGAACTCCAGCCCAAACTTATCCCGCATCTGCTCTTTCCACTGCACCTGCAACGACGCCGGACAGACAATGAGAACGCGCCGCGCTCGCTGGCGGATGATCAACTCCTGCACAACCAGCCCTGCCTCGATAGTCTTGCCCAGCCCTACATCGTCGGCGACCAGCAAGTTTGCGCGCGGCATCTGGATAGCGCGCACTACGGGATCGAGTTGGTAATCCTCGATCTCGATACCGCTGCGGAAGGGCGCCTGCAGGGCGCGGCCATCCGCCGTAACGGATGCGCCCCATCTCACTGCGTTCAGGAATGCATCCAGCCGGTGAGGATCGTCAAACCCGACCGGCCGGGGAAGTGTGGCTTGCTCATGGACGCGCGTATTGGGTTCAAGCTCCCAAATCACCTGCAGTTCCTCCCCCAGAGCATCATCCTCGATGGAACTGAGCGTGATCAGGTGCTGGGTGCGACCGCCGTTCTTGTCCAGCAGCGAACCAACAAGAGTGCTTTTGGCCACTTCCGTGACGGCATACATGCGTTGCCGCACTTCCACAAGTTGACCCTGTTCTGGTATTCGGCTCAAGACGGGGACATCTATGGCCATTTCGGAAAGACCTCTAGGATGAAGCGAGCTGTTGTTGTGTTCAGGCAGTTGTCCGGCGAATGCGGTCAGCTATTCTTTTCGGATATGACCATGAGGAGACACATACCAATGCAATCTGGGTTTTGCCGCCTGTGGTGGCGATGTCGATACTCTCATGCGGGCTGTGAACGTCGACTTTACCGCTTCGCAGATCCTCGACTATTTCGACGAACTCCTTGGGCAAACAACTTCTCACACCCTGTCTATCTGAGGGCGTCGATTTGCATGTCCAGATTGAACTATCCGGTGGAGACGCACGCGTAGCTGATCTGCATATTGGGTATACCGTGGGACATGCAACGGAACCCAGTATACCATAACGCCCACCAATGCTGACCTGCGTCATTTGGCCGAACTTTGTTTTGGGGACGAGATTGCGAAACAGGCCCCGCGGAAGGAGCGCCTTGGATCAGACGCCGGCGCATCTGTGCCTCACAAACGACATTTGCGGGATATCTGCATGTCATATCTAGCGGTCAACGGATCTGCCGTGCAATCAATAGCTAATACAGATCTTCTCATCATCTGCTGACCGAGGAACCTTCGCTATTGCGAGACATTGTCAAATTCCGGGAATTCCGGCTTGTAATGCTTCTGCCTCAGCCTAGACACATCCGGCAGAGTGATCCTATTCCGCAGCCGGTAGATCACGCAGTGGCTGCACAGCGGCATCAACGCGCCCTTGCCCACCTCCCCTCACATCCTGCTCCCAGGCATAGAGGGAAACCGCTATCGAGAACCCATACGTGCGGCAAGACCGTCACGCAAACGTCGTCTGCCGCCGGTACTGCAGCGCCTCGGCCAAGTGCGAGACCTCGATCTGCTCGCTGCCGGCCAAATCGGCGATCGTGCGGCTCAGCTTGAGGATGCGATGATAGGCGCGGGCGGTCAAGCCCATGCGCTCCACGGCCAAGCGCAGCATCTGCCGCCCCTCCTTGCTCAGCGGGCAGAACTGCTGCACCTCCGCCGGCCCCATATCGCCGTTGACCAGGAGGTTCGGCTTGCTCAGAGGGGCCAACCGCGCCTGTTGGACGGCACGCGCCGCCTCGACGCGTTGGCGAATCACGCGGGAAGGCTCCCCCTGTTCCAACGAGGCGAGCTTCTGCACGGGTACGCGCGGCACGTTGAGGTGGATGTCGATGCGGTCGAGGATAGGGCCGGAGATGCGCTTCTGGTACTTGCTGATCATCGACGCCGTGCAGGTGCAGGGCTTTTCCGTATCCCCATAGTAGCCGCATGGACAGGGGTTGGCCGCGGCGATTAGGATAAAATTGGCGGGAAACGTAACCGCACCCTGTGCGCGGGAAATGGTGATGATCCGGTCTTCCAGCGGTTGGCGCAGCGCCTCCAGGTTTTTCGTGCCATATTCGTAAAATTCATCGAGGAACAAAACCCCTCTGTGCGCCATGCTGATTTCGCCCGGTCGCGGCCACGTGCCGCCGCCGACTAGGCCGGCATGGCTGATCGTGTGGTGGGGCGAGCGAAACGGGCGGATGCGGATCAGCGGGTGATCCGACGGCAGCGCATCCGCCACGGAATAGATGCGGGTGACATCCAAGGCCTCAGCCAGCGTCAGCCTGGGCAGGATGGACGGCAACGCCCGCGCCAGCAGCGTCTTGCCGACCCCCGGCGACCCCTGCATCAGCACATTGTGCCCGCCGGCGCAGGCTACCTCGAGCGCGCGCTTTACGCTCTCTTGCCCCTTGACGTCTTCGAAGGCAATGGCGTAGACCGGTTCATCGTCCAGATCGCCTAGTTCGACGCCATTCTGCTTGGCAATTGGCGAGACGCCCTGCAGGTGTTGGACCAACTCCGCCAGACTCGCAATCGGATAGACGTCGATCCCTGGCACCAACGCCGCTTCTAGCGCGTCCACCGCCGGCACGAACAGGCGGCGATACCCAAGTTGCACCGCGGCATTGGCCATGGGCAACGCGCCTTTGACATGGCGCACGCTGCCGTCCAGGCTCAGTTCTCCCAGGATCAGGGCGTCTTCCATCGAGTCTTGAATCTGGCGCGTAGCCGCAAGGATGCCCACGGCAATCGGCAGATCGTAGGCCGGCCCCTCCTTGCGCAGATCAGCCGGAGCCAGGTTGATGGTCAGCCGGTGGCTGGGGAAGTAGAAGCCGCTGTTGGTGATGGCGGCGCGCACCCGTTCGCTGCTCTCGCGCACGGCGGCGTCCGGCAGCCCGACCAAGGTGACCCGTTCCAGTCCCGTGGCGATGTCGACCTCCACCCGGACCAGTTCAGCGTCTAGTCCAATGACGGCGCAACTGAGTACTGTGGCAAGCACGCGTGGACCCTCTGTCTGGGGAGTGTGGGTTGGGGAGAGCATCCCTGCACTGATGTTCTCCTGTACTATAGTAGGCTACGAGGCGGATGTCAAACAACCAGATGGGGTGCTACAGCGCCGGCAGTTGATCGCATCCGCACAAATGAGCTACAATGCGGCCCGCGCCCGGCCATCTGCCTTGGGGCGTAGTTCACAAGGAGAACAGGCTATGCAAGCAAACAAGGAATTGTCACCCGAGCAGCGTGAACGACTGCTCAGCACGCTAAAAACCCGTTTTGAGCGCAACATGCAGCGCCATCAAGGGCTTGAATGGGCGAAAGTCCAAGCAAAGCTGGAAGCGAATCCGGAAAAACTGTGGGCACTCCATGAAATGGAAAGAACCGGCGGCGAACCGGACGTGGTTGGGCATGACCCTCAGACGGGTGAATACATCTTTTTTGATTGTTCGGCGCAAAGCCCGAAAGGTCGCCGCAGCACTTGTTTCGACCGGCAAGGGCAGGAGGCAAGGAAAGAACATCGTCCGGAGCATAACGCTGTGGATATGGCAGCCGACATGGGCATTGAGCTGCTGACGGAAGACCAATATCGCGCGTTGCAGAAACTTGGGGAATTCGACACGAAGACGTCGAGTTGGGTGCAAACGCCTGCCGAGATTCGGGAGCTAGGCGGCGCGCTCTATTGCGATCGGCGCTACAACCATGTCTTTGTGTATCACAACGGTGCGCAATCCTACTATGGCTCGCGAGCATTCCGCGGCTCGCTCAGGATCTAAGTACAATTCCGCTAGTCCCTAGGGATTGACGTCGAGATCCTTCACTCGGGAACCCCCTAGGTGCAACATGACACCGTGCGTACTTGGCGATCAAACCATATAGGGTCTCGCTCTCAGCCGGCCTCGGAGAACGGGGCCGGCTGAGACGTTGCAGATACGCGCCGCCTCATCCCTCCAAGAGCGGCGGGATGACCTTCCCGCGCACCGAACGCCACGAGAACCACACGAGAACGGCCAATCCCACATAGGCGAGGAGAAAGAAGGCCTGCTCCTCGCTCCACAGATAGGGGAATTCCTCGATCCCAATCACGGCGAGCTGTATAGCCAGGATGGCCGCGCCGCCGATCACCACCCAGCCGAAGAGCGGGATCAGCCAGACCGTCGCCAAGGCGAAAAGATAGGTCAGCAACGGCAGGAAAAAGTCGAAGGAATAGAGAAAGTCCGGCAGGATAAACAGCGGCGCGGCCGCCAGGGTGACCAATACGGTGCGCCCCAAACCGCGCAACACCGGGTGGCGACGCGGCCCGACGGTGGACGGCGTCTCGCTGCCGCTCTTGGGCACGACTCTGCTGTGGATGTCGGCGGCGATCCGGTTGTAGTTCTCCGGCGTGCAGACGATCAGCATAATGGGCCGCCAGCTATTGCGCAGGGTGATCATGCGGCGGCGCTGGTCATACTCCGCCGCGACGACATCCGACCAACGCACGAACTCGCGTTGCCGCGCGGCCGCCAGCGTCGCCGCGCCGCCTGCCGTCGGGCTGCGGGCGAGCGCCGCGCCGAGCAGCGCCAGGCGATTGCCGGTAATGGCGCGCTTGTCCACCGTCTCCCACAGCGCGCCGGTCTCGTCCACCGTAAAGCGCACGCGCATGCGGTTGCCGAAAAACACGAGGACAACGAAGGCGATCAGCGCCGCCAGCCCGGCTGTCGTCCAGAACGAAACCTTGAACATCATCGGAATCTGGTAGAAGTCGCCGGTCGCAGCGACGATGAAGCTGAGCAAAAAGGCCATAAAGCCGCCCGACGCCAGGACGACGATGACCAACTGCTTGCGGATCAGGGGGTTGCCCAACAGCGAGATGTTGGTCTCCCAGGTGACGGCGTCAGCGGACGCAGATGCGGCAGGGGCCGCGATGGGCGTCACGGTCCCTGGCGACGCTTGAGCCGGCGCGTCGCTCGCCTGTGGCTGCGGTTCTTTGACCGGCGCGCTGATGGACGGCTGTTCTTCCGCCGCGGGCAGGGCCTGCACGGGCGCGCCGCATTCCTCACAGAAACGAACGCCCTCCGCCAGGCTGGCGCCACACTGTTCACAAAATCGCGGTAGTTGAGCGGTCATTCTGTCCCCTCTGAATCGTTCTCTCGATTGCGATGCGCCGGATAGGCTGCCGGATCAGGCATCGAGTGCATGCCCGCATGTCCCGCAGAAACGCGCCCCAGGCCGCACCGGCGCCTGGCACTGGGGGCAGCGCGGCTCTTCGGGCGGCGGCGGGACTTCCTCTAGCTTAGCGCCGCAGCGCCCACAGAAGCGCACGCCGGTGCGCAGGAGCTGACCGCAGCGCGGGCAGGCTATGATAGAAGACGCGGGCGCAGGCGTACCGGCCTTTTCGGGCGCGGCGGGCAAGGCGTCCTCTGCCGTAGCAGTTATGATCGCTTCCGGGCTCGTTTCCGGCTCCGTTGCGGACACATAGTCGCTGCGCTTCTTGGGCTTGGCAGGCGATGCGGCGCTGGCAGTTGCACTGCTCTTCGCGGCCCGCGTCCGGCGTGGCGACGCAGGGGCCTTCTTGGCGGTCTTCGACTTCGGCGGCGGCTGGATCGCAAAGGCGCCATCTTGCGCCGTCACAGTCTGGGCGCGGCGTTTCTTGCCGCGCCGCGCCATGCCGTATATCACCACGAGAACCATCGTCGCCGCGCCAACGCTAAGCGCAACGCCCCAGTCAAAGTCGCCCAGATCGCCGCCCAGAGCGTCGGTTATGCCTGCGGGCAGGTCCTCAAAACCACCTTCGGACATATCCGAACTCAGCCAGCCGAAGTCATCTGCGTCCTGGTCTTGGGCAGACGCGGTCTCGCCGCTTGCCGCCTCCTCAATCGAGAGAGCGGCAGGCGCAGCCGCGGCTGGCAAAGCGTCGATCATCGCCTGGGCAAGCGGCGACGGCTCCTGTGCAACGGGCGGCGAGATCTCGCCCTCCATAGCGAACTCAACGGCTTGCCCCACGCCCACGGTCACCTCGCCGCCGGCGTTGTCCTCCACGCCGGGGGAGCCTTCGAAGACGTACAGTGTGTTGCGCCCTTCCAAGTCCGAAGTCAGGGACACGAGGCTGCGCAGCCAAATGACACGGCGGTTACGCTGAGCCAGGTCGGCGAGGGTGCTGGCGTCGTTGACCGTCTGCACGCCGTCAACGATCACCGCGGCCCATGCGCCGGCGACCGGGCCGCCCACCGCAGTAGCCCCGCCGACGACTGCGGTTTTGATTACGAAGTCAACTCCCTGGTTGACCACGAAGAGAGCCAAGCCCTTTTCATCGCTTAGCGGCATCCCTTCCGTTGTGGCCCAGCTGTCTATCACGCGCAACGCCAACACGCTGTTCCACTGCGGGGTGCGGTTGTTTACCGTAAAGATGCCCTCGCTCCCGTCCAACCACATGACGGCAACGCCGATACCGTCGCCGTGGCGGACAACCCAGGAGCGGTCTTGTCCATCGGCGACAGGCAAGGGCTGCGACGAAGCGTCGATAATCAGTTGGTCGCCGGGCTTGATGGGGAGAAAGTAATCGGCCCGGTCTAGAGGGGGTGACAACTGCTTGCCGCCCAGGCTGATGCGGCTGAGCACCCTGGCTTGGGTCGGCTCCTCGAACGTGGGCGTCGGGTTGAGGCCGAATCGATCCTCGGTCGGGATGAGGGGCGCATACCAGTCGCGCAGTTGAGTCACGTTGAATACCCTTTGACGGGTCGTCGCCCCCTCCCTTGTGATTAGCTGGTAGAGCACGCTGCGCACAAAGGCTGGGGAGATGATCTCCAGCGTAGTTTCGGCCTTCTGGAAAGTCTCCTCGTCACCTGCTGTCGGCGCATAGGCAGTGAAGTCCAGCGTACAAGGCAATTGCAGTTTGAACAGCCGCATCCGCCCGTAATCCAGGAACAGGCGTACGATGACCATGCCGTCGCTTCCGGTGAGGGGCGCTTTGGCGCCTGAGACCGGGCCGGTGGCGAAGTTGTGCACCTCTTCCGTCCACTTCCTCGCCCCTGGGTCCCACACTGCGTATTTGTCCGCCAGACACTTCACGTCGCCCTCGACCTCGAACGGGGTCGGCGCGCCCTTCACCGGCTTGCCCTCATCCTCCAGCTTGATCCAGAATGTCATCGGCATGCGGGTCGGGTCAGTCTCGCCGTTGTAGCCGGTGACGGTCAGGTTTTGGCGAAAGCCGCGCGCCCAGCCGTAATAACCGCGTTCATCCAGCGGCCGGAAGAGGAGCTCCACCTTGGCATTGCGCAGGTCGCGCGGCGCCAGCGACTGGTCGAGGTCAGCCTGGTCGTAGCTCCACCAGCGGCTGCTGACGAAATGCCAGCCGGGGCGGTCCGATTGCGGGCTGCCATACTCAAGTATGGCGGTCTCGTAGGTGAGCGATGTGGATTTCTCGCCGCCACTAATGGCCTCGTGCCAGTTCTGCTGGGTATAGAGCAGCACCACCGCGTTGGCGATGAGCGGGTCAGGCTGGGCCGTATGGTGAATCTTGATGTACGACGCCTCGATGACCTGGCCGCGGTAGGTGATTTGCGGGCCGAACCAGGTGTTCATGCTGCGTTTCGTGCGGCATACTTCGCGTTCGGTCACGTCGGCGATGGCGTCGCAATTTTCCAGTTCGTGTTCGAAATTGGTCTCTTGGATGAAGCGCTGCGCCGCTTCGTTGATCTCGTCATCCGAGGGGATCGAAGGCCAGGCGGCCTGGGCGCTAGCGGGGAACACGATGAGGGCGAACAGGAACAACAGCGCGCCCTTGATCAGCACGCGCGACCCTATCACATTAACACCTCTTGCATTGGGAAATACGGCTTGTACAGCATGCGGTCGATTGGCGCCGGGTCGTGCTGTGGCTAGTCGAAAGGAGTTGATTTATTAAGAGGATTGCAAGCGGATAAATCACACCTAGGCGGGCAAGCATCGCGTCGCCTACTGGTTAGTATAGCCTGATCTGCGAGGAATTGCCCCGGTCACTTGACCAGGTTGGGCGATGCTCCCGGCGTATGCCGGGGGCGGATCTGGCCGCGCTACCCCTGCCGCCCGCTGATGTAGGCCTCGGTCAGCGCCTCTTTGGGCGTGGCAAACAGCTCTGGGGTGCGGCGGTATTCGACCAACTTGCCCAGCCAGAAGAAGCCCGTGTAGTCGGAGGCGCGCGCCGCCTGCTGCATGTTGTGGGTGACGATCACGATGGTGTATTGGGCGGAGAGGCGACGCATCAGGTCTTCGACGTGCAGGGTCGCCACCGGATCGAGCGCCGAACACGGCTCGTCCATCAGGATGACCTCCGGCCGCACAGCCAGTGTGCGGGCGATACATAGCCGCTGCTGCTGTCCGGGGTTGAGCGTGAGCGCCGAGGCGTCGAGGCGATCCTTCACCTCATCCCACAGGGCGGCGTCCGCCAAGCTGGATTCCACGATCTCCGCCAGATCGCGCGCCTTCGGCCTGCCCAGCACGCGCGGGCCAAAGGCCACGTTGTCGTAGATGCTCTGCGGGAAGGGGTTGGGTCGCTGAAAGACCATGCCCACGCGCTGGCGCAGATCGGTTACGTCCACGTTCGGGGCGTAGATGTCCTGGCCGTTGAGCAGCACCTCGCCTTCGGCGCGTGCGCCGATCACCGTATCGTTCATGCGGTTGAGGGCGCGCAAGAAGGTGGATTTGCCGCAGCCGGACGGGCCGATCAGGGCCGTGATGTGTCGCTCGTAGATGGGCAAGGTCAGGTCGTAAAGTGCCTGAAAGGTCCCATAGAAGAAGTTGAAGTCGTTGACTTCGATCTTGCTTTTCGGGCCGCCTGTCTCAGGCGTATTCAACTCGCGCTTATCCAAAACGTCCGACGACATAGTCCTCCGTCCGTCTGTCCTTGGGGTTGGCAAACATCTGCCGGCCTGTGCCCGCCTCGATCAACTCGCCGCCCATCAAGAAAGCGGCGCGATCCGCCACGCGCGCGGCCTGCTGCACACTGTGGGGCACCATGATGATCGTGTAGCGCGACTTCAGTTCGATCAGCGAGTCTTCCACCGTGGCTGTGGAGAGCGGGTCCAGCCCCGAAGTCGGGTTGTCCAACAAGATCACGTCCGGCTCCATCGCCAGGCTGCGCGCCAGGCAGAGCCGCTGCTTCTGCCCGCCGGAAAGGGCGAAGGCAGAGCTTTGCAAGCGATCCTTGACTTCATCCCAGAGGGCTGCTTGCTCCAGCGCTCGCGTGATGCGCCGCTCGATCGTCTGTGCGTCGCGGATGCCCGCCATGCGCAGACCGTAGGCGAGGTTGTCGAAGATGGAACCCGGCAGCGGCGTGGGAATGGCGAAGACCATGCTCAGGCGACGACGCAGTTCCGTCACATCTACAGCCGGTGAGAAGATGTCCCGACCGTTGAAGAAGACACGGCCTTGGCGCTGGGCGCCCTCGCTGAGGTCGGATAGACGGTTGAGCACGCGCAACAGGGTGGATTTGCCGCTGCGCGAGGGGCCGAAGACGACAAAAACTTGATTCGGCGCGATATCCACCGTCACATCTTTCAGCGCGACGGTGTTGTCTGGAAAGGTAAACGAGAGATGTTCAATTGCGATGATGGGCGAAACGTTGGGATCCATGTGCATCACCACTGCCGCCGCCTGCGCATCCGCGTGCGCAACACGGTCGCCACGAGCGTTAAAGAGAGGACGACCAGCAGAAGCACCAATGCCGTGCCATATTGGAGCGAGAGCGGCATCCCAGGCACCTGCGTAGAGATGACGTAGAGATGATAGGGCAACGCCATGGTCTGGTCGAAAATGGAACGCGGGAGTTCGGGCAGATAGAAGGCTGCCACCGTGAACAGGATCGGCGCGGTCTCGCCCGCCGCGCGGCCGAGGCCGAGGATGATGCCGGTGATGATGCCGGGCAAGGCGTGGGGCAGCACTTGGTGGCGGATGGTCTGCCAGCGCGTAGCGCCGAGGCTGAGGCTCACTGTGCGGAACTCCTGCGGCACGGCCAACAGGGCCTCTTCCGCCGTGCTGATCACGACCGGCAGGGTCATCAGCCCCAACGTCAGCGAGCCGGCGACGATGGACGTGCCCAGGTTCAAGAAAAGCACAAAGGCGCCCAAGCCAAACAGTCCATAGACGATGGAGGGAATGCCGGCCAAATTGACGATCGCCAGGCGCACCCAGCGCGTCAGGCGGTTGTCGCCGGCGTATTCGGCCAGATAGATAGCCGTCGCGATCGCCAACGGGAAGGCGGCGATCGCGGTGCCGAAGGTGAGAAAGACCGTGCCGAGCAGCGCAGGCCAAATGCCGCCTTCGCGCATGCCGCTGCGCGGCGCGGTGAAGAGGAACTCCCACGAGATGACGCCGATGCCGTTGTAGACCACATAGAGGATCACGAAGACAGTCGGCAGAACGACCAGGGCCGCCACCAGCGAGATGGCGATCTTGGCAAGACGGTTGGTCTGTTGGCGCGTCATGAGTCCACCTTGATGGCCTACAGTTGGCTGCTTCGCTGTTGTTTGCCGCCGCCGATCAACATGCTGGCTAGCGAGTTGATGGCGAACGTGAGCAGGAAGAGCACGATGCCGATGGCGAAGAGCGCCTGGTAATGCAGACTGCCCTGGGCGACCTCACCCATCTCCGCCGCGATCGTCGCCGTCATCGTGCGCACCGGCTGGAAGAACATCCCTGTCGCCAGCGACGGGATGTTGGCGGCGTTGCCCGTCACCATCATTACCGCCATCGTCTCGCCGATGGCGCGGCCGATACCCAGCACCGTGGCGATGACGATGCCCGACCGCGCCGCCGGCACGACGACGCGCCAGATGGTCTGCCATTCGGTGGCGCCAATGGCGAGCGACGCATCGCGGTACTCCTTGGGCACGGCGTACAGCGCATCTTCCGAAATGCTGATGATCGTGGGCAGCGACATATAGGCCAGGATCAACGCGCCGGTGAACGCGGTCAGCCCCGTCGGCGCGCCGGCCTGTTGCACAAGCGGAGCCAGGGCCACCCAGCCGAGAAAGCCGAGCACGATGGAGGGGATGCCCGCCAGCACCTCGATCAGCGGCTTGAGCAATTCGCGCTGCCACAGCGGCGCAATTTCGCCTAAATAGATAGCCGTGATCAAGCCCAGCGGCACGGCAATGACCACCGCGCCCACCGTCACCAGCAACGATCCGACGAGCAGCGGCAGCAGACCGTACAGTTCCTCGATGGGATACCAGCGCACACCCAGCAAATTGAGGGGCGATATGCGCACGAACGCCGGCAGCCCTTCCCGCAGCAGGAAGAGGAAGATCAGGCCGATGATGAAAATGGTCGAAAGCCCGGCGCCGCGAATGATCTGCTCAATCCACCATTCGCCCGAGTGACGGCGCGACGGCGTCGTCTCCGCCTGTGCAGCCGGCAGAGACGCAGCTTGCTCAGTCTTCAGCATCGACCAAATGCTCCTTGATTTGCGGCTGTGATTACAAACATGGCAGACATAGACAGTCCTTAGCGCGTTTTAGGGGGAGATAAGCGGCACAAAGCCCAACTCCGCCACGATCTGCTGGCCTTGCGGCCCCTGGATCCACGCCAGATATTCGGCCACGGCGTCGGAGGGTTGGCCGGCGGTATACATATAGAGCGGGCGCGCGATCGGATAGCTGCCGTCCATGCCGGTGGCAACCGTAGGCATGACATAAGGCGAGCCGGCATCCGCCGCCACGGCGATGAGCTTCTCGTGCGCCGGGTCGACGTAGCCCAGCCCGTCATAGCCGATGGCGTTCGGGTTGCGGCGAATCTCGCTCGTGATGCCCACTGAGGAGGGCATGAGAAGCGTCTGCGGCGCGAAGATGGCCTTGGAGCCCGAATCGCCTTGGCGCACGACTTCCTCAAGGAAGTAGACATGGGTGCCGGAGTTGGTCTCGCGCGAGAGGAGGATGATGGGCGCGTCGTTGCCGCCTAACTCTTTCCAGTTGTCGATTTGCCCCGTAAAGATGGCCGAAAGCTGGTCGATCGTCAACTCGCTGACCGGATTGGCAAGGTTGACGACAATGGCGAGCGCGTCAATGGCGACGATGAACTCGGTCGGCTCGACGCCGTTCGCATGGGCGGCGTCGATTTCCTCCTCCTTGATATGGCGCGACACGTTGGCAATGTCCACCGTGCGATTGATCAGGGAGGCAATGCCCGTCCCCGAACCGCCGCCGGTCACGGCGATCAGCAGATCAGGGTTGACCTGGCGATAGGCCTCCGCCCAGGCGAGCGCCAGGTTGACGAGCGTATCGGAGCCTTTATTCTGGATGACGCGCTGGGAACTAGGCGCAGCCGCCGAGGCTAATTCGACAGCGGGACTGCATGCGGCCAACACGAGGATGAACAACGATAGCCAGACCGTATGACCGGACAAACGACACAATATGGGCGACAGGCGACACGGCTGCCATGTCGCCTGCTGCACCCTTGCTTCAATGCACTTAGTTGTAGACCTTCGCACTAAACCTTCGCCGTTCGATTGATGCACCAGTACGTAGTTGCCTACCTAGCCGGCGTATAGTTGATTTCGATAAACTCCTCTTAATCCTAGCCCCGCTTGGTTAACCAAGCGATAATGATTTGTAAACGGGATGTTAACACACTGGCGGTGGCACAAATCGGGACGCGGCTTGTTGTATAATGGAAAGAAGAATGGTTCATGACTGAGGGAGGATCAACTATGCAGGAGAGCGCTTTACGAGAACGCATTACGTCCAACCCTGATGTGATGGTAGGTAAACCGGTTATTCGCGGTACGCGACTCACCGTCGAATACATTCTTCGTCTGCTGGCACGCGGAGCTACCGTGGAAGAGATATTGCAGGAGTACGAGGGGTTGACGGCGGACGATATTCGGGCATGCATGCTCTTTGCCAGCGAAACCCTAGCGGACACATCGTTTATGCCCCTCGCGCCGGAGATGCCATAAATGCACTTTCTCGTGGATGAGTGCGCCGGCCCAACGCTGGCGCACTGGCTCGCCAAGCAAGGCCATACCGTCTTTTCGATCTATCAAGCAGCGCGCGGCATGGCTGACGATGGCATCCTCGAGAAGGCCTATGCCGAGAACTGGATATTGGTGACGGCGGATAAGGATTTCGGAGCAATGATTTATCGCGACAAGCGTCCTCACCGCGGGGTAGTTTTGTTGCGCCTCGAAGACGAACGCGCTGCCGCCAAAATCGCTGTCATGCAGCATCTCCTCGAACGCCATCAGGCGCAGTTGCCAGGCCGGTATGTAGTCGTGACCGAGCATCAGGTTCGCTTCTCGGAGCAATAAGCCCGTTTCCGTTGCCCAATGCGTCTTAGCGCTCAACGCGTCTTTCCTACAGGCAGCCAGTTTCACCGTTTCACCGTCCCCGAAAAGCCCGCCAAATTCACCCTTGACATCCGCGCCGGATCGGTCTATAGTGCGCACGGAACATTTGTTCTGGGAGGCATCGCCCCAATGCAGGGCTTCCACACGGCTTTGCATCGTCGTTTCCCGGCTGCGCCGCCGAGGCGCGCACCTCTCTGCATAAGCGGAAACCCCCGAAAGGAGAGCACACAAGGAGCAAGGCATGAGCGGAGTACGAGTATTGGTTGGCACGCGCAAGGGCGCCTTTATTCTCACGTCCGACGCCAAGCGCACAGAGTGGGAGGTCAGCGGCCCCTACTTCGCCGGCTGGGAGATCTACCACCTCAAGGGATCCCCCGTCGACCCGAACCGGCTGTATGCGTCGCAGTCCACCGGCTGGTTCGGCCAGTTGATCCAGCGCTCTGATGACGGGGGCAAGACGTGGGAGCCGGTTGGCAATGCCTTCGAGTACGAGGGCGAGACCGGCACACACCAATGGTTCGACGGCACGCAGCACCCCTGGGAGTTCAAACGCGTGTGGCATCTCGAACCGTCGCTGGCCGACCCGGACACGGTCTACGCCGGCGTAGAGGACGCCGCGCTGTTTCGCAGCGACGACGGCGGGAGTACGTGGCGAGAACTGCCGGGACTGCGCGAGGCCAAGGGACATCTGTGGCAGCCGGGCGCGGGCGGGATGGGCCTGCACACCATCGTGTTGGACCCGAACGATGCCAAACGCATCTTCGTCGCCATCTCCGCTGCTGGCGTATTCCGCAGCGACGACGGCGGGCAGACGTGGCAGCCTACGAATCGCGGGCTGCGCTCCGAATACGAACTGCCGGACCCGGACGCCGAGGTCGGCCACTGCGTCCACAGTATCACCATGCACCGTTCGCGGCCGGACGTGCTCTTCATGCAGAAGCATTGGGACGTCATGCGCAGCGACGATGCCGGCGAGTCGTGGCATGAGGTCAGCGGCAACTTGCCCAGCGATTTCGGCTTCCCCATTACGGTGCACGCCCACGAGCCGGATACGGTCTACGTCGTGCCCATCAAGAGCGACTCCGAGCACTATCCGCCGGACGGCAAGCTGCGCGTCTACCGCAGCCGCACAGGCGGCAACGAGTGGGAGGCGCTGACGGAAGGCCTGCCCCAGAGCGACTGCTACGTCAACGTTCTGCGCGACGCCATGGCCGTCGACACGCTTGCCGCCTGCGGCGTCTACTTCGGCACAACCGGCGGGCAGGTCTACGCATCCGCCGACGCCGGCGATACCTGGACGCCTATCGTGCGCGATCTGCCGGCTGTGTTGTCGGTGGAGGTCCAGACGCTGCCATGATTCGCGTCACGATCCCCGTCCATTTGCGAACGCTGGCCGGAGCCGGCAAGGAGGTCAGCCTCCGGGTAGACGGGCCGGTGACGCAGCGCGCCATTCTGGACGCGCTGGAGGCGGCGTATCCGACGCTGCGCGGTACGGTCCGCGACCGCGCTTCGGGGCAGCGCCGGCCGTTGGTCCGCTTCTTTGCCTGCGGGCAAGACCTGTCGCACGAGTCGCCGGACGCACCGCTGCCCGACGCGGTGGCGACGGGCGCAGAGCCGTTTCTGATCGTCGGCGCCATGGCCGGCGGCTAGGCATACGGGCCCGCCGTTGATTCTCTAGGTGGACTCTCGGCCTTCCAGGAAGCGAACGGCTCCCGCCGCGGCCTCCTGGAAGGCCGGTGGTTGAAACTACTCCGCGCGCCGCGCCTCTCCCCTCACGCGATTGCCCTCACTTTGTAAGCAAGCGTGCAGTACGCCAAGCCTTCGATCGCTAAGATAGCGCCACCCGGAACGCTATCGGACACTGTGTATTGCACTCCTCCATCCTCCCCAAAGCTTGGCTCAGCAAATCCGTGGGCCAACGTCCGATTGATTTAGGCGTTGTACCCGTCTTCGGCCGTGGCGTTCTGTGAAGGCAAAGTCGTCCTATGGCAACCGACAAAGAGGCAGTTGTTCCTCCCTCGACAAACGATCGCCCGCAGCGCTGGAGACAACGGCTCGCGCAAACCGGGCGCGGCGCCCTGCCCTTTCTCGCCGGCATTATGGCCGCGTTTGGCGGGCTGTTCCTCTACGATGGCTTTGGCGAACCTCCACCGCAACCGCTGACCATGACCGAAGTCCAGGCGGGCGTGACGGAAATGCTGGCTGCGGCGACTCCGGCTCCCGCCCGCTCGACGGAAGTCTATGACATCATCCTCCCCTCGCTGGTCGTGATTCGCATCGACGACGCCCGTCCCCTTCGAGGCGGCGCGGAGCAAGCGCGGCAGATCGCTTATCGGGACAATGCACGCGACGCCGCGATACAGACGCAACAGCAGTTCGGCGTCGGCAGCGGCGTGGTCGTCAACGCCGAAGGCGCCATCCTGACCGCGCTGCACGTGGTCGAGCGCGCTCGCTCCATCCGTGTCATCTTTGCCGACGGAAGCGAGGCCGTTGCCGCCATCGTAGCCTACCAGCCGGACAACAACATTGCCGTGCTGCTGCCGGATGAACTGCCGGAGACCTTTGCGCCGGCCACGCTGGGCAACCCCGGCGCGCTGCGCATCGGCGACGAGGCGTATGCCGTGGGCAACCCGCTGGGGCTGGCGGGGTCGATCAGCGCCGGCGTCATCTCGGGGCTGAACCGCACCTATGAACGTTTCCCCGACGAGCCGCCGCTGGAACGTCTGATCCAGTTCGATTCCGCCGTCAACGCGGGCAGCGCCGGCGGCCCGCTGCTCAACCGCAACGGCGAGGTAATCGGCATCGTGGTGGGGCCGGTCAACCCGACAGCGCAAGAGACCTTCATCGGCATCGGCTTTGCCGTGCGCATCGACGCGGCCGGCGGCGCCGCCGGCATGCCCGACCTCTAGCTGTCGCGGGCAGCGTGGTTCGACTTAGCGAATGAAGCGCACACGAGAAGCGGGCAAGAGAAGCAAAGGACAGACGCATGCAAGAACGCACGAACGGCGACCTCAATAAGCCAATGGAGCAGGTGCTCTACGAGGTCAAGAAGATCATCGTCGGCCAAGACCATCTGCTGGAGCGTCTGTTGGTGGCGCTGCTGGCGCGCGGCCACATCCTGGTCGAAGGCGTGCCCGGCCTGGCCAAGACGATGGCGATCAAGACGCTGGCTGACACCATCGGCGGGCAGTTCCAGCGCATCCAATTTACGCCCGACCTTGTGCCCGCCGACCTGATCGGCACCCGCATCTACAACCAGAAGAGCGGCGACTTCAACACCTCGTTGGGCCCTGTCTTTACCAACCTGCTGCTGGCGGACGAGATCAACCGCGCGCCGGCCAAGGTGCAGAGCGCGCTGCTGGAGGTGATGCAGGAGCGCCAGGTCACCATCGGCCGCGAGACGCACCGCGTGCCCGAGCCGTTCTTGGTACTGGCGACCCAGAACCCTATCGAGTCGGAAGGGACCTACCCCCTGCCGGAAGCGCAGGTCGACCGCTTCATGCTCAAGGTGCTGGTCGGCTATCCCACGCCGACGGAGGAATTCGTCATCGTCGAGCGCATGACCGGCTCTGTCCAGGCCATCCGCAAAGTCCTGACGCCCGAGCAGCTCATTGCCCTGCAAAAAGAGGCGGCGCAGGTGTATGTCGATCCTGCCTTGATCGAGTACGCCGTCAAGCTGGTGACGGCGACGCGCAAACCGCAGACCGTGGGCCAAGGCGGCCTGGCCCCCTATATCCTCTTCGGCGCCAGCCCGCGCGCGTCCATCAACCTGATCCTGGCGGCGCGGGCGCTCGCCTTCATCCGCGACCGGACATACGTGCTGCCCGAAGACGTGCTCGACCTGGCTGCCGACGTCATGCGCCATCGCCTCGTGCTGTCGTACGAAGCGCTCGCCGATAACGTGGACAGCGACGCGCTGCTCACCCGCATTCTGAACGCCATTCCCACGCCGGAGGTCTCGCCGCGTGATCACGATGCCATCTTCGCCCGCGACAACTTCGCTCGCGACAACGCCTGAGCGCATCCTGCGACGCTTGGAATGGCGCGTCATTCGCCGTCTCGACGGCCTATTCCAGGGCGACTATCGCACGCTCTTCTATGGGACCGGCATCGACATTGCCGAGTTGCGCGAGTACCAATTGGATGACGATGTGCGCCACATCGACTGGAACGTGACCGCGCGCATGGACAGCCCCTATGTGCGCCAGTTCGTCGAGGACCGCGAGATCACGGCCTGGTTTTTGCTCGACCTGACCCGCTCAATGACCTTCGGGCCGGCGGACCGCTCCAAAGAGGCGATCCTCATCGACTACGTGGCGACGCTGGCGCGCCTGCTCACGCGCGACGGCAACCGTGTCGGGGCTATCCTCTACGACCGCGGCATCGAGCAGGTGATTCCCCCGCACACCGGGCGCAATCAGGTATTGCTCCTCACGCGCCAGTTGCTGCGCGCCACCAGCGGCAAATCGAACAATGGCGCGCCAAAAGCAAAACCCGGCGCGCCAACCGATCTGGCGACGCTGCTCAACGCCGGACTCAACGCCGTGAAACGCCGTTCGGTGCTCTTCATCATCTCGGACTTCTTCAGCGAACCGGGCTGGGACCGGCCGCTTTCGCAGCTTTCGCAGCGGCATGAGCTGATCGCCGTGCGTCTGTGGGACCCGCGCGAGGTCGAACTGCCGGACGCAGGGCTACTGATGGTCGAGGACGTGGAGACAGGCGAGAATCTCTACGTCGACACCAGCGACCCCGGCTTCCGCCGCCGCTTTACCGAGGCGGCCCAACAGCAGGAACGGCAACTCAACGCCGAAGTCAAGCGGCTGGGCATCGACCTGCACGCGATCTCCACCGAGGAGGACTTGACCGGCGCCATCGTGCGGATGGCTACGCTGCGCAAGAGGCGCCGCCGATGAGCCAATACGTCTCTTTCATCTGGCCGTGGATGCTGTGGACGACGCTGCTCGCGCCGCTGCTGATCTGGCTATACGTGCGCCTGCGCAAACGGCAGCAACAGCCCGCGGTCGACCTGGGCCCCCTGTGGTTGGCTCAGAGCCATTCCGGGCAGGCGCTGGGCCGTCGCCGTCATGTGCCGCCGATCCTCTTCCTGATCGGGCTGACGCTGCTTCTCTTAGCCCTGGCCCGGCCGGAGGCGATGGTCAGGCTGCCGCGCATCCAGGGGACGGTCGTGCTGGCTTTCGACGCCTCGAACAGCATGTTGGCGGATGACCTGGAACCGACGCGCATCGAAGCCGCCAAGACCGCGGCGCAGGCGTTTATCGACAACCAGCCGGACAACATCGAGATCGGCGTCGTCGCCTTTAGCTCCGGCGGGCTGGTCGTGCAGCAGCCGACGCACGACCGCACCGAGGTTCTCAGTTCGATTGAACGCCTCAGCGCGCAGGGCGGCACGTCGGTCGGGCAGGGCATCTTCACGGCGCTCAACGCCATAGCCGGCGAGCGCATCGCCATCGATGAGGAAGCCGTCGACCTGGAGAGCGGCATGATCGACGCCGCAATGCTCCAGATCGACGACTATTCGTCCGCTGTCATCCTGTTGCTGACGGACGGGGAGAATACGAGCAGCCCGGATCCGCTGGAGATCGCCCAAGTCGCTGCGGAAGCGGGCGTGCGCATCTACACAGTCGGCGTGGGCAGCGAGGAAGGCGCGCTGGTCGAGGTCGACGGCTTCGCGCTCGCCACGCGCTTGGATGAGGCAGTATTGCAGGAGATTGCGTCGGTCACCAACGGCGCCTATTACCGCGCCGCCGACCAGGAAGCGCTGCGCGACATCTACGAAAGCGTCGATCTGAAGTTGGCCGTCGACGGCGAAATGATGGAAGTGACCGCCATCCTCGCCGCGCTCAGCCTGCCCTTCCTGCTTGCCGGCGGCGCACTTTCCATGTTCTGGCTGGGGCGCGCGCCCTAGCCGATCTCCGGACGCTAGACGCAACGAATATTCGGAAGGAGGGGAACCGAGTACCGGCCTGTTGGTTTGGATGCGGGGGTGACATATGAAGGTTCTCTGGCCGTGGGCGCTGTTTACGCTCGCCCTCATACCGCTGATCGTGGCGCTTTATATCTGGATGCTGCGGCGCAAGCGCCGGTACGCCGTGCGCTTCTCCAGCATTGCGTTGATCCGCGCGGCCATGCCCAGACATGCGCGCTGGCGGCGTCACCTGCCCTTCGCCCTCTTTGTCACGGGGCTAGCCGGCCTGCTCGTCGCTATGGCGCGGCCCGCCGCAGAGTACACAATTCCGCTGAATCGTTCGGTCGTCGTGCTGGCGATCGACGTGTCACGCAGCATGTGCGCCACAGACGTGCCGCCCAACCGCCTGGCCATCGCGCAAGAGGCGGCGCGCGCCTTCATCGACAACCAGCCGGATGGGACACAGATCGGCATCGTCGCCTTTACCGGCCTGGCCGAAATCGTCGTGCCCCCAACCGAAGATAAAGAGGTCCTGAGCGCCGCGATCGACAACTTCACCACGTCGATCGGTACGGCCATCGGCAGCGCCGTACTAAAATCCATCGACGCCATTGCCGAGGTCAACAGCGCGGTTGCGCCCAGCGCGGTCAACCTGCGCGCCGGAAGCGAGGAAGACGGCGGCCTCTGGGAGGCGCCGCCCGACCCCGCAGCCGCGGTGCAGTCCTACCAGCCGGACATCATCGTCCTGTTGACCGACGGCGCCAACAGTCGCGGGCCGCTGCCGGTCGACGCGGCCCAACAGGCCGTAGATCGACGGCTGCGCATCTATACCATAGGCTTCGGCACGACCAACCCGGGCGCGATGGTCTGCACGCGCGAACAACTGGGCGGCGACGTCTTTCGTGGAAGCGGCGGCGGCTTTCCGGGCGGCTTCGGCGGCGGAGGCGGCGGAGGCGGCCGCGGTTTCCGTCGCTACGTCATGCTCGACGAACCGATGCTGCGCGAGGTGGCGGACATGACGGGCGGCGAGTACTTCGAGGCGGAAAACGCCGAGCAATTGCTGGACGTTTTTCTCAACCTGCCCAGCCATGTCGTTCTGCAGACCGAAGCGCGAGAGATCAGCGTGTTCTTCTCGGCTTTCGCCCTGCTCTTTATCGCTTCCGGGGTGGTGTTATCGCTGCTGTGGAACCGGTTCCCCTAGGGCGACTGCAAACAGATCCGCTCGTTCACCCTCGGCGGTTTCTTGGGACGCGGCCTGTGTGCGCCTCGATCAGCGCCGCCGCTTGGCGCAGATCGGGCATGTCGAAGCCCTCTGTGTGGCGCGCATAGATCTCTGCCAGGTGCGCAGTCGCTTCCTGCTCGCGGTCCGTGTGCCGCCACAGCCGCGCCAGGTCCATCGCCGCGCGCAGTTCCCATGTAAGCGCGTTTTGTTCGCGAGCCATGCCGGCGGCCCTGAGGAACAATGACTCAGCCTCTTCCCGGCTGCCTGCCCCATCCTTGCCGAACAGCAACGCGCCGCGCAGCCGGTAGAGTTCGGCTTCGGCCATCTGGCCTATGCCTTGTTTGTGCAGATCCAGGCCTCGGTCCACCGCTTGCAAGCCTTCGTCGTAATACCCGTGATCCAGATAGAGTTGCGCCAAAAGGGCGCACAGCCCCGGTGCGCCGAGGTTTGTCCCGCTATTATCATGGCCGGGCAGGTGGCGTCGCATCTGGGCGAGACCCTCCGCCACATGGCCTTGGCGTATCAACAGCCACCCGCTAAACACACGCGCCCACGGCCGCATCGCCTCGACGCCGGTCTCGTCGACCAGTTTGCGCAGCGTCTCGACTTGGGGCGACACGCTCGGGTCGGCAAAGGCGTGAACGCGCAGCCAAATCGTCGCGATCAGCGCCAGCACCGAGGTATACGGCTGATTTAACGCCTGCGCCAGCTCTTCGGCCTGGGTTGCGCGGCTTGCCGCCTGCTCCCCATAGCCCAGGATCCACAGGGGCAATGACCCCCAGGCCAGGATCAACGCCTGCGGGTTGAAGCCGACGAGCGTCTCTAGCGAGTCATCCTCTTCGCTGCGATACAGGCTCAGCGCCATTTCGAGATCGGCGCGGCATGACGCCGGCTGCCCGGCGAACAACTTGGTGACGCCTTGCGTAAAATAGGCCAGCATAGCCGCCTGGCGGTTCTCTCCGGCCTGGGCCAACATCTGCCGGCCCGCCTCAACTGCCTGGGCAATGTTGCTTTGGCCGCGGCGCACGCCCGCCTGCAAGAAGAGGGCATAAATTGCCTGCAGGCCGCCGCCTGCCTGGCGACCCAACGCAACGGCCGGCGCTGCAGTGTCGGCGCGTGCAGCGTCGCCCACGCCGTAGACAGGGGCGAGCAGCCCGGCAATGGCTATACGCAGACGCAATTCGCGTTGCGCCCGCTCAGGCGTTTCCGGCAATGATTCGAGCAACGCCAAGCCCCGCTTCAGATTGGCCACGGCCACGCGATAGGCGCCAAGTCGCATCGCCTGTTCCGCCGCCAGGTGCAGTTGTTCGATCGCCTTGGCCGCCAGGCCGGCTTGGTCATAATGGTGCGCCAGTTGTACGGCGATCTGGGCTGCCTGTGTGCCGTGCAATTCTTCCAACGCCTCGCCCGTCAACTGGTGCAGACGCGCCCGCTCGACCGCGTCCAGCCGTTGGTAGAGATAGTCGTGGAAAAGGGCATGGCGAAACCGGTAGCGCGACAGCGAGCGTCTGTCGGGCTCCAGCCAGGTTACCCTGTAGCCGCGCACCAACTTGTGTTCCTCGCCCAGTCTGCCGCTCAACTGCCGCAACACCTCCGCCCGATCAAGACCCAGCACGCGCGCCGTGACCTCGGCGGTAAACTCGTCACCCTCGACGCTGGCAGCCCTCAACAACAGCTGCGCATCCTCAGGCAGCCGGTCGATGCGTTCCGCGATCACGGCTTCGACGCGCGGCGGGATATGCTCCCAATTCAGGCTCCGGCCCTCGATCCAGCGCCCTTCTGCGTCGCGCATCAGATCGCCGCGCGCCTGCAAGTCCTGCAGCAGCTCAATGGTGAAGAGCGCATGCCCGGCGGTATGCTGATAGAAGGTGCTGCGGAAGTCTTCGTCCAACCGGTTCGGTTCGCTGTCCAGCACCGCGTCGAGAAAGGCGCGATCGGCGGCCTGTTCCAGATCGATGGGGCTTTTGCCGGAGATGCGCTGGAGTTCGTGGATCACAGTCGCCATGGAATGGCGCTCGCCGCCGCGACCTAGCTCGACATCGGGCGAACGATAGGCGCCCACGATCAGAACGCGGCTGCCGGACAGACGTCGCCCCAGGTGAAGCAGCAGGTTGCTCGACGCGTCGTCCGCCCACTGCAAGTCGTCGAGCACAAGAAGCAGCGGGCGCCGGTGTGCGATGCTCTCCAGAACGCGGCAAACTTGTTCGCAGACATGGCTTTGCTGCCGGTTGACCGGATGGGCCGTGGATTCAGCCTTCGTCTGCACAAGGCTTGCCAGCCGGGTTCGCCACGTTGCGACGCTCCCCGCGCCGTGCGCAACGCTGCCGGCGCGCAACAGCAGCTCCTCCCCGGGGACCAAGAGGTCGATCAGATCGGGGCCGCATTCCATCAATGCCTGCACGGTATAGGGCAGCAAGGCCCATAAACGCCGGGCGTGTTCGGTGCTGATGGCGCCGGCGGCGCGCTTAGCTTCGATGTCTCCGGCGAGCATCTGCAAAATGTCACGGAAGGGCAAATAGGGATCGCCCCTGCCGGCGGTCGCGTTACAGCTTCCGCTAGCCGCCGCCAGGTCAGGATACACCGCCAGCGCCCGGCGCACGAACTCGCCCATAAGAGCCGTCTTGCCGCTGCCCGCGTCCCCGCGAATGAAGACCACGCTCCCGCGGCCGGTGAGCGCCTCGGCCAAATAGTTGTCGAGTTGAACCAGTTCGCGGTCACGGGCGACAAAAATCGGGGCCGCCGCGGCTGGGGGCGAGGGCGGCGGGCTGCGCATATGCCCGAACGGACCGCGCGCTTGCAGTGCGCCGGTGCGGATCGCTTCGGCTAGCGCGACGGTTTCGGGCATCAATTCGACGCCTAACTCCTGCGCCAGCGTCCACCGGCAGATCTCGACTTGACGCAGGGCGGCGCTGCGCTGTCCGCCCAAGGCCAGCGTCCGGATCAACTGGCGGTGCGCTTCTTCGTCCAGCGGCTCCAACTGCACCTGGCGGCGCGCTGCGGCCTGGGCTGCTTCATATCGACCGGCGATCTCATACATGGCGACCAGCCGGCGCAGCGCGCAGAGCGCTTTGCGCTGGTATTGCTCGCGCGTCCAGAATAGCCAGTCTTCGAAGGCGGCGCTGTCCCGCAGCGAAAACCCCTCCAGCAAAGGGCCGCGATAGAGGGCAAGGGCTTTCTCCAAAGCCGCACATGCGGCCTCGCCTTCCCCAAGCGCGCGGGCCTCATCACAGAGTTGCTCGAACTGGCGCACGTCGATCCGGCAGCCGGCGTCGGGGTCGAGGCGGATCGTGTCGCGCGTCACGCGCAGGATGGGTTTTGCGGGAGAGACGGGCGTATCGCCCACTGCACGCCGCAGATCGGAAAGCGCATAACGCAGGTTGCTGAGAGCTGCGTGATCCGGGAGTTCCGGCCACAAAAGCCCGGCCAGATTGCGCCGAGCGTGGTCTCGATCCGTTTCGATAGCCAGATAAGCTAACAAGGACCGCACGCTGTCCGCTTGCAGCCCAGACGCTACCTGCTCGTCGAACCTAGCCTGGAAAGGCCCAAGCAGGGAGAGCATCAGACACGCCATTTATCCTCCCGGCAATTTCTGGGGCGGCTTAGTGTGCGGGGGAGCGGCGTCATCTACGAAGCGCACATGGGTCTGCGACCTGTCACGGCTCGCCGAGATGGAAGTAATGCTCTCTATTATACGCGATTCTCCACGTTTTTACCACGTTTTTCCGACAGTATCGCCACGCGCAGCGGCTATGCTAAATGTAGGAGGCCGCAGACGGAGGCGTATGAACCCCAAAGCCCCAGATTATATGTCCTATTTACTGCGCCTGTGGCGCGCCGGCAACGCTGATGAACCAAGTTGGCGGGCTGCCCTGGAAAACCCGCGCACCGGCGAACGCCAGGTGTTCGGCGATCTGGCAAGCCTGTTCGCCTTCTTGCAGGAGAAGACGGGAAGCGCGCCGCCTGGTATTCATGAACCGCCGCCTGTGACTGACAGGAAAACGCATGACGAAGGATAATTCCGTCCGATTTACACTTCCACCATTAGGAGCTCAAACATGACAAGTGACGTATTACCCGTCCAACACCAGAGGGGCGCGCCCTGGTGGTTACTGCTGCTGCAGGGCATCGCTGCCCTGTTGGTAGGTCTGCTGCTTTTGGCAGCGCCGCTCGGCTCGACTGTGTTCATCATCCAGTTTCTGGGATGGTACTGGTTGATCGGCGGCATCTTCTCCATTGTCGGCATCTTTCTGGACAACGCCAACTGGGGTTGGAAGCTGGTTTCGGGCCTCCTCGGCATCCTCGCTGGGTTTGCCGTGGTGAACCATCCCCTGTGGGCCACGGTGCTTGTGCCGACGACGCTGGTCTGGGTCATGGGCTTCTTCGGAATCTTCATCGGCGTATCGATGCTGATTCAGGCGTTCCAAGGCGAAGGCGTGGGCGCAGGCATTCTCGGCGCCCTGAACATCATCCTGGGTCTGCTGCTGCTTATGAGGCCGTTCGCCGCCGCGCTTAGCCTGCCCTGGGTTTTTGCCGTCTTTGCGATCGCAGGCGGCATCAGTTCGATCGTCATGGCGTTTCGCCTTAAGTGATCGTTGAGCAGCTGACCATAAAGGGGAGAAAAGAATGGAACCTCTGTCACGGCGCACATTTATGAAGCTGGTCACAGCGACGGCCGGCGCAGCAGGGCTGAGCGCTGCGGCCCCCTCCGCAACGGTGCAGGCTAAGGAGGGCGGCGGCGTCATGCTGCCGGCGCCTGACGCCCCCAACAAGGGGACGTCAGCCTTCTTCGCCAAGGATGCAACCTATCCCGCCATCGAACCGGTCCGCCCGCCCGCGGGCGCACCCAATGTGCTCATCGTCCTGATCGACGACATGGGCTTCGGCGCGTCCAGCGCATTTGGCGGCCCCATCCACATGCCGACCCTCGAGCGGCTGGCTGATGACGGCCTGCGCTACACCCGCTTCCACAACTGTGCGCTTTGTTCGCCCACGCGCCAGGCGCTGCTTACCGGGCGCAACTGCCACTCCGTAGAGATGGGCGCGATCACCGAGATGGCGAGCAGTGTGCCGGGCTACACGTCCGTGCGGCCCAACACCGCGGCGACAATTGCCGAAGTGCTGCGCCTCAACGGCTACAACACCGCCGCCTACGGCAAGATGCACCAGACGCCCGTCTGGGAAGTCAGCACCTCCGGCCCGTTTGACCATTGGCCGACAGGCGAAGGCTTCGAGGACTTCTACGGCTGGGTCGCCGCGGAGACCAACCAATGGGCGCCGACGCTGGTCCAGGGCACGACGCCGGTCGAGCCGCCCGACGACCCGGATTACCATGTGACGCCGGACCTGGTAGACCACGCCATCGCCTGGGTGCAATCTCAGCAGGCGTTGACGCCTGACAAGCCCTTCTTCATGTACCTTTCCTTCGGCGCCACCCACGCCCCGCACCACGTCCCCCCAGAATGGATCGAAAAGTACCGCGGCAAGTTCGACCAAGGCTGGGACGCGCTGCGCGAGGAGACAATCGCCCGCCAGAAGGAACTGGGCGTCGTGCCGCCGGACACGCAGCTCACCGCACGATCCGAGGGCATTAAGGCATGGGACGAGCTGAGCGCCGACGAGAAGCACTTGGCAACTCGGCTGATGGAGACCTACGCCGGGTTCGCCGAGCATACGGACCACCACGCCGGGCGTCTGATCGATGCGCTGGAAAATATGGGCGTGCTGGACAACACCCTCGTCATCTACATCGCAGGCGACAACGGGGCCAGCGCCGAAGGCACCCAGTCCGGCACCTTTAACGAGATGATAACCCTCAATGGTTTGGGCGTCCCGATCGAGGAGCAATTGGCCCACATCGACGACATCGGCACGCCGAACTCCTACAACCACTACCCCATCGGCTGGGCGCACGCCATGGACTGCCCCTACCAGTGGACGAAGCAGATCGCCTCGCACTGGGGCGGCACGCGCACCGGCATGGCCATGCGCTGGCCGGCAGGTTTCCAAGCCACAGGCGAGGTGCGCCACCAGTTTCACCACGTCATCGACATCGTGCCCACCATCCTCGAATGCGCCGGGCTGCCGGAACCGGACGTGGTCAACGGCGTGACTCAGAAGCCCATCGAGGGCGTGAGCATGGCCTACACCTTCGACGACCCTGCCGCCCCGGAGCGGCGCACAACCCAGTACTTCGAGATGTTCGGCAACCGCGGCATCTACCACAACGGCTGGAGCGCCGTCACCCGCCACTCCAATCTCTTCGGCCCGGTCTCGCAAGACTGGAGCGAGGACGTGTGGGAATTGTACGACGGCAGCACCGACTGGAGCCAGGCGCACGACCTCGCCGCAGAGATGCCGGAAAAGCTGGCCGAACTGCAGCAACTCTTCCTGATTGAGGCGGCCAAATACAACGTCTTCCCACTGGACGACCGGCGCGTCGAGCGACTTAACCCGGAAATCGCCGGACGGCCTGATCTGATGGGCCGCCGCACCTCCCTGACGCTCTACCCCGGCATGATCCACTTGATGGAAAATGCCGTGCTCAACGTCAAGAACAAGTCCTACAGCGTCACGGCGGAGTTGGAAATTCCGGAAGGCGGAGCGGAAGGCGTGATCGTCGCCCAGGGCGGCCGTTTCGGCGGCTGGTCGCTCTATGTGAAGGACGGCAAGTTGACCTACTGCTACAACTGGCTGGGCCGGGAACGCTACACCATCGCCGCGGCGGAGTCGCTGCCCGCCGGCCCCGTCACGGTGCGATACGACTTCGCCTACGACGGCGGCGAGCCCGGTGCAGGCGGTACAGGCACGCTTTTCGTGAACGACGTGCAAGCCGGACAGGGCCACATTGAGAACACGGTGGCCTACAGCTTCTCGCTCGACGAGGGCATGGAAGTCGGCTGTGACCTGGCATCGCCCGTTACGGATGACTACCCGGAGCGCAACAACGCCTTCACCGGCGCCATCCACTGGGTGCGGATCGACATCGGCCAGGATAGCGCCGATCATATGCTAGACCCGGAGCGGCTCTTCGACATCGCCATGGCCGCGCAATAGGACAACTGCGGGGCAGGACAAACGCCGGACGGTTTGCCCTGCCCCATAAACCGCTTTCGCGCGCTGTGAGGACATGCGTAAAAAGGAGGTATAGCCCGGCGAGATTTGCGTGGTGCGACAGGACAAGCAAGATTTTCGCAGTCTGTTCGCGTTTCAAGCCGGCATTGCGTCAAGGAGAAAGGTCATGAATTTGCAAGTTGTTCCCAGACGGCGAGTCTTTAGCTGTCGCCTGTTCGTTCCGTTAATCGCGCTTGCTTTACTATGTGCGGCCTTGGCAGCCCCATCATTGGCCCTAGCCGCCGAACCGGGCGAGACCGACCCGGCCCGTGCCTACAGCGAATGGCCCGATGACGAGTTCTTCGTCGCCCAGCCCGAGCTAGCCCCGGGGGGAGTGTCGCGGTTCAGCATCTTCGAGTATAACAGCGACGGCAAGACGTTGGAAGAGGAAGACGGTATCGACTATACCGGCAAGAACATCCTCGACGTCGTCGCAGTGACGGCCGGGCGTTTCCTCGTTAAC
>JASGTU010000251.1 GCA_030058085.1 Chloroflexota bacterium
TGCTCAGATTGAGCTGTGTCCCGCCTTGATTGTCCATCACCCAGATCTGCCGCCAGCCCGTCCGATTCGAGTAGAAGACGATGCGGCTGCCGTCCTGCGACCAGCTTGGGCGCTTGTCCCATTCCCAATTGTTGCGCGTCAGTTGGACCGCATCCGTGCCGTCGGCGCGCACGCTCCAGATCTCGTCGTTGCCGGTATGGTTGGAGACAAAGGCGATGCGCTGCCCGTCGAGCGACCAAACCGGGTCGTATTCGTCGCCGCGGAAATCGGTCAGGAGAACATCCTGCCGTTGGTCCTCGGGTACGGTCATGTCCATGACGTAGATGTTGGCGTCGTTGCGCCCTTCCGGCGTGCGCACGCGAGCCAGCCTGGTGGCATCCGGCGACCACATTTGGCTGTAGAGCATTTCCTCGAAGCGTGCTGCGAGTTCGGGCGGAGCAGGCTGCTGCTCCGAGCCGTCCGGCCGCATCAGGTAAATTTCTTCCTTGCCGTTGCGGTTGGTGCGGAATGCGATCATGCCGCGGTAGTCGGGCGCGGGCGTCGGGGCGGGCGCCTGTGCAGGTGAGTAGACGGCAGCGGTTCGAGGCGCCGGCTGCGGCGTCGGCGTAACTGCGGCGCGCAGGGCCTCCAGGCGGGTCAACGCGCCGCTCACGTCGTCCACCTGCAGGGCGGCGGCTTGCTCGTATAGGCTGGCGGCGAAGACAAGATTTCCCTCCATCTGGGCCCGAGAGGCTAGGGAGAGATAGGCCGCATACAGCCGCCCGGCCAGATAGCCGCCCAGGTAATCGGGCTGGGCATCGTAGAGGGAGCGCCACAGGTTGATGGCTTGCTCCAGGTTGCCGGCGTCCAGCGACTTCTTGCCCTTGAAGTAGGCGTCGAGCCGGCCCAGCTCGGCCTCCGCCGCCGCCGGGTCTGCCGACTTGCCCTGGCGCAAATAGTCGTAAGCCTGTTCGGGGCCAGCGTCCGGCGCAGGCACGGACGAGACCAGCTGCATCCCGGCGTGGAAATAAGCCTCGTCTAGACGGTGCGCCACTGCATCCGCCCGATAGTCGGCGGAGATCGCCGCCGCTTGTTCATACAGGGCGATTGCCTCCAGCCATTGCTGGCGGGCAAAAGCCATATCCGCCTGCTCGAAGGCGAGGCGCGCCTCGTCCTGCGCCTGCAATTGTTCGATCTGGACATCTACGTTGCGGAAGCCAGGCGAGCGCTCCTGGATGGCGGCCAAGAAAGCCAAGGCGCGTTCGATTTTGCCCTCATTCGCCAATTGCATGGCCAGATCGAATTGGGCGCTGAGCCCCATCATCTCGCGGGTTTCGGCTAGGCCCTGTATGGCGGCGGCATTGGCGGGGTCCTGCACCAGAATCCGTTCATAGACCAATAGCGCTTCCTCATAGCGCGCGTTCTGAACCAAGGTCTGCGCTTCTGCCGCCATGTTCTGGATGGCATTCGCCATGGCGACCACACGGCGGGACGGGGCTACGTAGGAATTGTAAAAAGCCCAACCGGCGATCACCAGGCCGATGAGGAGGACGAAGGGTAGGCTGCGCCGCAGAAATCGCTGCTGTCCGACCGTCAGGCGGCGACCGCGGATCTTGGTTCCCCAGCGGATGACCAGATCGGCCCGCAACTGCGCCTCGTTGAGCAGCGCATCCAGGGCCGGCTCATGAGGATAGTCCGTCTGCAATTCGGCCAGTAAATCCCTCACCTCCGGCCATTGGCCGAACTGCATACGGTCCATGGCTTCCCGATAGCGTGGGTCAGCTTCGAGCAGGCGCATCCGGTTGTCGACCGGCGCCGCGTCCGGCGTTGAGACTCCCGTCCCATCGGACGCGACAATGCGAGCCGGGCCGAACGAAGAAACCGGCCCCGCATCCGGCGCTGCGTCCGGCGCCGCATCCATCCCCGAGCTAACCGGCCCCCCAACCGGCCCCCCAACCGGCGCATCGACTGGCGCGCCGGCCGGCGTGTCCTCCGGAGCAAAGGCGCGGTCTACCTGGGTCCAGTCTTCGGAAGGATTCTCGTCTGAGGCAATAAACAGGATCGGCTCCGGTTGCTTGCCATCCCGGCCTTCAGTCCACAAGATGAATTCGGTCGTGGAGCCCATTACGCCGCCTCATTTCGCTATAAATGGCTGCATCGTCGGTCTGTTTGCTGCTTGCGCATCTTGCTCCGCATATGTCAGTCAGTTGAACATGCCCATCAACCGGGGGACGGCGGGGCCGAGGATGACGGCAAACAAGGCGGGGAAGATAAACAGCACCATCGGGATCATCATCTTTACCGGCGCTTTGGCCGCGGATTCTTGAGCGCGCTGGCGGCGTTGGATGCGCATCTGCACGCTCTGCGCCGTGAGCACGTTGCGGATGGCGACGCCCAGCCGATCCGCCTGCACGAGTACGCCGACAAAGCTGGAGACGTCGGCCACGTCGGTGCGGTCGGCCAGGTGGCGCAGGGCTTCGGCGCGCGGTACGCCCACGCGAATCTCGCTGATCACCCTGCGCATTTCCATCGACAGAACATCTTCAGATTGATAGGCCACCTTCTGGATCGCCGCTTCGAAGCCAAGACCGGCGTCCACACAGATCGACATCATGTCCAGCGCGTCGGGCAGCGCCCGGCTGATCGCCTTCTGCCGCGCCTGCGCCTTACTGCGCAGCCAGAAGTTGGGCACGTAGAGCCCGACGAGGAAAGCGACAGCCGAATAGGCGATGGTCAGGCCCATCGGCTGGCTGGTCGCCATAAGGACGACGGCCAGTACGCAAAAGACCGCGCCCATCAGAAAGCGCAACCCAAGAAAATCGGTCACGGTCAACCCGCCGGGCAGGCCTGCCACGATGAGGTTGTGCTGCAATTGCTCGATGTTGCGCGAGGGCGTTAGGTAGCGCCCCATGCGATAGAGCTTGCGCAACATCGGCCGCATCACGCGTTCCGACCAGGGCCGGCTTAACTTCGCCTGGCGCATGTCCACCGGTTCGCCCTGGCCCAGAACGTTCGCCAGCGATGGGACCTTGCGCTTTTCCTGCGCAGCGCGCAGCGCGGCCAGCACAGCCACCACGCTCCCCATGATCAGCGTTGCTATAATGATCGGCGTTTGCATTGCACTTATCCTCGGTCCGATTGCGGTCAACCGCTGGTGCGGCTCAATACTCGATCTGTGTCAGCTTGCGCATCAAAATGTTGCCAAAGATCACCATAATCACAGCCGCCGTCGGGATGATCAACGGCCACCCCGGCTGAAAGATGCCCATCATATATTCCGGGTTGAGCAGCATCAGCGCCGTGCCGACGAGAAAGGGCAGCGCGGTCAGAATGCTGCCGGTGATGCGCGCCTGCGCGGTGAGCGCATTGACTTCTCCCTTGAGCTGAATGCGCTCGCGAATCGTCTGCGAGATCGTCTCCAGCACCTCGGCCAGGCTGCCGCCCACTTCGTTTTGGATGTGAATGGCCGTCACGATTAGGGCCAGGTCATCATTCTGGACCCGCTCCACCAGGTGATCCAGCGCGTCGCCGATGCTAAACCCCAACGCCGTTTCGCGCAGCACACGACCAAACTCGGGGCCAATGGGGGCGGGCATCTCGTCTTTGACGACCGAGATGGCATGCAGCAGGCCGTAGCCGGCGCGCAGCGACCCCACCAGCATGCTCAACATGTCGGGCAGCTGGTTGCCGAAGTCCTTGTTACGTTTGGCCTGCTTGCGGCGCAGCTGAAAGCTCGGCAGCAGCCAGCCGAGGATCAGGAGAGGAACGCCCGCCGCGGGAACGCCCGCGATCACCCAGCCGGCCAGAAAGCCCGCCAGCGCGAGGCCGATGCGCAGCATCACGAATTCGCTCACCGAGAGGTTGCTGTCCGCCGCGGCCAACTGGCGTTCCAGCCGTTCGGCGAAGGAGAGCCGGCGCAAGCGGCTGTCGAGACCTGCGGCCATAGTCCTGCGATTTCTCACCTCGGCGGCAACCGGCTTAAAGGATTCGGCCAGACGCTCCTCGACCTCGCGCGTCCATGCCAGCCAGCGATAGATGGCGATCATGGCAGCCATAACGGCCAGGATAATCAGCAACACGATGAGGAGAACCGGGTTCATCCTGCTAACTCCTTCTCACAACCCCAAGTTCGCTCAAGCCAGATAGGCGCGCCACAGGTCGGCGCCGAAATAGAGGGCGACCCACGCCCCCAGCGCCAGATACGGCGCGTAGGCCATCGTCGCCTTCCGGTCGAAACGCCGGCTCGCCAGCAGCGCCAACGCCGCGAGGCCGCCGGCAAGGATGCCCACCGTCATGGCGAGGATCACGCCGTCCAGCCCGGTCATCAGCCCGATCAGCCCGGCCAGCTTCACATCGCCCATGCCCATGCCGCCGGGGCGCGCCAGGGCCAAGAGCAGAAAGACGCCAAAGCCCAGCGCCGTGCCGGCGGCTGCTGAGAGCGGCGGCGGGTTGTGCAGGAGCAGGCTGGCGGCGAGGGCAAAGGGCAGCGCGGCCAGCAACATGCGGTTCAACACGCGGCGATGCTCCAGGTCGATCACGGCCACGGCGAGAAAAAACCAGGCGTAGACGGCGACAACCAGGGCCTCGGCGCTCATGCCAAAACGCCGGAAGGCCAGCCACCCCGCAATGAGCGCCGCGCCCCAAACGAGCAGCGTGCGCCAGGCGTGCGTCCGGTCGCCGGGAAGCAGCTTCCCCCGCAGCAGCCGGCTTAACGCATCCCACGGCTGCCGCCAACAAGAGGCCGGCGATTGCGCCGTAGGAAGGGCGTCGGCCATTACATTGACCGTCCACCCCGCCAGTAAACTCAGTGCGATCACGATGATGGCTGTCACGCTGGTTCGCCTTTTCCCGCCTATGCAGGCGCCGTTTGGGTCGATCGCCGGCGGAACGACGGCAGGAAGCTGCGTCGCTTAGCCTGGGCGCCGCGCTGGGCTGGCGAGAGGTCGAAAACATGCTCCAGCAGGCGGTGCATCTCCTTGGTCAGGATCGAGCGCGGGTGGCTTAGCACAAACGGCACGCCGCGGTTTAGCGCAAACGTCGCCAGCGCCGGGTCGTCGGGCAGCGCCGCTGTGATGGGCTGGCCTACCTGCTCACGGCTCGCCTGCTCGCTGACGCCGCCGCGCACGCCCGCCCGGTTCAGCACCACGTGCGGATGGGCATGGACGTCCGGCTCCTCGTCCAGCGAGTTGAGCAGCGCCACCGTGCTGCGCAGGCTTGCCAGGTCCGGGCCGGTGACGACAATCACATCGTCCGCCTGGGTCAGCACTTCCGACAGCACCATGTCGGCAATGGGCGCGGTATCGACGATGACGTACGGCGCCAGCTCGGCCAGAATCTCGAAAAGGCGGCGCCAGGTCTCGGCGGGCAATTCGACCAGTTGCGCCGGGTCAGGCGGGGCCAACAGGGCTTTGATGCGGCTGTTGTGCTCGTGGAGCAACCCCCGCACCAAGTCCTGGTCGATGTTATCCTCTTCCGCCAGGCTGGACAGCGTATGGCGCGGCAGCAAGTTGAGCATCAGCGCCAGGTCGCTCAGGCCGTGGTGCGCCTCGACGACGATCACGTCTTCGTCCACGCGCTGGCGCAGGGCGACGGCCAGGTTGGCGGCCAGCGTCGTGCGCCCGACGCCTCCCTTGAGACCGGCCAGGGCGACAATACGGCCGCCGCGCTTCGCCTTGCGTCCCGTGCCGCTCTGCACCGCCCGCTCTACGGCAGTCACAAACTGGACCCGCTCGACAGGATATGCGACGAAACCGGACGCGCCGCTATTCAGGGCGTCTTGCAACTGGATCAGATGTTGCGGCGTGACCAGGACCAGCAGCGGCAAGTGCGGCAAGCTGGCGGCCACATCGCCCAACAGCGGGATGGCGTTGGGCAGGTCCAAATCCACTAGGGCAACGTCTACAGGTTGGCGCCGCAGCCATTCACGCGGGTTGGGCTGGCCAATGCACGGCGTAAGTCGCCAGTTCATCTGGGCAGCCGCCTTAGCCAGGCTTTCCGCCCGAAAATGGTCGTCGGTGATCACCGCAATTTGGAGCATCTGTTCCATGACCGTCAAGCCTCCATCCTGTACGCTGCGCCTTGTGCGTCCTTGCATTGCATCGGTTAACGCCGATCCAGGTCGATTTCGTACTTATCGGCCAGGTAGAATTGGTCCACAGCCGTGGTTTCGGCCACCGTCTGGTCGCGGGTCGGGCGCAACGCCAGGTCGATAGCCCCGCCCACATCCAGAATATGCCGGACCGACAGCGCATCCTGGGCGTCGACCGCCAGCAGGACCGATTGGCCGCCCTCGTCCGCGGTGCGGAAGACGCCGCCCTCCTGGCCAATCATGCCTTCCGGCCCCTCTTCCACCGTCGTAGCCGGCAGGATGATGGCGTGGATTTCCAGGTCTTGGAGCAGCGAAATACTAGTTGGCAAGGGGCCTTGTCCTTGTGGGCGAATGACCTCGACGCTGAACGTCGCCATCAGGTCGATGTGATCGCCGGGGCGGATCAGGCGGTTGCTGATCAGCTTGGACTGTGTGGGCACGGAAATGACAACCTTGCCGTCGGGCACGGAAAGCGCCACCTGTTGCGTCACCACATCCGGCGTCACCAGCTGCTGGGTGAGGATCGGCTCATTGGTGAAGAGGTCGATGGTGGACATTTTGCCCACCACCTGGTCCATGGTCAGCGCCGCCCCCTCGGGCACGGCGTCCTGGGCCAGGTTGCGCACGATGAGATCCTCCTCGCGGATCGAACGCCGGAAGGGGATATCGACTGCGGCGACGATCACAGGGGTGGTATTGGCGTTATCCGTCCCGCTCGCCTCCGCCGGCACGGATGTCGTCAGCAGGCCGTAGGTTAGGAAACCGGCTGCAGCCGCCAACACAAATGCGCTGATCCACCAGAGAAGTCCGCTGTTCTTCATGGGTCTATTCGCCTATCTAGTACTTTCCGGCCGATACGGCGCTGTTGCGCTTTTCCGAGAGCCGGAGCCCACCGGGATGCGTTTGCTGTCGAGACGCAAGAGGTGTGACATCCTCTTAGACTGAGAATAGCATCGAGGTCCGAAAGGATCATCTGTCAATCGACCAGTCGCTTTCGCCAGATCAGGGACGTCAGGCGCATAGCCGGCCTACAACAAATGGCGGAGACTTACAACGAAAATCCATCCGCCCGCAAGCAAAATGGGCGGCGGCTGGATGCAGCCGCCGCCCACCACATGGTCAGGCGCTCCGCCGTATGGAGTCGACGCGGCCTAATCCAGCATGCGCACATCGCGCACGCCGTAGTCGTTTGCGTTCGGGTCGCTGTCTCCGCTGCGCACCAACTCGTGCAAGAACTGGACCGTCATCTGGATCGGGTTGGAGGCGAGTTCGTAGCTCAGCAGCCGCACATTGGCAAAGCCGCATACCTGGTAGCCGACGCCGTTCCACTCCGTCAGGGGGATGAGCAGGTCTTGGCCAAGCTTGGCGTTGAGCATGGCAGCGATCAAGCTGTTGTTGGTGACCGGCATCCCCGGCGGAATGACGTCGCCGAGCTTCCAGTCGCCGCTGATAACCGGCGCATCCATGAAATTCTTCAGCTCTATCGTACTCCGCGCGCCGCCGTTCCAGTCCAGCCAGCGGAAATCGCAAGCCACGTCCTCATCGCCCCCGCCGCCGCCTGGGACCGGGTCTTCGATTACGGGCGTGGTGTCGATCTGTGAGCAGTCCGGGCCGATGATGACGACCTCGGCCTGTCCGCCCTTGACGCTTTCCGCCGTCGCGCTCACCCGCCCGCCGGCATAGGCGTTGTCCAGCGTGATCGAGAAGGAGGCCCCTTCGCCCAGATTGAAACCTTGGTTGGGTTTCTCAGCGATCCACGTAATGCCGTTGCCGCCGATCTGTGCGCCGGTCGTGGGACTGAGGTTCGTGATATGCCCGGCGCAATTACCGATGCCCAGGGTCCATTGCTTCAAGTTCCAGCCGCGCACTTTGCTCACGCGGTAGGTCCAGGTTTCGCGGTGATGGCTTACCAACGCGATCTCGTACTGCGTGCTCTTGTTGTCGGAAAGAGAGACGAGCGCCGTTTGCGGCCCTGCTTCGCCGCCGGACCCGCCCGGCAGGATGAAGCCGCCGTTGACCGACAGGTTGTCGCCCCCGTCCAGCGGTAGCGTCACCGCGGCGGCGCCGGCTGAGAACGCTCCAGAAGCGGTAACGGCCCCTGCCAGCGGCCCGCCCGCTCCGAAATTGCCGTCGGTGATCTTCACCGCATAGCTGCCCGCCGGCAGATTCTTGAACTGGTAGCCGCCGGAGGAACTCGTGTTCATCCTTGCCAGAACCTGGCTCATGCCGCTGGCGTACAACTCCAACTCGACGCCGGAAACGCCCGGCTCGCCTTCGCCCTGCACGCCGTCGGCGTTGGCATCATGCCAGATGACGCCGCCGATGGCGTATAGGTTCGACGCCTGATTGCGGCATGAAATGACAGCCGGAACCGCCCCCCCGCCGGGGAACTCGATCTCCAGACGACGCACGCCGGTGGCGTTGACCGGCACGACCTGTACGCTGTTGTCGCCCAGCCCCGCCATGCGGTTAGAGACCAACAGGTTGCCGCCGTTCACATCGCTATAGGCGCGCACCGTCCCCGCCAGCGTATAGTCGTCGATGTCGAGGATGTGCACCTCGTCCATGCGGATGCCCAAGTCGAAGGTGAAGATGACCGTGCCGCCTCCCCCGTTGTCGTCCGGGTTGGCGGGCTTGTTGTCCTCCGAGATGATGAGGACCTTGCCCAGGGCCTGGCTATTCTCGCCGGGCATGCCGGCCTTGCCGCCGTCACCGACGCCCGGCCCGCCGAAGTCCTGATTGGGCGTGCCCAGGTCATTGTCGCCCCCCGTGGGCGATGACGAGTCGAAGATCATGGCGGGATGGCTGGACGGGCTGTTGGTTGTGACATGCACGCCCCAGGCCGCCCATTCGTTGTCGATGATCTGCCCGCTCACCAGCGTGCCGCCTGCGTCGTCCGTCTCGAAGTCCAACGGCGCCAGACAGATCGACAGTTCCGTGTTGGGGTTCGTGCCGTCGCCGTCGACCGGCGCGTAGCAGTCGGGGCCGGTCAGCACAGCCGAAGTCGCGCCGGGGCCGGACGTGATCGTCACGTCGAGGGGAGTCGCCATGTACTCGTCGTCGAGCGTGAAGGAGAACTCGCCGCTGGTGAAGCCCGGCTCAAGGTTCCAAGTGATGCTGTCGGCGCCGGCAACCGCATCGAACGCGCCGTCCGGGGCAGTCGAGTTCAACACATTGCAGCCGCCCGCACCCAGGCTCCAGGAGGTCAGGTCGCCGCCGGAGATCTTGTTTACGCGGTAGGTCCAAGTGTTGTTCTCATGCCCCATATAGGTGATCTCGTACTCCGACTCCTCGGAGTCAAGCAAGTCGACGGTAGAGAGACCGGGCGTGCTGACGGGAATCCAGTTGCCGTCGTCATCACAGCGGACCAGCCCTTTAAAGTTCGCCGAAATGCGGTTTTCGCTCGGCAAGCGGTAGTCGACGATCCGCACCAGCGCGAACTCGACGACGTGGTAGAGAGAGCCGGCTCCCTGGCCAATCGCGCCTGAGCCGTTGCCGTCCGTGCCCCATACCGGCACCACGATGTCACGCGTCTTCAGCACGTCCAGTGCGCCGCGGATGCCGCTGGAGTTAGTGACGCCCGGCAAGCCCTGCACCCAGTCGCCGATGGAGACGGCGTGATCGCCGGCGTCATGCGGGTTGGTGTAGAGGTGGCTGTTGCCCGGCGGCGTCAGCATCGTCGCCATCGCCGGAGCGTTGTTCTGCCCGTCCCAGGTGAGCCAGCCGAAGTTGCCGGGCATCGCCCCGTTGTAGATGTCGGTGACGTAGCCGCCCGTGCCGATGTTCGACTCGTGCAAGGCAATGGGATAGAGCTCGCAGCCCTCGGCGGAGACGTCCTCGTCTTCGTCCCACGGATCCTCTTCCTCCGGGAAGGTGCTCTCGCCGCCGTCCAGGCAATTGCACGAGTAGGTCATGGGGAAGAGGTTTTCCGTATCCGTCACCGGCTCGTACTGGGCCTCCGCCGTGCCGGCCACCTCGAACACGTCGTGGCCGTAGAGGCGGGCGAAGTAGGTCTCGAAAGAGCGTTGGGCGACGACGCGCACGCCGCGGCCGCCATTGATGTAGTCCCACGTCACGCTGTCGGCGTCATTGGCGAAGGCCAGTTCGTGGATGCGCGCGTCGACTGTGGCCGTATCTTGCCCCAATGCCAAGGAACGCGCGCCGCCCAGCGCGGCCGCATCCGCCGCGATCTGCATGCGCTGCTGCTGGTAGAAGGCGTTGCCGCCGTCGATGGCGACCCCGCCAAAGCCGAACAACACCATCAGCGCCAGCGCCACGATGACCATGTTGGCCCCGCGTTCCTCGCGCCATATCCTGTGCAGCAGCGGGTAGCAGTGTCTGCTCAAGCGTTTCCAGAGGCGTTGCGTCATGGTCTATCTCCGTTGTTTTCCTTCGACGAACCCGCCGCAGAGCTGTAATAACGTTGGTTAACCGCAAAGACGCAAAGAGCGCCAAAGGGTGCATATCCGGTTGGAGGGCGCACCTGTCACCCTCAGCACAGCGAAGGGTCTGTCCGCCGGGCGGATACTTCGCTGCTAATGACACGGGCTAGAAACGGAGTTTCTGCGTAGAAACTCCGTTTCTCTTGCTGAAGCGCTGTTTCCGCTAACTGTCGTACAGCACGACCATCGTCGCCTGGGCGCGGAAGGGCACGTCGGGCAGCGCCGTGATGAAGCCGAACATCAGCGGGTAGTCATGGCGGATGGTGACGGTGACGTGCTCGCCCGCGCTGTAGGCGCTGCTGTCCGGCGTAACGCTGATCTGGATGTCGCCGCCGCTCAGGCCGATCCGCCCGGCC
>JASGTU010000252.1 GCA_030058085.1 Chloroflexota bacterium
GCACGGCGCCGGCTAGACGCGCCGCCAGCGGGTGCACGCCAAAAACGGCGTACAGACCGGCCACGAAGGCCGTGTACAGATAGGACCAGTGGGCCGTGGGCGTATCGGGCGGGGCGAAGGGATACCAATACTCCGGGAAGCTATAGCCGTGGCCTGCAGCCAGCCGCGCCGCCAGCACGGAGTACGACGTCTCGTCTTTGCCAGGCGGCGTGGTGTCGCCGTAGTAGAAGGCCACAGCTAACCGCAACGCCGTCGAGAGCGCCAGAATCAACGCCAGCCACACGCCAGGCCGGCGCCAGATGGTGCGGTTGCTTGCCTTCCCCTGAGCGTCAAGATGCATCGTAACAGCTTCTAGCGGATGAGTGCGGGCAGGTAGACGTCGATTCTCTCGCACAGGAATTCTGCGGCGAAAGTGGCTTCCTCACCATAGGCATATGTCGTCAACGCCATTCCCGTGTATCACTGCTGATCACGAGAACGTCACAATTATCCATGGCGTTCGCTAACGCATAAATAGAGCATGGCTAAACGTCATTGCCCGACCCCGCCGCCTGTTTGTCGAAGGTCTCAATCGCAACCAGCCCGCCCAGGAACAGCCACACGAGCACGCTGGCCTGGAAGCCGGGAAAGCCGATGTTGTACACGAAGGGCAGGATCCAGTCAGCCAGCAGCATGATGACCAGCGATCCCGCGCCTGCGGCCAGCATGCCGTTGACGTAGCCCGCCGTGAATCCCTCCTGATAGCGGCGATACAAGCGCAGCCCCAGCCGGTAGACCTCCCACGCAAACCAGGCAAAGAGCGCCAAGCCCAGCGCGCCCCCATGCGCGAAGAGGTCCACATAGTTGTTGTGCGAGTTGATCAGCGGGTCCACCCAATACGCCCCCATATAGGGCAGCGGCTTCATGTTGGCGTAGGGCCGGTAGGCCGCGGGCCCCAGGCCGGTGACGGGGTTGCGCAGCGTCACTTCGACGACGCGTCCGATCAGTACAAGGCGCGATCCGCCGCTGAGTATCCACTCGTCGTCACCACCGGCGAATTCGTACACGGCGGGAAACAGAATGCCGGCGGCGATCAGCGCCAGGGCGAGAACAACGATGGGCACGCGCCAGCGAGGGTAGCGCAGCCAAAACAGCACGCCGGCCACGGCGGCGATGCCCACCCAGTTTGACGCCGCCTCCTGCTGCTCCACAAAGGCATAGTAGACGACCGCGACCAGCACAGCCCACAAAAAGACTCTCCAGGGCCGCGCCAGCCCGTGGTTGAAGAGCAACTGTCCGCCCGCCAGCGCAGACAGCAACATCCACAGCGGCGCGCGGATAAAGGCGATGGTCGTCACCCGATTGATTGGGCCGCCCAACCCTGGAACCATGCGCAGGATGGCGACTGAGCCGGCGACCAGCAGGAAGAGCAGGGTGAGCTGCCGCAGTTGCGCTTCGCTGCGCACCTGGTTGGCCGTCAGCCAGAAGGCGCCGGCCGAAAAGGCGAAGATGCTCCACTGGGCCATCTGCACCAGCCAGAAGTTGGCGCTGACGGGCACGAAGGGGTCCCACGTGAGCCGGCCGACGGCGAAGGAGACCAGGCTCGCAACCAGAAAGAGCAGCAGCGGCCGGTTCACCGGCGAGGGAACCCAGGCGATGTTGCGCTCGACCACGGCCATGCGAAACAGCCACAGGCCAAGCAGCGCCGGGACAAGCAGCGCCGCCGGGTTGAGAACCACCTGCGTGCCCGTGCCGATCTCCAGCGGGACGACCAGCGCGGCCAGCACGAGCAGCGGCAGCCCCAGCGCCGGTCGTTGCAGCAGCGCTGCAGCCCCAAGGCCGCCGCCCAGCAGAGCCAGCCAGACAATCGACGGCTGCATGCCCAGCACAATCGCCAGCGTCAGCAGGACGGTCGCCACGCCCCAGACGAGCAGCCCCCTCAGATTAACCTGTACAATACGGACCCCAGACATTGCTAACGTACTCAAATACTCAGAATATGGACAATTTGATAGGTTCGTTCAGTTTACCCATTGAAACATTAATCGTCGTGATGCTCGCTTGTCCTACTGTCGTCATCGGCGCATCATGACGCAGTTCATCTCGATGATGACCTTAGTATCAGGGTGGCGAGACACCTCAGCCAAGGAATGAAGCCGGAAGCCTAGGCTTTCGTAAACAGAGATCGCCTCAAGGTAATGCGGCATTCCCGCATATACTGGCTTCACCGATACCTCCGACTGAATCCCCTTGATCTGGTCAATGCAACTAGCTGCACCTGAGACCACCTCAAGATCATAGCCCTGGGTATCCATCTTCAGGAACACGCAAGGATGCTTCAGTCCAGTCGTCCTGATTACGTCTTCATAGACTGAGTCGAGACGATAGACATCGACAACCGCCTGTCTCAATCTCCAGTTTGCGTCTTTGGGTGATAGAAACGAACTCATCGCCGTGGATTCCACAGCAATATTGATGGCCATCTGTATGTTCTCGCTACCAAGCGCGTAGTTGAAACCAGACCATCTAGAGTCACTGCGGAAGCCGGCACTCAATGAGGCAAATGCATCATCTACTGGTTCAAATGAGCAGATATGCCCCTCATAGCCGACCCTGCGTAAGTTACGGGCATATTGGCCAGTATTAGCGCCTACATCCAATACACAGTCAACAGCGTATTCTCGCAGGACATCTCGGATCAAAGTCCACTCAAGATAGCCGTTGACCAGTTGCCGCGGCAACGGGGTCCCCCAACGCAAGCCATATTTGATCAAATTGAGAATAGCCGTGTTCACCAATCATCCTCCTGCTTAGCGGCTACTAGCACGTCTGTCACTTGCCGAGCATGCTCTTCGAGAGATGCGTACTCACTAACAGCGCCTCTCGAAGCATCTGCAAGTGATATTCTCTTAGTCTTGTCAGCGCCCAGTTCGCGAATTGCATGTGATAGACTCCTGACATCTGCCTCCACAACAATGCCCGTCCGGCCATGTACCAAAACATCCGGCAGGCCCTTCGATCTGGTGGCGACTACGCACTTCTGCATAGCCATTGCCTCTAGGATGGTCGTGATGCCGGCGGCTTGCGGCGTGTCGTAGAGGGGGGCAGCCACCAAGCTCGCGCCGGCGTATAGATCACGTAGCTCGACGTAAGACATACGGCGCGTGATGATTTTAACGTTGGGCGGGATACGACTCAATTCGCTGCGGCCGCCGGTCATCCACGCGCTGGAGGCTTTGACGACGACCTCAACATCCATACCGCGCACAGCGTCCATGAGCAATCCGTAATCCCGCATCTCGGCGCCGACTGAGAGAAGATAGGCACGGCCGTGTGTAGAGTTGACGAGCATAGGGTCAAAGAAGCGAGTGTCCACACCTTGAGATACCGCGGTCACCGTAGCTGCATCTCTGTCCAGTATTCGGCACAATAGGTTAACTTGATGGCTTGTCACAGTGATCCATCGATCCACGCGCATGAAAGCCCGAAGGCACCAAAGAATCCATCGCCATGAAGTTGAATAGACCCGGTGGACATACATCACATGAATACAGGTCTTGCCAAGGAACCCAATTGCCAGTGCGGTGGGTAGTCCCCACGTCTCGCCAGTTGAGTAGACAAGACTGCCATCCGGTATCCGCTTAACGAGTTGAATGGCTTTCCGAAAATTCGAGACAAGTGATTGTGTGACCCGAATTGCCTTTTGCCCTCGCAACTCTGCAGGGGACGGGTAGCATTCTACGATTTCGGCTCCAAGGCGTTCAGCAACAAGCCGGTAATCCAGCCGCGGAGCTAAGCCTGCGTCGATCTCCTTCAAGCGAGTCTTGTCCTCAGGGCCGACCAATACATAACTCTGCTGTCTTTGATTCATGGCTGTCTGGCATCAAGCATTAGGTCAAGTGGCAGTGACAATACATGTTGTAATTGTTCATAGGCTAAGCGGATATCGGCTGGCGACAGATCTGGATATGCTCTGGATAGTGGCGAGCTGCCCGGTTGCCTTCGCCAGATTTCCGCCTTCATTCGCAGGACAGCCCGCAGCAAGGATGCTTGTCGCGCACCGTAATGCTTGTGAACGAAGCGCACCTTAGACTGGTAAAAGTGCAACATGGTGAGTACATAACGTTGGCCGGAGGCGGCCCGAGCCAAGTGATATACGCGGGCCTGGGGAACCAACAACACGTCCCATCCCGCCGCTCTCGCTCGATAGCACCAATCAGTCTCCTCGGTATACAGCCAGAAGCTCTCGTCTAGAGGGCCAATGGCCTCGACGACGGCGCGCTTGATCATCAGGCACGCGCCGGAAACCCAGTCAACTGATTGCACTTCCGTTTCTTCATGAGGCGTTTTAACTCGGAAGGCGCCGCGCAGGGGGCTAAGCCTACGGTTTATCAGCGGCAACTCGCTCCACAGGCAGGGAAAGACGCCGGTGGACACCTGCAACGAACCGTCGGCGTTAAGCAACTGCGCGCCCGTAATGCCGGCCATAGGCTGCGCCGCCAGCGTTTGCCATAGACGTACAAGCGCGCCTTCCGTTACTATCGTATCCGGATTCAGCAGGAGGATGCTCTCGCCGCGGGCGTGTTGCAGCGCTAGATTGTTGCCGGCTGCAAATCCGAGGTTTTGGCGGCTTTCGAGCAACCGCACCCAGGGGAAGCGCTCCCGCACCATCTCCGGGCTGCCGTCGGTCGAGGCGTTGTCGACGACGAAGGTCTCCGCCTCGCCCTCGCCCATGCGGGCGATCTCCGCGGCCACGGACTCCAGACACGCCGCCAGTAGATCACGGGTGTTCCAGTTGACGATGATGATGGAGAGGGTCACGCTGTGTGTGCCCGTGTTGCTAACCAGTTCTCGCAACCTCAGTCTCCTCGCATGGCACTTCCGCCTATACGAGGGCGAGCAACTATCAAGGCGAAGTCGCTGGGCAAATCGCCAGACGCCATGAGGGCGTCTTCCAGTTGGAATAGAATCTCGAGCAATTGCTCGCCCGCTTCATCCACGAAGTTGCCGGCAATATCGGCTAGGAGAAATTGCAGAATCGTTCCCCCTAAAGGCCGATATTCAACGATCTCAAACAGGGTTTCCAGGACCGGTAAGATTTCGGCGGAGCGTACCGCTTCACTCGGGTCTACGGCGATAACCGAACGCAAGGTTGGCAACGCAGTCTCCTTGACAGGCCGCTCACCTGCCGCGATGGCGCGATGTCTGCGCCAATACCTGCCTGCCGTCGATAACAGGGTTCCCTCGCGCAGTTTGTCTAGAGTTCTCCTGAAAAACCACCCGATATCTCGCTGCTGTGACTGCTTTGGAGAGTCTGCTGTATTGGATCGTTTACTTGCGCGCAACATGCGATATTCGGTTGGTATAAGATGCAGGCAGGCCTCAATTACCTCGCGCTGGCGAGCGCCGAATTGGAATCGGTTCGCCCCGACGTATTCATGCAAAACGAACAAGCCGTCAGGCTTAAGAGCGCTCGCCACTTGTGCAAATACGTGTTCCAGATCAGAAAAATGGTGAGCGGATGAAACTGCCAAAGCTGCGTCGTAGTGTTGAGATGGAAGCTCGATCTGGTTGATATCGGCTACCGCGTAATTAATTCCGTCATAACCGGCTTCAGTTGCCAGCACTTCGGCCTCGGCAATTGAGTTGGGCGATATATCATATGCATCACAGGCGACAAAGGCTCGTCGATCCGCCCACTGGCGCTCAACGCGACCGCGTCCGCACCCCAGACTCAAGCAGCGCTGCAAAGGCAGCCGCCCGGTAAAGTAGGTTTCCAAGATATGGTCTACCCAGTTGCCATCGGGTTTACCGCACTCCTTCATAGCAAGTCGTCGCTGTACACTGGCAAGCTGTGTCCAGAAGACAATCTCGCTCGAGTTCCAAGGGTCGCTACCCCAGTGACGTGCAGTGCGTTTCAAATCTTGGTGCGCCATATACTTGCCCGCTCGTCCTAGCTAGATTCATGTCAATCTCTGACTACGCCGCGTCGCTCGAGTTCGATTCGCCGTCTGCTCGACCAACTCCACAAAGCGCCCGCCGATCTGCCGCCAGTCGTAGCGCTCTTGGACGAGGCGCCGCGCCTTCTCTGCCAGCGCGGCCCGGAGGCCGGCATCGCGCAGCA
>JASGTU010000253.1 GCA_030058085.1 Chloroflexota bacterium
TGGCGCGTGTGGCAGGCGGGGAGTTCGCGCCCGCTCCCCAAGGCGCGGGGGGCGAGGAGACGGTGTGGCGCACGCTGGAGTTCACGGGCGTGAGAGGGCTGGCGCCAGGCCCGCTGTCCTTGCCGGCAGAGCTGGGGGTGGAGCAGGCGACGGTACACCGCGGCTACCGGGGCGAGGACCACGCGCTGGTAGAGTGCGCCTTGCGGCTGCCCGGCGGCGGCAGCGACGTGTTCAGCAGCACGCAACGCGAGAACCTGGCGCGGCGCATCACGTTCGAAGTCGCCGCCTATCTGCTGGCGGAACATGCGGCCTTCGCCAAGGCGTTTCTGGCGGGGTCGTCGTACGAGGTGCACGGGCGGCATACGACGCGGCTGGTCGGGCCGCAGGCGTGGGCGCAGGGGTTGGCGCTAAGCGACCTGGCGGGGCCGGTGCGCGGGGTGTGGTGCGCCAACGCGGCGGTGACGGATGCCGTGCCGGATCCGGTGGCGGCGTGCAGCCTGGGGTGCAGCCTGGGGCAGGCGCTGGCCCGTCGCTGGGCGAAGCGGGAGCCCCCTGGGCGCGGCCTGGAGGCGGTCAAGGCCGGCGCGGCGACACAAGAAGGGGCGTTGACCGTGCGCGAACCGCAGCAGCCGCAGCGCGGGCGCGGCTACACCTGGTGTGATGTGCCGGCGCAGGCGATCCCGGCGCTGGCGCAGTGCGATGTGCTGGTGGCGGGCGGCGGGACGAGCGGCGCCATCGCCGCCATGACCGCCGCGCGGCGCGGCATGCACACGGTGCTGGCGGAGATGAACCCCGGCCTGGGCGGGGCAGGAACGTACGGCGGCATCCACACCTACTGGTACGGGCGGCGGGTGGGCTACGCGGCCGAGGTGATGGCGATGGTGGACGCCATGCACGACCGGCTGCGCCACGAGCGCCAGTCCGGGGTGCTGCCCACGTGGAACATCGAGGCGAAGCTTGAGGCGCTGCTGCGCGCCAACGTGGAGAGTGGCGTGGACTTGGCGCTCAACGCGCTGATGGTCGGAGCGGTGGTGGAGCCGCCGGATCCCTCCGGCGGCAAGACGAGGGTGCGCGGCGTCGTGGTCGCCACGCGCTACGGGCCGGCGGCGCTGCTGGGCGAGGCGGTGATCGACGCTTCGGGCGACGGCGACGTGGCGGCCTTTGCCGGCGCGGACTACGTGTACGGCGCCGAGCGGGACCACGCGCTGATGTACACGTATATGGCTCAGGTGGCGCAGCCGGGCAAGCCGCGCAACGTCAAGACGAGCATGGTGGACGTGTCCAACATCGAGGACTATACGCGGGCCATTTTGGACGAGCGGCGGCGGCGCAAGGAGCGCGACCATGACCACGGCATCTATCTGGCGCCGCGCGAGAGCCGGCACATCCGCGGGGATGTGACGCTGACGCTGACGGACCAGTTGGTGCGGCGGGCTTGGCCGGATGTGGTGAACGTGGCCTTCAGCAACAACGACATCAAGGGGCAGAGCAACTCCGACTGGGTGATGATCGGGCTGATCTCGCCCAACCTGGAGATCGAGATCCCGTACCGGGCGCTGCTGCCGCGGGGGCTGGAGGGCATCATTGTGGCGGGCAAGGCGTTTTCGGCCACGCACGACGCGCTGGCGGCCCCGCGCATGCAGCCCGACATCGAGAACCTGGGCGGCGCGGCGGCGCTGGCCGCGGTGCAGGCGGTGCGGAAGGGCGTGCCGCCCAGCGCCATCGACGTGGGGGCGCTGCAGGCCGAGCTGGCAGCGGCGGATGTGCTGCCGCCCGGCATTTTGACGCGGCGGCTGATGCCCCTGCCCGCGGACGAGGGGACGCTGCGCGACCTGATCGCCCAACTCGACGCCAGCCGCCCGCTGCATGCCTATTCGGACATGGAGCTGATGGAGGTGTTCGAGGGGCGCATCCCGCTGGTGGACCTGCTGTGCAGCGGGCCGCAGGTCATGCCGCTGCTGGAGGAGGCGCACGCCGAAGCCGAGGGAGAGCGGCGCGTGCTGTTGGCGGAGGCGCTGGCGCTGGCGGGGACGCGGGCAGGCGTACCCACGCTGATCGAGGCGATCCAGGCGCAGCTCGGCGGGCCGTCCCTGCCCAAGCGCACGGCCAAGATCCGGCATGCGGGCTTCCCGCCGGACCAGAACGCGGCGCCGGACATCGCCTTTATCCTGCACGCGCTGGGCGCGGCGCGCGACCCGCGCGCTATCCCGGTGTGGCGGCGCATCGTGGATCTGCTGGCCACGGCGACAGAAGACGAGATCGTGGACAAGGAGTCGAGCTACTATTTCTACGTAGTGGGCGTGTGCTTTGGCGCGGAGCGGCTAGGCGACCCGGCGGCGATCCCCATCCTGGAACAGCTTCACGGCTACCCGGTCTTGCGGCAGCACGTACACCGCAGCGGGATGCAGCCCGATTTCCTGCAGGAGCGCATGGCCTATCTGGAGTTGGTGATCGGGCGGGCGTTGGCGCGCTGCGGCAGCCCCGCCGGCTATGTGATCCTGATCAGCTATCTGGAGGACAGCCGCGGGCTGATGGCGGAGCATGCGCACACGGAGCTCACTGCCATCACGGGGCAGGACTTGGGCAAGGATGTGGCGGCGTGGAGCGAATGGCTGGAGCAGCAGGGCGATAACCTGCAGCCCAAGCCGTGGCTGCAGGCGTCGGACCCGGTGCTGGCGTGGGGGGAGCGGATCGAGATTGTAGATTTGTGAGGGCCGGTGGCGGATTGGCTGGGGCGGCGGATGTTAGGCGTCATTTGTGACCCGCGTCCCCCCGCTGCCGCGCTTTCACCGCCGGCAAAACCGAAAACTTTTCGCTTTTCGGCCCGCGCGCAGGTGTACATTTGCCGGCGTGCGGGCCGCCGGTTTGTGGCGAGTCAGGCGTTATGCGTCAATAATGACTCGTGACGTTTGACGTAGAGACGCGTTGTGGGCCTGTGTGCTATACTGGCGCACAGCAGCGCTCCTCTTGCATCCCATTTTCACGAAGCCTCTAGTAAGCCCGCGGGACGATGTTAATCGGGTACGCACGCATTTCTACAGAACAGCAGAATCTGCGCTTGCAGGTCGAGGCCCTGCGCGCGGCGGGCCGGCGCGTGGCCGCGTTCGCCGCGCATAACCAAACGTTGCTGAATGCCGGCGCCGAGCCGGTTGCGCCGGAAGGGAAAGGCGGGCCGATGCACAAGACGCGGCCGCCGCTTCGGAATGGATCCGATGAGTAGTAAACCAGTCAACAATCCAAGTAGAAGGTCGACATGACTATCAACTCAACCCCCCACCAGATCGAAACCGTATTCGGCACGCAGTACTTCATCGACTTCTACCAGCGCGATTATAAGTGGACTCAGCCGCAGGTGGAGGCCGTTCTCGACGATATCTTCTTCAAGTTCGATGCCGACTACCACCCGGAGCATGATGCAACCCAGGATTCCATCTCCAAATATGGCTGGTATTACCTCAACACCTTCGTCACCAACGAGGAAAACGGCCGTAAATTCATCGTCGACGGCCAGCAGCGGCTCACCACCCTCACCCTCATCATCATCAAGCTTGTGCACCTCTGCCGCGGGCATGGCCTAGTTGAGCTGGAGGAATGGCTCAAGACTAAAATCTACGGCGCCTACGCCGAAGGCAAAACCTTCTGGATGAGCGCCAATGGTCGCGCCGGCGCACTCCAAGACCTCTACGACCATGACGCCGAGGCGTCCCTGTCCGAACCCGACAGCGCTCCGCTCAGCATCCGCAACCTCTACGGCAATTACGGCCACATCACCCGCTACCTCGACGCCAAGCTCACCGACGCCCACAAGCTGAAGGCCTTTGTCCTCTACTTCATGAAGCGCATCCAACTCGTCGAGCTGCACATCAATGATTCCCGCGACGTAGCCATGGTCTTCGAGGTCATCAACGACCGCGGCGAGCGCCTCCAGCCCTATGAGGTGTTTAAGGGCGAACTGCTCGGCCAGCTCGCCAAAGACGAGGTCGATCGCGACTACCTCGACCTGTGGACCGCCGCCATCGATCCGCTGCAAGACAGAGACTCCAAAGAACCGGATAGGTTCTTCCAACTTCTGTTCCGCAGCCGGCACGTCGATAATCGTAACGAGTACCGCGACTTTGACGGAGACTACCAGCGCCAGGTCTTCTCACAGAAGTGGGATGGCCGTCTCCGCCTCAAGCGCAACCCGCTTGGCGTCAAGGAATTCTTGCGGTGCGATGTGCGGTGGTATGCGGCGCTCTACCGTGACCTGCTGGCGCTCAACGGGAAGGAGGGCACGCACCTCTACTTCAACGGTACGTTGAACTCGCAAGATCGCCAGTTCTTGCTCATCATGTCCGCCATCTCGGTCGATGACAACGAGCGCGATCGCAAAATCAAGTTGGTTGCACGCCTCTTTGATCGCAACTACTCTTTGCTGCAACTGACTCGCAGTTACAACTCTAACCGCTTTACCGAGTCTATCATCGATCTCAACACGGCCATCCGCAATCAGTCCTGCGATGCCATCCAGGAGGCTTTCGACCGTCAACTGCTTCAGGACATCAAAGAGGTCACCGGCGTCACCACGGATGATCCTTTCCTGTGGAGTCTCTTCCGCTCCACGGGGTATTGGTTGGGCTCGCGCTTCTTGCGCTACTTCTTTGCCCGGGCCGAGCGCTTTATCAGCGAGCAAGCGAAGCTCAGCCCTATCGACGGCTACTGGAATCTGGTGCGCAACAACGGCGTGAAATACGGCTACCACATCGAGCACATTCTCGCCGACAACAGCGAGAACCGGATGCTCTTCAATGGCGACGAGGAAGCCTTCATCCAGCAGCGCAACCGCCTCGGCGCTCTCCTACTGCTCAGGGGGGCGGACAATCAATCGTCACGCAACGAGCTGTATTCCGAAAAGCTCAAGACCTATTCGCATGCGCCTCGGCTCGCGGCTAGCCTGTGTTCCGATTTCTATCACAGCAACCCCAGCTTCAAGCAGATGATCCAACAGCACGGCCTCAACTTCCGGCCGCTGGCGACCTTTGGCGTCGACGAGATCGAGGAGCGCCACGCGCTCTACTTCGACATGGCCAAGCTCATCTGGGGGGACGAATCGTTCCCCAAGAGGGCTACGTAGGGCGGCAGGGATGCCGCCCCTACGTCAGGCGTCAGGGCGACGCGCCGGCCTGAGCGGTCCATCCGGCTGACGGAGACGCTGGCGCTGTCATTGCAGCCCAAGACGAGCATCTGCAACCTGTTCGGCATGTTCGAGTACGCCTACCGGCTGAACAGTTTCGATTTCGGGCACGGCTTGATCAGCACG
>JASGTU010000254.1 GCA_030058085.1 Chloroflexota bacterium
GCCGTTGTCGAGCAGCGTTTTGCCACGGTGATTAGCGCCTATGGCGTCAACGCTCGCCGGGCGCCGGATACCGGCGCAGAAATTATCCGCATTCTTGAGCAAGGTGAAACCTTTTTCGTCTATGGAGAAGAGCAGGCGGACGGCGAAAACTGGCTGCAATTGTTGGTGACGGACAGCCCCCTGACGGATGGACAGCCGGTTACGGGCGAAGTGGGTTATGCCGCGGCGGACTTCATGGCCGAAGGCGCTCAGCCGATTTCGCAAGAGCTATACGAACAGGCGATGCTTGCCGGCGGGTTTACTGTGACGCCTGAGGAGGCCGAGCCCACGCCTGCCGAAGAAGCCGCCGCCACGCTACCCGCCGAAGAGGAGGCCGAGCCCGGCGTAGTCCTGCCGACGGTCACGCCGGCGTCCGGCGCGGAGATAAGCCAACCCACAGATGTTTCCGTCACCGTCGACGCGCCCAGCGGATTGAATGCGCGCACCCTGCCCGATCTGACCTCCGAAGTAGTCAGGTTACTGTTGGATCAAGAGACCGTTCCGGCTATCAGCCGCCTCGCTAACAACGAATGGATCCTAGCGGACCTCGGCGACGGCGCGCAGGGCTGGGTATCCGCCGCCTTCATCGTTATCGACGGCGACGTCAACACCTTGCCGGTGACCGCCCCCGGCGAATTGCCGCAGCCTACGCCCACGCCTGCCGAGACGCCCACGCCCGAAGCCGAGGCGATTGCCGCGCCGGCAGAGCCTCCGGCCCCCTATAGCAGCCAATTGACCGGCGGCGGCCCCGGCGCAAGCGTAGTCTCCGCCGAGGGCGTCAACGCCCGCCAACAGCCCAACACCGATTCGACGGTGATCGATGTTCTGCCGCAATACGCTTCTCTGCCCGTGAGCGGCCGTTCGGCTGATGACGAATGGCTCCAGGTCGAAATGCCGCAGGGAGGAACGGCCTGGATCTTCCGTTCAGCCATTATCCCGATTGGAGACGTCAACAGCGTGCCGGTCAGCGATGCGACGGGAAGCGCTGCACCGCAGCCGGCTGGCGATGCTGCACCGGCAGAGACAGCCGAGCCCGCCGTACCGCCAGCCGAGGAAGGCGAGACGCCTGCCGCCGCTTCCGGCACAATTCGCCTGATCGTCACCGCTATTGTCAGCGCTCCCGACGAGGAGAGTGAAAGCATCCAACGCGTGGGCAGGGGCGCGGCGCTTCCCGTGACGGGACGCACCGCCGACGGGCAATGGATCCAGGTGCAGTCGTCCGGCGGCGCCACCGGCTGGGTCATGGCATCCGCTATTGAACTCAACGTAGACATCGAAACCTTAGCCATTATCGAGTAGGCATTGGTTTGCGCTGATCGCCGTTGCCAAGCGCAAGAACGTAGATGATAGATGACAGCCCCTATCCCTGCGCAGCGCACGTCCGCTGTCGGGGGACAGGGGCCTGTTTTTGGGAGAATGCATCGTGAATGACACGCGCCTCAATTTGACGCTGTGGGCAGCCGGTCTCGCGCTCACCGGCGTCGTGCTGCTGCTTTTCAACTTCGACCTGCTGGCCTTCGATGTGACAGTCCAATACGGCGCCGGGGTAGCCCTGGCGTTGGCCGCGGCCGGCTTTTTCGGCGGCTACATGGCGAAGCCCGCCAACTGGTGGCGGCTGATACCCGGGTGGACGCTGCTCGCTCTGGCGGGCATGGCCTTTCTCAGCATGTCGCCCGCCATCCCTCCACGCCTGATCGCGGCCGTCCTGTTTCTTGGGCTGGGGTTGGCCTTCGCCAACATTTACGCGGTCAACCGCCAGGATAACTGGTGGGCCATCATCCCCGGCGGCTTCATGTTGGTGGTGAGCGTCGTCACCGGCCTGAGCGCGTTAGCGGAACGGCTCGAAACTTTAGGCGCTGCGCTCTTTGTCGGCATGGGGCTGGTCTTTCTGGCGCTGTCCCTTGCATTGCGCACACGCAGCCAGTGGTGGCCGATGATCCCGGCGGTGGTGTTGATCTGGTTTGGCCTATTCGTCTTCTCGCCCGGCGATGAGCAAACGCGCGCATTGCTGCAATGGTGGCCTGTAGCCCTGGTGCTGGCTGGACTGGCCATCGGTTGGCGCGCCGCGGCGCAGCGCAAGCGACCGGAGAAGGTGGCGGTAAACGTCGCCCCGGCTGCGTCCAAACCCAAGGCGCCTCCGCAGAAGCCGGCAGGGGATTCTCCGGACACAGCCGATGATGAAGGCGTGCTCGGCGCCTACTCAGAACCGGCGCCCGGCGCCAGCGTCGAGGTCTTGGGCGATGATGAGAACACGACGCAGGCATAGCCGGCCCGGCGATGACGAGGCAGGGAGACATGCATGAGCGAAGAGCAAACCATCACCATTACGCTGGTGCAGATGGACTGCAAGCTGGGACAGCCGAAGGAAAACTTCGAGCGGGCCGGTGCGCTCATCGCCGAGGCGAAACGTCGCGGCAGCGACCTGGTGGTGCTGCCCGAGCTGTGGAGCACAGCCTATGACCTGGAAAACGCCGCCGCACACGCCTCCGCATTGGCCGGCCGCGGCCGCATCACCAATTGGTTCAGTCGCTTCGCCAGGCTCGCCAAAACGCACGGCGTCTGGCTCACCGGCTCGATCCTAGAGGTGCAGCCGGACGGGCGGGACTACAACTGCATGCCGATCTACGCGCCGGACGGCACGCTGAAGGGCGTCTATCGCAAGATTCACCTGTTCCGCTTGATGCAGGAAGAGCAATATCTTGCCCCCGGTCAGGGGACGACGCTGCTTGGCCTGCCCTGGGGAAAGACGGGGCTGGCGATCTGCTACGATCTGCGCTTCCCGGAGATGTTTCGCCGCTATGCCGTCTACGGCGCGCAGCTAGTGGTGATCCCTGCCGAATGGCCGTGCAGCCGCAGCGAACACTGGCGCACTTTACTGCGGGCACGCGCTATCGAGAACCAGTGTTTTGTCGCCGCCTGTAACCGCGTCGGCAACAGCAAAGGGACGGACTTCTGCGGGTTGTCAGCCGTCGTAGACCCGTGGGGCGAGACGCTGGTCGAGGGCGGCGACGGCGAGGAGCTGCTCACCGTTACCATTGATACCGGCCAAGCCGGTGAGGCGCGGCGGCTTATTCCCGTGCTGGAGGACAGGCGCCCCGAGTTGTATTGAGCGGGATAGGACTACCCTCTGTTACGACGCGTCGTCGCGCACGACGATGCCGTTCCCATCCATGCTGTCGATGGTCGCCAGCGCGACGATCGGCACGTTGAGAGGCGTGAGCAGTTCGCGGCCGCCCTCGAAACTCTTCTCGATAATACAGCCGATCCCGCATAGCGTGGCGTGGCACTGGTCGATCAACTCGGCTAGCGCGGCGATGGTCTGCCCGCTCGCCAGAAAGTCGTCGATGAGCAGCACGCGGTCGGTCGGAACCAGATATTCGGGCGATACGATAAGTTGCACGATACCGCCTTTGGTGTGGCTGGGGGCCTCGGCGGTATAGGCGCCGGTCTGCATAGTGATCGGCCGCGTCTTGCGCGCATACACGACAGGGACGCCCAGGGCGATGCCGGTGGCGAGGGCCGGCGCGATGCCGCTGACTTCGGCGGTGATCACCTTGGTAACGCCGATCACGCCGGCGCCGGCGAAGCGACGCACAAACTCGTGTCCCATCTCCATGGTAAGGTCGGGGTCAAGCTGATGATTGACGAAGCCGTCCACCTTCAGGATGCCGCCGCCGAGGTTGCGACCTTCGGCGCGGATGCGATCTATCAAAGCTTGCACGAGTATCTCTCATTCATTCTAGGCTGAGGGGGTGAACCGATCGGTTGGAGGATTTCTCATTTCTGCGTAGTCTTTCCCTGTTTCACTGTCTAGGCGCGAAAACCCGCCTCCTCTAGCATAGTCGCCGCGGCAGGAACGCCGCCGAGTGCGTCGAACTCGGCCTGTAGCGTGCGGGCGTGGCTGCGATAGACAGACAAGTCCGGCAACAATGCAGCCAGGCAGTTGACCAGGTTGTCGATAGTCGTGCGTCGCGGCGGCATATGAAAGCCCGCGCCGGTATGGGCGACGGCACGCGCCTGCCGGTGCTGGTCGGCGGCATGGGGGACGACGACCTGCGGGACGGCGTGGACGACGAGGGCGTGGGTTGTGCCGGCGCCGCCGTGATGAATGGCCGCGGCCGTGTAGGGCAGGATCGCGGCAAAGTCCAGCCGGGCGCGCACCACGGCGAAGCGCGGCAGTCGCGGCAGCAAGGCTTGCACCCAGTCTTCGGCGGAGTCGGCCCCAAGAGCAATCAACGGCAGGCAGCCGATCTGCCGCGCGGCATGGGCTGCGGCAACAAAGAAGTTCGGATCGCGGTTAAAGCTGGTGCCCAGCGTGATCAGCACCCAAGGCGAATCGTCGGGCGAAGGCAGGCCTGCCGGAAGCGGCGCAGGCTGCGCCGGTCGACGCCCGCCCGCATGCCGGGTTTGCGGGCGCGTGGCAATCCCCTCGAACCAGCGCGGGCTCCAGTAAGTCAAATGCAGGCCGGGCGAAAGCAAAGCGGGCGGTCCCTGCTCGGTCCAGTAGCGGCCCTCCAGCCCGAAGCGCGCCAGCAGTTCATTCAACCGGCCGCGCGCCAGGTCGGCCATTTCGTCCGGCTTGGCTTCGACCTCTGGCGGTGCGGGCCAGCCGGCGACGGCGAACGGCGTGCCGAGCGCCTCGGCGGCAAGGCCAGCCGCAGCCACGAACATCTCCGTCACGATCAGATCAGGCGCGAAGTCGCTGCCCAATTCGATCACCTCGGACGTCGCCGCGGCGACGCGCTCGACATCCAGCCATTGGTCCAGCGCGCGCACCTGTTTTAGGCGCTGAAGGCCGGCGGCGTCGGGGACGGAGGCTGTCTCGGCTGCGGTGAGGGGCGGGGGCGGCGGCCAACGCCAGCCGGTCGCGTGCAGCGCATGGAAGGGCACGCCGGCCCGCGCCAACGCTGTGCGCACGTCCTCACCGCTGGCCCACAGCACATCATGCCCGCGACGCGTTAGCGCTGCCGCGGTCTGCAAATAACCGCCCCAGTCGAGGTGCCCCGGTATTTGGGCCGACAGAAAGAGGATGCGCATAAGGCCCATTATACCGTCTGCAATTGGTTGGCCGTCAACTCAAGGGGCCGGTCGTTTCCTGCCGGCCTTATGCCAGCGGCGTGAGGAAGAAGGGTTGTTGCAGCGGCGGCGCCGACGCAAATAGGCGGCGCGCGGCGGCGATGTCGGCGTGGATCTGGGCGACTAGTTGGGGAACGCCGTCAAATTTCTGCTCGCCGCGCAGACGGGTCAGGAATTCGACGGTCAGTTCTTGGCCGTAGAGGTCGCCCGAGTCGCCCGAGGGCGGAAAGTCGAGGATATGCGTCTCCAGCCGCCGCAGCGCGCCGTTGACGGTGGGGCGCACGCCGATGTTGGTGACGCTCTGATAGACGTGCGGCTTGCCGTCCCGCTGCAGCCAGGTGCGTGTGGCATAGACGCCGTTGCCCGGCCACAGCTTATGCTCTGTTTCCAGAAAATTGGCGGTGGGGATGCCAAGCTGATGGCCAAGCCGGTCGCCGACCTGGACAATGCCGCTCACATGGTAGAGGCGGCCCAGCAGTGCCGCGGCCTCGTCGACTTCCCCTTCCGTCAGCAATTGGCGGATGACGTTGCTACGCACCGATTTGCCTTCCCAGGCGATAGGCTCCAAGACGACCAGCCGGTAATCCAGTTCTTCCGCCAGGCCGGCGAGAACGTCCAGATTGCCGGTGCGTCCGCGGCCGAGCGCGAAGTCCGGGCCGACGACCAGGGCGGACAGCCCCAGGCGTTGCTTCAGCAGCGCGAGAAAGGCGCGCGGCTCCAGCGCGGCAAGCTCGCGCGTGAAAGGCAGGATCACGCCGATGTCGATGCCTAGGCCTGCGGCGATCTGAAGGCGCTCGTGCGGCGTGGTGAGCAGCTTGAGGGGGACGTCCGGGCGCAACACAGCCAGCGGGTGCGGATCGAATGTCACGATGGCGGTTACAGGCTGTGGGCCATCGCTCTCGGCGGCAACGGCGGACAGGTGGCGCAGCAAGGTCTGGTGGCCGCGATGTACGCCGTCGAAGTTGCCTACGGTGATGACGGCAGGGGTTGACAGGTGAGCGGTCCGAATGTCGGGTACGATCTGCATGGTCACACTCGCAACGTGCAACGAAACATAATGGACGAAGCACGGCTCAGGATGTAGGCAGCCATTTTTCCGCCTTCCAGAGACAGCCCGCTTGTGCGATATCTGCCGCGCCAAGACAGCGCACGATGCCGGCGAAGTCGCCGTCTTCGGTGAGGGCTTGGGTTAGCTGGTCGCCGGCGCACATACGTGGCGAGTCCGCCTGCGAAGGCAAGGCGACGACCTGACCGTAGCCGAGCCGCGTGAGCGTGCCCGCGTCGAGGCGCAGCGTGGGTAGGTCGAGGCCGTCGCCGGGCGGGCGCAGCAGCGCGGCGAAGCGTCCCGCCTCCGCTGCCGCAGCGGCCTCTTCTAGCGTAACGGCGTCCGCTAAGCTGAAGGCGCCGGCGACTTCGCGGCGCAGCAGAGTCAGATGGGCGTATGAGCCGAGGGCGAGGCCGATATCGTGGGCCAGGCTGCGGATGTAGGCGCCCGCCGAACAGACGACGCGCAGACAGAGGCGGCGACCCGGCTCGTAGTCGAGCAGATCGAGGCGGCGGATGATGACGCGGCGCGGTTCGATCTCCACCGCTTCGCCGCGACGCGCCTTGCGGTACAGCGCTTCGCCCTGTTGCTTGATGGCGGAATAGGCCGGCGGCGTCTGCAGGATATCGCCGCGGAACTGGGCGAGGATTTCGTCCAGGCTGCCGCGGTCGAGCATAGGCGCCGGCCCTTGTGCGACGACTGCGCCGGTCGCGTCGTAGGTGTCGGTAGCCGCGCCGAGGGCCATCTCGGCGTAGTATTGCTTGTCGTGGCGCTGGTAGTATTCGACCAGGCGGGTGGCGTGGCCCAGGCAAAGCACGAGCACGCCGCTAGCCATCGGGTCGAGCGTGCCCGTATGGCCGATACGCCGCTGCCCGCTCCAGCGCCGCGCCATCTGCACGACGTTGTGGCTGGTAGGCGCGCCCCCAAGCGAATGGGGCGCGCCTGGGGCGGGGTCGCCGGGCTTATCGACGATTAGAAGGCCGTGGAACCGGCTCTCACGCTTGCGCGCCGCCAGAGTGCGCTCCATTCTGTAGTTGGCTGCGGCGCGCGGCTTTCATGACCGGCGTCACCTGGGCGATTACATCGGGAAGGGTCCCCTTAACGGTACAACCGCTGGCCGCGGGATGTCCGCCGCCGCCGAAGGAAAAAGCCAGCCGGCTGACGTCGAAGCCGGGCTTGGCGCGGAAGCTGCAGTCGACTGCGGGGCCGCTGCCGTCGTTCGCCAGTTCGGTAAAGACCGCGCTGATGTCAGCCTCGTCCGCGGTGACGAGGAAGCTGCTTAGGTTCACGTCTTCGATGACGTCGCCCGCCTCTGCCAGGTCGCGGCGGCTGATGGCGGTCCAGATAACGCCGTCCTCCAACTGCACGCTGGGCAGGACACGGCCCCACAGCCGGATCAGGCGGAAGGGGCGGCGGTTGACCGTGCGCGCGGTGATGGTCGACAGGTCGGCGCCGCCTTGCATCAGGCGCATGGCTGCGCTGAGCACGTCGGGCGTCGTGCTGTCTGTGCGAAAGCAGAGGGTATCGGTGACGATGCCGGTGAGCAGGCACTCGGCCAACTCGCCCTCTAGGGGGACCTCCAACGCATCCGCCAGATAGACGAGCATCTGGCAGGCGGCTGCGCATTCGGGCGCTACCCAGTTGATGGCGCCGAAGCGGGTGTTGGTGACATGATGATCGATGACAAGCAGCGTGGCCGCGTCGTGAACAGGCGCATTATAGACCGCACCCATCCGGTCCGGGCTGGAGGAATCGACACAGACAATCAGGTCGAAGCGGCGTTGGCGTACAGCAATCTCGAAGTCGGGCGACTGCTGGGTGATGATGTCCGCCGCACCCGGCAGCACGCGGTGCTCGGCCGGCACAGGGTCTTGCAGCGCCAACACGGGCTGCTTGCCCAGCCGGCGCAACAGCCGGCCCATGCCGAGCAGACTGCCCACCGCGTCGCCGTCGGGGCTGATATGGCTGACGCAGAGGATGTCGCGTCCTTCGGATAGAGCCTGGAGCAGCGCTGGATCGATCATCTCGTCCTCATCTCTAGCAGTTTGGTCTAGGCGTGCAATCTATGCGTGTAATATAGGCGTGCGGCGATGCCTTGACCTTGCGATTGAACCACTAACAAATGAGAAGGTCAAGAACAGGGCGACCCCATTCTTGACCTTCTGTGGCGCCGTCATGCGGGCGGCGCGCACTCTTGCCTTTGTACAGCCGCGGCAGCCGCCTGTTGCGCTATGCGTCGCCTGTAGCGCCATCCACAGGGTTCTGCTCCTCAGAAGCGGATCGGCGTTCCCTTTCCTCGGCGATTTGCCTGAGCAGGGCGTCGACGCGCGCGGCTTTTTCCGCTGTGTCGTCATAGTAGAAGAGCAATTCAGGGACGACGCGCAGATTGCAGCGGTTGGCGATCTCGCGGCGCATGTAAGGCACGGCGTGTTTCAGCCCCTCCAACACTTGCCGCTGGGCCAACTCCTCGTCGTCGTGTTTGACGAAAATCTTGACGCTGCGCAAGTCGGGGCTGACGTCGACGCCTGTGACCTCGACAAGACTGACGCGGGGATCGGCCAACTCATTGGCAATTAAGATGCTCAACTCCTGAAAGAGCATTTCTGCGACGCGCTGGCGCCGGATGGTTGACATCATGCCCTCCCATCTGGGTCTTTTCCTTCTTCAATCGCCGGCATACGATGCGGCGCTAGGCAGGGTGGAGCCTTCCAGGAAGCGCCTGACCTCCTGGAAGGCATAAGCTCGAACATCGCCTAGCGCTCTGTTAACGTATTTTGTGCAGTTGTCATTCTGAGCCGAAGGCGAAGAATCCCCGCGTGACAGACGAGCAGATTCTTCCTCCCTCCGGTCGTCAGAATGACAGAAACATAGTTGCCAGAGCACTAGCGCACGCGCCGGCGCTCCAATATTTCGATGACGTCGCCCTCTTGGAGCAGTTCATCCCCTGTGGACAGCCTGATGCCGCACTCGAAGCCGGTGCGCACTTCGGCGACGTCTTCGGTAAAGCGGCGCAGGGTGTTGATGCGCGCACTGGGGACGATCTCCTCGCCGCTGCGCAGCACGCGGGCCAGCGCATTGCGCTTGACAACGCCGTCGGTGACGTTGCAGCCGGCGATGACGCCGCGGCGCAGCTTGAACAACTGCAACACCTCGGCGTGACCGATCACGGCGTTTTCGTAGATCGGCTCCAGCATACCGGTCAGGGCTGCCTCGACGTCCTCGATCATCTTGTAGATGATGTCGTAATGGCGGATTTCGACGCCGGACAACTCGGCGCGGTGTTGGGCCGCCTTGTCGATGCCTACGCTGAAGCCGATGATCACGGCGTCGCTGGCTTCGGCCAGCATCACGTCCGACTCGGAGATGTCGCCGATGGCGGCTTGCAGGATCTTGACGCTGATCTCCTCGTTGCCCAGGTCTTCCAGGCTGCGCATCACCGGCTCGAGGGTGCCTTGCACATCAGCGCGCACGATCAGGTTGAGCGTCTTGGTCTCGCCGCCCTCAAAGCGGGCGAACACCTCTTCCAGTGACATCTGGCGACGGGCCGAGCCCGTGGCGGCGCGGTCGATGCGTTCTTGCCGATCTCCGGCGGTCTGCTTGGCCTCGCGGTCGCTCTCCATCACCTCGAAGACGTCGCCGGCGTCGGGCGCTTCTTGCAGGCCCAGTATGACGACGGGCATGCTCGGCCCCGCCTGCTTGAGCTGCTTGCCTTCATAGTCGAACATGGCTTTGATGCGCCCCCAAGTGGGGCCGACTACGATCGAGTCGCCGCGTTTCAGCGTGCCGTTCTGCACGAGCAGCGTTGCCGTCACTCCGCGGAAGCGATCCAACTCGGACTCGATCACCGTGCCGACGCAATGGCCCTTCGGATTGGCCTTGTATTGCTCCAACTCGGCTACGACCAGGATGTTCGCCAGAAGATCGTCGATGCCAACCTTGTTGAGCGCGCTGACCGGCACGACAATCGTCTCGCCGCCCCATTCCTCCGGCTGCAGCCCCTCCTGCGCGAGTTCTTCCATCACGCGCTGCGGGTTGGCGTTGGGCCGGTCGATTTTGTTTAGCGCCACGATGATGATGACGCCGGCTGCCTTGGCGTGGCTGATGGCCTCGCGGGTCTGGGGCATCACACCGTCGTCAGCCGCGACCACCAGCACGACGATGTCGGTTACCTGAGCGCCGCGCGCCCGCATCGCCGTAAAGGCTTCGTGACCCGGCGTGTCGAGGAACGTAATCTTACGCCCGTCGACCGTGATCTGATAGGCGCCGGTGTGCTGGGTGATGCCGCCAGCCTCGCCGCCGGCAACGTCGGTATGGCGAATACTGTCCAGCAGCGTCGTCTTGCCGTGGTCCACATGGCCTAGGACGGCTACGACCGGCGGTCGTTCGACCAGGTCTTCGGGCTGTTCGGCGGCCATGATCTGATCGACAAAACTCTGGGCGCGGCTTTCCGGCTTTTCCTCGGGAGCCTCCTCATCTGGCTCCGGCTCTGGCTCCTCGCGTTTTGGCCAGTTGACGGCAATGCCCAACTCCTCGCCGAGGATAACGGCAGTGTCGTGATCGATGCTGTGCGTGATCGGCGCCATGATGCCATATTGCATCAGCACCTTGATCAGATCAATCGGACTGCGATCCATCAGCCGTGCCAGATTGCGCACCGTAATGTGATCTTCGACGACGACAGACTCTACCGGCTCGTGTGTTTCATCCACTTCGCCCTCCTGCTGCGTCGCTTTCCGATGACCTTTTGACTTGCCGCGGGCGACGATCTCTTCCGGTTCGTCGTCATGACTACGAGTTTTTGTTTTGGGTTTTACCATATACTTATACCCCCTTCTTGCGTGAGCCTTTGCTCTACGCTGTCTCCTGTTCCAACGCGCTCCCCGCCGCATAGTTGGGGCAGTCGATGGGCCGCCTTTTCGACGGCATGTCCGGCGTCATATCGCTTGGCGCGCGACATGGCAAACTAGGTCGCGGCAAACAAACTGCGCGTCCAGGCAGTCTGCAACACCAGCAAGTAGGTACGGATGGAATCAGGGTGACAGGCGAGGGGAGGAAAGAACGGCAAAGCGATGCGAACCCTACATGGCCGTCCACCGCTGCTCCCTCGGCGTCACGCTCGGACCGGTTGGATCCGGGCGGACCGACATCCTATCGCCCTGAAAAACCAGATGCCTAGCCGACATGGCGCTACTTAGCGCTGCCTGTTTGTCTGTCGATCAT
>JASGTU010000255.1 GCA_030058085.1 Chloroflexota bacterium
GGACGGGCAGGATTATACAGAGGAGGGCCAGGACGATGGCAATGGCGCCTCCGCCCGCCAGTGATGGGTCGAAGCCTCGGCCAAACGCTGCGCCAAGCCCAAGGAACAGTACCCCGCCGGCCAACACCGCGCCGGCTACGAACAGCGTCGGGATGAGCGGCACGAGGCCGATGCCGATCAGCGTCCAGCCTCTGCGCCAGCCGGCCTGCCAGGCGATGCCCAGCGATGAGTCGCGCCCGGTCTCAATCATATCCACGCCGGCAATGAGCGCGCCGTGCGCGATCTGTGACAGCGCCCATATGACCAGAAAAACCACCAGCAAGACGCCGATGATCACCGCAATGATCGCAAGTTCCGCCGCGCCAATGCTGGACGAGAGTCGGGATAGGTCCGGCTGCGGCAGAAAATCCGGCAGACTCTGGAAATCTTCTTCGGATACGTTATATTGGGAGCCGGACGAGGAAAATCCGCCATTACCCAAAGTAGCCAGGACGCCCAATGCTATCAGGTACTTGTGCGTCCACATGATAGTCCAAGCTCGTTTCAGCAGATTGCCGTAATCCATATCAAATACTCCTTGGTCGTGGAAGCCGGTGCAGGAACGGCGTACTACAGGCAGCAAATTGCCGGTTGTGGCTGCGAATTCGCGTTCGGGGAGGATGAGGCCCGCTTGGGTTTGGGCTTGGCTGGGATGGCGAGAATTGGCGCTGCCGATTGTGGATCCATTATAGCGCTCATTCCGATAATGCTCACTTTTTTCAAGGTCCTTCTGCGGCGGGCTAGGCGAAGGCGCGGCGATAGACATCGAGGGCAGTGTGGGCGGCGGCGCGCCAGGTGAAGCGCGCGGCTTGGGCCGGGCCGCGGCGGCGCAGGTCCGTGCGCAGTTCCGGCTGGCTTGCCAGGAGCGCCAGGCCCGCAGCCCAGGCGTCGACCTCGCGCGGGGGCGCCAGCAGCGCGGCTTCGCCCGCCACCTCGCGCAGGCTGGGGATGTCGCTGCACAGGACCGGCGTGCCGCAGGCCAGCGCTTCCAGTACGGGCAGGCCGAAGCCCTCGAATACGCTGGGCAGGACGAAGCCCAGCGCGGCGCGGTACCAGTCCGGCAACTCCTCGTCTGGTACGTAGCCGGGGAAAGTCACGGCGTCTTGCAGGCCGAGGGCTGCGGTCTGGGCGAAGATGGCGTCGTAGAACCAGCCCTTGCCGCCGGCGATGACGAGGCGGATGTCCCGGTCTGCAGGCGCGGCCTGGGTGCGCCAACGCGCATAGGCGTGCAGGAGCGTTTCCAGGTTTTTGCGCGGTTCTAGCGTGCTCAGAAAGAGGAAATAGCGCTCCGGCAGGCCCTTGGCGGCGCGGAAGGCGGCGCTGTGGGCTGCATCCGCGGGTGTGAAGCGTTCGTCGACGCCGTTGTAGGCGATGGCGACCTTGTCCGGCGCGGCGCCGAAACAGCGCACCACATCGCCGGCGGTCTGCCGGCTGACGGCGATCACTGCGGCGGCCTTGCGCACGCTTGCCCGGCACAGCGCGCTGAGGTAGAGCCGCTTGGCCGTGGGGAAGAGATGGCGGAAATGCAGAAAGCTGAGGTCGTGGACCGTCACCACGCCGGGGACGGAGGTCGCCAGGGGCAGGACGTTGACCAGGCCGTGGACCAGGTCCGCGTCAAGTTGGCGCAAGAGTTGCGGCAGGACGATCTGCTCCCAAGCGATGCGCATCGCGGGCCGCTCTAGGAGGCGGGGCGTGACGTGAGCGGCGATGCCCGCGACGTCGAAGCCCGGTGTATGCGTGAGCGCGGTGAGCCGCCACGCCGGATCGCCGGTGACGAGAGGGCCGAGCGCGGCGAGCAGGCTGCGGGTGTAGTTGCTCATGCCCGCGCTGCGATAGCCGGCTTGGTCGCTGAGAAGTTGGGCGTTGAGGACGACGTGCATGGGAACTGACTCAAGGACCTATGAGGGCCGGGATTGTAGATACAGTGTACAACAGCGATGCGAAAAACGCTGCCGAGGAGAAAGATTGTACGCTTACTCCTCGGCAGTCTGCAATGCTTTCGCCGGCGGGCGGTCGCCCCTGCGTTACTCTAGCGGCTCGAAGGTCATGATGCCCGCGTCGGCGAAGAGCGCCAGATAGAGGTTGCCGTCCTGGATCACATAGCTCACCACGGCCTCTAGGTCCTGGGCGAACTCGGCGGCTTGGGAGTCTTCCGCGCAGCCCATGAGCGTACTGGTGAGCGGGCCGATCGTCAACACCGGGGTGTCTTCGGTGTAGCTTCCCATGCCGCTGTTACAGTCCAGCAACGCCGCGAGCGAGCCGTCCTCGTTAAAGGTGAGGGTATAGCGGGCAGGGTCTGCCGCCTCGGTTACACTGTCATCGCCGTACTCGGTCTTGATCCACTGCCAGGACGTACCCGCCAGAGGGGAGCCGCCATCCCCTTCACTGGCGGCGGCGAGGGGGTCGAGGCCGCTGATCGCCGCCACTTCTACCTGGGCGTCGTCCAACATTTCCCAGCCGTCGTCGGCGCTGCCCGCCTCAGCCAGGTGCGCGTGCCAGACGCCCTCGCCCACGTTGGCCGGCTGCCCCAGGAGCACAAGGAAGCCGCCGTGAGTCGGGCCGGTTGCACCCGCCGTGGCCGGTTCGCAGGTGTAGTTGACGCGCTCGTCGTCGAAGCCGAAGGTGGCCCCGAAGCCGGCGTGCAGACAGGTCACGTCGCCGGCTAGGTCGATCTGCCAGGCGGTGAACTGGATGACCTCGGAAGAATCGAGCGTAAAGCCTTCGCTGCCGGGGCTGATGACGGCGACTTCGACCTGCCACTCGGTGAGGCCGGTTTCCGGCTGTACGGGGTCATCCAGGATGGCGACGATTTTGCCTTCGGGGGCCACGTCGCAGGTGTAGTTGACGCGCTTGCCGTCGAAGGCCATGGTGGCGCCGGTTCCGGCGAAGAGACAGCGGTTGCCGTCGGGCAGGATGAAGGCGGCCTGTAGGCTGGGCTGGATCTCCTCCGGCTGGATCTCCTCCGGCTGGGCCGGCTCCGCTGGGGCTTCCGCCGGGGCGGGCGGGGCAGCGTCCATCTCGGGCTGTACGGTGAAGGTGCAGGCGCTGAGGACTAACAGGGCGGCTAGTCCGGTGACGAACAAGCTTTTCGGCAACATGGCGGCGATTCCTTTCGAAAGCGTGATAGCGATAGCGTGATAGCGCGCGTTGGAAAAACAAACTCGGTCGATCGGGTTCGGGAGGTTAACGCGATGATATACTGATCGCAGCGCCCGACCAAGTTCCGGAAGCTATCACAGTGACGACGACAGGGATGTGTAGGTTCCGGCTGCCGGATTTCTGACAGGAAAGGCGCTGCGCGGTTTTTCCTATCGAGTGTGCGGAGGAGGAAGTGCTGTGGATGCGAGCCAATCGAAGCGACCCGCGGCGTTGATCACGCTGGCGTTCTGTCTGCTGCTGCTGACGCTGGGCGGGTTTGCCGGCGCGTACGGCATGTTGATGGATCCAAGCGGCGCGGGCATGGGGCTTCCCTTGAGCCTATTGGAGAACACGCCGGTGTCGGATTACCTGCTGCCGGGGCTGTTCTTGCTGGTCGTGTTTGGCATTGCCCCGCTGGCGACCGTTTACGGGCTGTGGACGTTGCCGGACTGGCCGCGGCTGCAGGCGCTGAACCCTGCGCGCCGCGCGCATTGGGCGTGGCGCGCGGCGGTTGCACTGGGCATCATCCTGATCTTGTGGATCGCCCTGGAGTTTTTGCTCTGGGGTTACATCTTCGTGCTGCAGCCGATCTTCGGCGTGCTGGGCGTGGTGATCCTGGCGCTGTGCTACACGCCTGCGGTGCAGGCGTACGCGGCCATGCGCAACCTGACGGGAATTTGAATTCGCCACGAATTGCACGAATGAAACGAATTAGGCCTGGATTATTTCGTGTAAATTCGTGTAATTCGTGGCAATAAACCGTTCGCGGGCCCGCCAGCCTTGCCGCTAGCGCGCCGATTCTGTTTGGGCAGGCCGGCGCAGACCGGCGACCTCCCCTTCGTCTGCGCGCCCGTTGGCGCGGAACTGGCTGGTGTAGAGGTCGTAGTAGAAGCCTTGTTGCGCCAGAAGCTCGGCGTGTTTGCCCCGCTCTATGATTTCCCCGTTGTTGACGACCAGAATCTGGTCGGCGTCGCGGATCGTGCTGAGCCGGTGGGCGATGACGAAGCTCGTGCGCCCCTGCATCAGCCGCAGCATGGCCTCTTGGATATGCTTTTCCGTGCGCGTATCGACGCTGCTCGTCGCCTCGTCCAGAATCAAAATGCTGGGGTTGGCGAGGATGGCGCGGGCGATGGCGAGCAACTGCCGTTGGCCCTGGCTGAGATTGCCGGCGCGCTCCGATAGGTGCGTGGCGTAGCCGTGGGGCAGGCGATGGATGAACTGATCGGCGTTCGCCATCTTGGCCGCGGCGATCACGTCCTCGTCGCCGGCGTCCAATCGCCCGTAGCGGATGTTGTCCATCACGGAGCCGGAGAAGAGGAAGGTGTCTTGCAGTACGATGCCCAACTGGCGGCGCAGGTCGTCTTTCTTGACATGGCGTATGTCGTGTCCGTCGACGAGGATGCGACCGCTATCGATGTCGTAGAAGCGCGTCAGCACGTTGACGATGGTGGTCTTGCCGGCGCCGGTCGGCCCGACCAGGGCGACGATCTCGCCGGGCTTAGCGTGCAGGCTGACGCGTTTGAGCACGGGCACGCCCTGGGTGTAGGAGAAAGTGACGCCCTCCATCACCACGTCGCCGCGCATGTCGTCCAGCGACGCGGCGTCGGGCGCGTCAAACACCTCCGGCTCTTCGTCGATGGTCTCGAAGATGCGTTCAGCGCCTGCCACCGCGGCCTGGATCTGGTTGTAGAGGTTGGCCATCTCGTTGAGGGGACGGCCGAATTGGCGCGTGTAGTTGATGAAACTGGCGATAGCGCCGACCGTCGCCAGCCCGTTTACGGCCATCCAGCCGCCGGCGCCGGCTACGATCGCCAGCCCGCTGTTGTTGATGAAGTTCATGGCCGGTCCCATCAGTCCGGCGTAGATCTGGGCGCGGATGGCGGCGTGGCGCAGTTGCCGGTTGGTCGTGTTGAACTCGTTCAGAGCCGCCTCTTCGCGCACATAGGCCTTAATGACGCGCTGCCCGGTGACGGTCTCTTCGATCAGCCCGTTGAGTTCGCCCAGTGAGGACTGCTGCTCGCGGAAGCCCTTGCGCGTGCGTTTGCCTACCCAGCGCGTGAAGGTCAGCATCATCAGCGGGATGGTGATCATGCTGACCGCAGCCAGATAGGGGTTGAGCCAGAGCATGACTGCGGCGACGCCGGCCAGCATCATGACGCCGGAGATCAGCCGGGTCACGCTGTCGGTCAGCACCATGTTGATGGTTTCCATGTCGTTTGTCAGGCGGCTCATCAGGTCGCCGTGGGCATGGGCGTCGAAGTAGCGCAGCGAGAGGGTCTGCAACTTGGTGAAGAGGTCGTTGCGCAGGTCGCGCAACATGCGCTGGGCCGCGCCGGCCATGACATACATCACGAACCAGGTGAGCAAGGCGTGCAGCCAGTAGATGACGAGCATGAGCAGGGCGATGCGCAACAGGCCGGGCAGATCGCCGGGGAGGATGTAGTTGTCGATGGCGACGCCCAGAAGGTACGGCCCAGCCAGTTGCGTGGCTGTCGTCGCCACAGTCGTGAACACCACGGTGATCAGCGCCCATTTTTGCCGGCGCAGATAGGTCCAGAGGCGGAGAACCGTGCCGCGCACGTCCTCGGCGCGCTCGACCGCGGCCATGTGGCCATGTCCCGGTCCGCGCCCCGGGCCGCGGCCTATGGGCGGCGCGGGGGCGGGCTTGTCTTGGCGGCTGCGCGGGTTAGTTTGCGACATGGCTTGCGGCTCCGTCGTGCGTTTGTCCGTCGTCCATATGCCCGCCGTCCATTTGGGAGGCATAGATTTCGCGGTAGATCGGGCTGGAGGCGAGCAGTTCGGCGTGCGCGCCCTGGGCGACGATGTGGCCGTCATCCAGCACCAGGATCTTGTCGGCGGCGAGCACGGTGCTGATGCGCTGGGCGACGACGAACGTCGTGCGCTGCGCATCTTCCGCCTCCAACGCCGCTTGGATGCGGCCTTCCGTCTCCACGTCGACGGCGCTGGTGCTGTCGTCCAAAATGAGGATGGCGGGCTGGACAAGCAAGGCGCGGGCGATGGCGATGCGCTGCTTCTGCCCGCCGGAGAGATTGACGCCGCGCTGGCCGACTTCGGCGTCGTAGCCGCCGGGCAGCGCGGTGATAAAGTCGTGGGCCTGGGCCATCTTGGCCGCGGCGATCACCTCTTCGTCGCCGGCGTCGGGCCGGCCGTAGCGGATGTTGTCGCGGATCGTGCCGGAGAAGAGCACGGACTCTTGCAGCGCCGTGCCGATTTGGCGGCGCAGCGTGTCTTCGTCGATATCGCGCACGTCGCGGCCGTCGATAGTGACGCGGCCGCCGGTTACGTCGTAGAAGCGCGGAATGAGGTGAACCAGGCTCGACTTACCGGAGCCGGTGGCGCCCAAGAGGGCTACGGTCTGCCCCGGTTCGGCCACGAAGCTGATGCGGTTGAGGACCGGGTCGTCGCCGTTGCCGCGGTAGCTGAAGCTGACATCCTCGAAGGCGACGCGCCCGCGGGGAACGAAGTCCGTCAGCGCGCCCGGCTTGTTGCGCACTTTCGGCTCGCTGTCGAAAACCTCTTGAATACGCACGGCAGAGGCTTCGGAGCGGGAGATGCGCATGAGCAACATGCTCACCATCATCAGCGACATGAGCGTCTGCATCAGGTAGTTGATGAAGGCGATGACTTGGCCGACCTGCATGCCGCCGGCGCTGACCTGGATGCCGCCCAGCCAGAGCACGGCTACAACGCCGCCGTCGAGGACGATCATCATGAAAGGCATGGTCACGGCGACGGTGCGCACAGCGGAGATGCTCTGATCCATCAGGTTGTCGTTGGCTTTGCCGAAGCGCAGAATTTCGTGGGCTTCGCGCACGAAGGCCTTGACCACACGCACGCCGGCTAGACTTTCCTGCATCACCGTGTTGAGCGCGTCGAGTCGCGCCTGCACTTTGCTGAAGAGCGGGAAGGCGCGTTTGATGATCAGGACCAGGCCGATAATGACGAGCGGGATGAGCACGACGAAGAGCCACGCCAGTTGCGGCGCGGTGATGATGGCCATGACCAGACTGCCGGCCATCATCATGGGCGCGCGCACCATGATGCGCAAGAGCATGAGAACGACATCCTGCACCTGGGTGACGTCGTTGGTGAGGCGCGTGATCAGCTTGCCCGTCTCCAGTTCGTCGATGTTGGCGAAGGAGAGCATCTGCACCCGGCCGTAGAGCGCGCTGCGCAGGTCTGCGCCGAAGCTCTGGGAGGCGAGGACGGCGAAGAAGGTGCAGCCAACGCCGCCGATGATGCCCACGAAAGTCACGCCGATCATCCAGAGGCCGGTCTGGAGGATGACGTTCAGGTCCGAGTTGGCGATGCCCACGTCGATGATACGCTCGAGCAGGCGCGGCTGCATGAGGTCCATCGCCACTTCGATCATCATGAGCAGAGGGGCGAGGGTCGCCCATACCCAATAGGGCCTGAGGAATGAGAACAGCTTAAGGGTTGCCCGCACGCGAGGTTTCCTCTCTAGTTACTTTGCCGGCTTAGGATGGCGGCTGCGGATGGCATTCGGCGTGATCAGCGTTGCAGCTTGTCTTCGCCGGCTGCTGTGATCAGATTGGCGCGTGTTTGCAGCAGGAAGCGGCGGAAGAGCAGGCGTTCCTCTGTGGAGAATCCGGCGAAGGCTTCTTCGTCGAGGCGGCGCAGCGTTGCGTCCATCTCTGCGCGGACGGCGCGGCCGGCGTCAGTCAGGTAGGCGCGAGAGACGCGCTGGTCGACGGCGTCGGGACGGCGAATCACCCAGCCGGCGTTTTCCATGCGCTGCAGCATCTTGGTGACGGTGGCGGGCGTCACGTTCAGGCGCGCGGCCAGGGCGCTGTGCGTGAGGCCGTCCTCCTCGTGCAAGAAGTGCAACACAGGCGGCTGTCCTCGATAGAGGCCGAGCGCCTCCAGCATAGCCTGCGCCCGCGTATGGTGCAGCCGGCATACCTGGGCCAGCAGGAAGCCGGGAGACTCGTCAGGTGATAGAGGGGGCATGATCACTTTCTGCGTCAAGACATCACGAACATACTGAACAAAAATACTTAGACGGCTAAATAACTCCGCACATTTTACAAGTCTGTACACAGCGTGTCAAGTATAGGGCGTGGTCACGTGAGGCGCTCCTCAGGAATACCCCTATTTCTGCGCCAGCAGCGTATAGGACATAGGCAGCATTTGATACTTCTCCAAAAAGGCAAAGGTATCGGAGATGTCGTGGCGGTATTCGGTGAATCCGCGCAGAGCCAGCCCGCTGTTGAGCAGCGCCGTCAGGATTGCGGAGATGGTGTGCGGAAATGAATAGGCCGGCTTGGCCTCGTACTGCGTGTTGCCCACGTAGTCCAGCCCATTGGTCTCTACGAACGGGTCCGCCTTGAAATAGGAATAGACAATGCGCAGCTCCTGCTCCGGGTCATAGGCGTCTTCTCCCGGCAGGGCCAGCATGTCGAGAATTGGGTGCATCTCGTAGATGAACAGATGCCCGTTCGGACACAGAATGCGGTTGACCACAGCGAAGAAGCGGTCGAGATCGTGGAACCAACCCAGCGAGCCGATGGTGATGTAGACGATGTCGAAGCGACCGGCGTATGCCTCGCCGATATCGTAGACATGCGTTCTGACAAATTCGCAGCGCGTGTGCGACAATGAGCCGAGGAGCGTCGCTTCCTTGATCATCTCGTCAGAGATGTCGAAGCCGGTTCCGTTCTTGGCGCCCAGCTTCAGCACGGAGATGAGCTCGCGTCCGTTGTTGCAGCACAACTGGGCGACGGTCTTGTCCGGGACCGAGAGTTGGGCGAAGACTTCCCGTTCGATATCGCTGAGAACCGAGAACGAGTCGGACTGTACGGCTTGGCGCAGGTCTATTTTCCAGTGTTGCCGGTGGATCGGCGCCACCTCGTTCCAAGCTTCCCGATTCTGTTCGGCGTAATCCGGGTACTCCGGCATGTCCATCGTGTTTTGCTCCTGGGTTGATGTGCGGTTCCCGCTGTCTAACATGCAGCACTTATTTTCCACCGAATGAAACGAAAGGCCTAGTTCGTATGACGCCTTCTAACTCCGCACCTTCCCGTATGCCGGAAGGAACAACAGTGCGGCGCGATCGGCCCTACGTGAGCGACGGGCACGCGCGCCAGAAGCTCGACCTCTACCTGCCGCCGGAGGGTCGCAACCTGCCGCTCATCGTCTGGATTCACGGCGGCGCGTTCAAGATCGGCGATAAGGGGGATCCGCTCCCGCTGGAGTATTTGGCGCAGGGGTATGCGCTGGCCTCGATCAACTACCGGCTCAGCCAACACGCGCTCTTCCCCGCCCAGATTGAGGACTGCAAGGCCGCGGTGCGCTGGCTGCGCGCTCACGCACAGGAGTTCGGCCTGGACACGCAGCGCTTCGCCGCCTGGGGACCGTCCGCCGGCGGGCACCTAGCCGCCATGCTCGGCGTGACGGGCGATGTGGATGAGTTCGAGACGGGCGAAAATCTGGACGCATCGAGTCGCGTGCAGGCCGTGGTCGACTATTACGGACCGACCGATTTCCTACAGATGGACGCGCACCGCACGCCGGACGGCATGCTTCACGACCCGGCTGATTCGCCCGAATCGCTGCTGATCGGCGGCCCCATCCAGGAGAACCCGGACAAGGTTGCCCGCGCCAATCCGGTGACGTATGTGTCGGCGGACGCGCCGCCTTTTCTGATCGTCCACGGGGACGCGGACCCGCTCGTGCCGCATCACCAGAGCGTGTTGCTGGACGCGGCGCTGCGCGCGGCGGGCGTACCGGTGACGTTTTACACGGTCGCGGGCGGCGGGCACGGCCATTTTAGCGACCCGGCGGCGCCGCGGCTGACGCAGGAGTTTCTGGCGCGGCATCTGCAGCCGGAGGCGCGCTAGGCCGCGACTTCGATCAGGCGGACGTGATCAGAAAATGGAGCAGGCCGAAGGCGGCGCCGCCGCCTACGAGCCAGAGAGTTTCGACGCGGAAGCGCAGCATCGCCGCCAGCGCCGCCGCCAGCACGATTACCGTCCAGACATCCACAATTGCCGTACGCAGCAGGCTCACGCTGACCGCCAGGATTAGGGCGACGACAGCGGCGTTGACGCTGCGCAGGAAGGCGCTCAGGACGGTCGAACGGCGCAGGCGTGGAATCCACGGCCCGATGAAGGCGGTGATCAAGAACGAGGGAAGAAAAACGGCGAAGGTGGCGACTAGCGCACCAGGCGCGCCGGCAACCAGATAGCCGATGAAGGTGGCGGAGGAAAGCACCGGGCCAGGCGTCATCTGGCCGACGGCGATGGCGTCTACCAGTTGTTGTTGGGTCAGCCAGCCGTAACCCTCGACAACATCCTCTTGGATGAAGGCGAAGAGCACCATGCCGCTGCCGAAGAGCAGCGCGCCCACTTTGAGGAAGAAAAGCCCCAGTTGCACCAACCGTTCGTCTATCCACCCGGCGAGAGGGGCCGCCGCTAAGGGAAACGACTGGCCGAGCAGCGCCAGGGCAAAGAAGGAGCGCAGGCGGTGCGGCGCCTCGTAGACTAGGATGCCGGCTGCCCCTGCTGCCAACAGCACAACTATCGCATTGACGCCCGCCAACGCCGCGACCAGGCTGGCTAGAGCGACGGCGACCGTCAGCCGATCACGCAGCGCGGCTCGCCCCAGGCGATAGCAGGCAATCCACACGACGGCTAGGACGGCGGGACCGATGCCGTACAATAGGGCTTCCCCCTGCGGAAGCGCTCCAAATCGTACGTAGAGCCAACTCAGTGTGAGGCTGATCAGAAAGGCGGGCAGAATAAGGGCGGCGCCGGCGACGACGAGGCCGCGCCAGCCGGCACGCACATAGCCGACGTGTGCGGCCATCTCGACGATGTTAGCCCCGGGGATCAAATTAGCGGCAGCCAGCAGATCGAGAAAGTGCTCGTGGGTCAGCCAGCGGCGCTTGGTAACCACTTCTTGTTCCATCAGAGCCGTGTTCGCCGCCGGCCCGCCAAAGCCGATGCTGCCTAGCTTTAGAAACAACCACGCTATCTCTGGCAGCGAAGTATTGGGCAGGTCGTCGCGGTCTTTGCCGGTTGTCTCGTGCGTCATCAGCTTGTAGCGGAATGGCAGGCATGACTTGGTGAGGCAGTACTGCGCGGGCGGATGCGCAAGCGTCATCCTAACAGGCGTGAGCACATATTGACAAGCTCGGGCTAAAAGCGCAAACGCGGCGACGGTCGCAGTAAATGCTGCGACCGTCGCCGACAAGTGTCCCTACGCTACCGGAGATCCGTCCTGTCTAGCCGCAAGTATACGCTTTCACGGCCAAACTGCTAGCGACCCATGACAGACGCAGGCGGTCAGTTTCGGCATGTGACATTTGTCTGCCTGCAGCAGCACTGGACCGGATTTGTGTAGGGGGTGCGCAGGGGGTCTGCGTAAAGGGGTCAGGCGAGCGCTCTTTCTACCGCAGCCTGGGCGTGGATGGCGGTCGTATCGAAGAGGGGCGTGTCCGTGTGCTCCTGCTGCACGAGCATACCGATCTCGGTGCAGCCCTCGATGACGCCCTGTGCGCCGCGGGCGGCCAGGGCGTCGATGATGCGCAGGTACTCGGCGCGCGAAGCTGGGTTGACCTCGCCCAGCACCAGCTCTTCGTAGATGACGCGGTGCACTATCCGCCGGTCCGCCTCCGGCGGGACCAGAACCTCCAGCCCGTGATGCGCCAGCCTTCCCCGGTAGAAGTCCTGCTCCATCGTGAACGCGGTTCCCAGCAGCCCGACCGTCTGCAGGCCTTCGGCGCGGATGCGCTGCGCCGTGGCGTCGGCTAGGTGGAGGAAGGGGATGTCGATAGCCGCTTCGATCTGAGGGGCGACCTTGTGCATGGTATTGGTGCAGAGCAGGAGGAAGTCGGCGCCCGCAGCTTGCACCTGGCGGGCGGTCTGGGCCAGCGCCGCGCCGGACTGTTCCCAGTCGCCGGTGCGCTGTAGCTCCTCGATCTCCTGGAAGTCCACGCTCACCAGGGCGATGCGCGCGGAGTGCAGACCGCCTAACCGCGCCTTGATGCCCTGGTTGATCAGGCGGTAGTAGAGCTCCGTGCTCTCCCAACTCATGCCGCCGAGCAAGCCGATAGTCTTCATGGCTGCAACTCCTTCTAGGTGGCTTATGGTTACGATGAAATGGAGCGATCCTTAGGGTCCCTTGTGCAGGGGGGCTGCGTATACCCTCCTCGCGGGCCTTTCAGGGGCTCATACCTCCCCCCCGGAAGATGACTATGGGAACCTAGCTCTGTGTATTGTCAGGGGTGTAGGCCGCCGCCCACAGCACGAATCGCCTCACCTCCGGCATGATGGAAAGATCGACCGTATCGTCTTCGCGCCATGTCTGCGAGCGTGCTACGGTGGAGCGCCACGGCTCCGGCAGCGTGCGCAGCGCCCAGGTCACGGCGGCGGGTTTGCTGACCAGCGCACCGCAGGAAAGGGCATAGACGGCGCGGCACATGGTCTCCACCACGTATGCCTTGTGTCGCCTGGGCAGCAGCCAGTCGGGATCATCCTCCTGGATAGCCCACTCCGCCCAGTCGCCCAGGCGGTCGAGCACGGCGTCGCCTAGTTCGCTATGCGAAACGGGGTCGATCAGCGTACGCGGGTCCGGGCCGAACAGAGTGACACCGTATTCGCGCACGGCCCAACGCTCCAGTATCCAGTTGGCGTAGTGCTCGCTCCAGGCCAATGTCTCGCCCTGTCCCAGAGTCGGGTGGCGTAGGCCGGGCCGGAAACGCCGCAGGGCCGCGCCGTCGATGTAGGCTATCTCCAGACGGTTGGCGTAGGGGTTGGGCAGAGTGTCCACCGCTGCATGCAATGCGACGAGTTGCGCGTACTCAGTTTCGCTGACCGGCTGCTCGGTCACCGCCAGCACATCCACGTCGCTCGTCGCCGGGATGAAATCCCCTAACGCCAGCGACCCGCGCAGATAGACGCCGCAGAGGTTGTCGCCCAGGCTGCGGCGGAGGCCGGCGACGAGAAAGTCGAGCAGATCTTGTACATCGTTGGGCGGCTTCATGCCCTTCATTTTACCGCGAAAACGACCGTAGGCGTCGATTTCGGATGCGCCCGAATTTCTCCCTCTTGATGAATTAGAACATATGTGCTATTTTGGGGCAGGAGAATCTGTGCGCCTTTGGGTGTACGACGTCTGTACCGCGCTTTTCCCTACCCAGCCCGTTTCCCCTTGCGTATCATGATCACCAAAGAATTTGCCCGCATCCGCCTGCATGCCGCCCCCGAAGCCATTCTTGCCTGGCTGGATGGTACGGCGAACGCCGCCGCCACAATGAGCAAGCGCAACTACCGGCTGGTTCCGCTTGAGCCTGACGGGCGCGACGAGGCGCCAGCCGGCGAGCCGCTGCGCTATGGCTTGTTCGCCGCCGGCGAGATGGTCCTGGCGGCGGCTGTATGGCGCGCGAGCGCGGCGTCCGCTGAGGTTGAGTTGCGCTGCAGCGCCGCGTTTCCCCTGTCGATATATGAATTGACGGACGATCTGCAGGAGCGCTTTCCCGTTCGCTCCACAGAGGTGCTGGCTGCCCCGCAACATACGGATGCGGGCGCGCCGCCACTGGCCTGCAATCTGTGGCTGGAGGAGGAACTGCGCCGGCTGCCCGATCCTGAGCGGCAGGCGCATGGGCTATACGAAGGTTGGCTGGAACGATACATTGCCCTGCGCGGCGCAGCCCCGGCGGAACCGCGCCGCAGCTTCCGTTCGGCGGTGCGCAGCCGCCTGGACCATATCCGGGGCGAGCCCTCTGGGCGGCGCCAGGATTGAGCGGATGCCGATCGCGGGTTTGTCGACGCCTTGGGGCTTGGGGCATGATTGGGGAAGGTGCGGACGGCGGCCTGGTGGTAAGCGCCTGCCAGCGTGCAGAATCGGACGCAGTTCACACGTGTAATGAGCTTATCGTTGGCGTTCTATTCACAGTGGAGATGCCTATGACCCGCCGGCTATTCTCGTCCTTGCCAAGCAGCCTCGTCCCGGCCGAACCGGCGACGACGTTGACTGACCTGTTCTTGGCCGCCCAGACGTTCTCCTATGCGGCGCGGCTGCGCAAAGGCCCGGCCTGGGCGCATAAGTCCGGGCGATTGTGGGCGCTGGCCTTTGTCGCCGCGGGGATCGCCGCGCTAGCGGGAGCTGTAGTCCACGCCCTGACCGAGGAGCGCACGCCCAGGCTGCGCGGCGGCTTGTGGAAGATCGTGGGGCTGGCGACCAGCTTAGGCAGCGCAGCCATGTTGGCGGCGGGCGCCCTTGCCGCGCTGCGGAGGCCGTATCGCGGGGCGTTGTTGGCCTTTGCTGCGGTCAAGTTTGTGATCGCCAGCGTCGCCACCTGGCGGCTAGGTGACTTTCTCTACATTATCGTCGACTACGCCGCGTCGATGGTCATCCTGTTGGCGCTGCAAGCGCGCCAGTGGCGGCGCAGCCCGGCGGCGTCCTGGCTGACGGGCGGGGTGCTCGTGTCGTTTCTGGCCGCGGGCATCCAGCAAAGCGGGCTGACGCTGCACAAACACTTCAACTACAACGACCTGTATCACGTAGTGCAGATGGCAGGCTTTCATCTGCTCTATGCTGGGGTGAAGCGGGTTGGCGACCGCGAAGGGTAAGTATTTTAACGGTAAAAAACGCCAATCCGTGCAGAGGGTGCGCACACCCCCTGCACGGATTGGGTAGCGTTTGGAACTGCTTGCCTAGATGTCCCATTCCAGATGGGGGGCGGGCAGGCGCAGCGTTCGATCCAGCGCGGCCAGCAGATCGTCCGGGCCGCGCAGGTCGTCGGTGATGGCCAAGCCGCTAGCCGGGCGCACGCCCAGCCACAGCCGCGTAAACGCGCCGGTTGAGGCGGTCAGTGTGGGCAGCTCTACTTCCGACCCCGGTTGTGCGGCGGATTCCGGCCCCAACGTGATCACGTACTCACCGGCGACGCCTTGCCAGGGAGCGTCTCCGTCGAGATAGTGCGTGATCGGGTCGCTGAGGACGAGGTTGAAGCGCAGCGGCGCGCCCGCCAGGTGCGTAGCCGCCAGACAGGTCTGCAAATCGCAGATGCGCACCTGCCAGTAGGCCGTCGCATCGTTGCCCGTAGCGAAATCCGACTTCTGGCTGACGATGCGGCTGCGGAACGGGTGGTGCAGCAGGTCCTGTATTTGGATATGGGCGGGCTCGCGCATGCGCACCATGCGCACCTGGTCGCCAAAGCTCTTAATGACGCCCATCAACTCCAAGAACTGCGCGCGATTGCCGTAGGCTATGTAGTTGACGCGGTAGGGGCCATTTTCTCCTTTGGCGTTGAACCATATGAAATGGCTGAGCGCGCCGTCCTCGCCGTCGAAATAACCGAGACCGAAGTCACTTTTGTCCCAGATCAGTTCGGATTCCAGATAGCTTGGCGAGTGCAGGTTGATGGCGCCGTGGCCGCGGGTGCGGCGTTGAATCGCGTCGAACATCTGGCGGGCGTGCTCGCGGGTCAGCCGTTTGGGCGAGCGCGCCGGACTGGAGACCTGCAACGTGGCGGGGTCGAAGCGAATCCAATGCTCGTAGCTGCCGTTGCCGAAACCCAGCCGGTTGTAGAAGCCCTGCTCAAAGATGCCCAGCGCGCTGACGGCGGCGCCGTCGGCGACGTCGAGGGCGATGGCCTGGGCGGTCAGCCGGCCGGCGAGCCCCTGTTTGCGCGCCACGCGGCTGGTCGTCACCGCCATCACCGCGGCGAAGGGGACTTCCGCGTCGAGATAGCGCATTGCGCCCGGCACGGTGAGCGTCAGGCATTCGGCCTCGCCGTCGATGTCGGCTACCAGGGTGCGCCCGCTGCGCAGGACGAGCTTCTGCCCTGGTTCTGGTTCATCGCTGGTGACCCAACCCGTCTCGCGCCAAATGCGATGGGCGGCTACAACGTCTTTCTCCGGATCATACACACGGTACTGCATACCTGTCGTTTCCCTCGCCTTCTGATGGATATGCGGACGGGTTCGATTGCGGGTTGTTCAATAGCCGGCTCAGGACGCTTGTGTGGCGCCTAGGCCGGGATTGCAAAAACCTGCGTGTCGCGTCAGGTGCAGAGCGGGCGAACGTTGGGGGCGCAACCAACAGGGTCAACGCGGCCATGATACAATAAATGTGGACGCCCCCTCAAAATCTGTGCGGCCTGCGTCTGTCGTTTGAGTGAAAGGCGGCGTCAGCCCCCGCTCGTACTGATCGTCGCGCACGTTGCCCAACGCATTTGTTCACTTTTTTGATTGGTTTGTTCATGTAGAGGAGAGTTTTTCGTGACCACCGCGCCAGGACCGTTTTTGCCTACTTGGGAATCGCTCATGCAGTATCGCGTGCCCGACTGGTACCAAGACGCCAAGTTCGGCATCTTCATCCATTGGGGCGTTTATGCCGTGCCCGCCTTCGGCAACGAATGGTACCCGCGCAATATGTATCTGCCGGGAAGCCGCGAGTACCAGCATCACCTGGAAACGTATGGCCCCCATACCGGGTTCGGCTACAAAGACTTCATCCCGCAGTTCAAGGCCGAGCGTTATGACCCTGCGGCATGGGCCAAGCTCTTCAAGGCGGCGGGCGCGCGCTATGTTGTGCCTGTAGCCGAGCACCACGACGGCTTCGCCATGTACGACACCGCGCTTTCCGAGTGGTGCGCGGCCAAGATGGGGCCGCGCCGCGACCTCATCGGCGAGCTGGCAGACGCCATCCGCCAGGAGGGGATGGTTTTCGGCGTCTCCAGCCACCGCGCCGAGCACTGGTGGTTTATGAACGGCGGCATGACCTTTGCGTCGGACGTGCAAGACCCGCGTTACCGCGACTTCTACGGCCCCGCCATGCCCGGCCCACAGTACCGCACGCCCGAATGGCGCAGTCTGGACTGGCAGCCCCGGCCTGACGCCCGCTTCCTGGACGACTGGCTGGCGCGCCTCGTCGAGCTAGTCGATAAATACCGGCCGCAGCTTGTGTGGTTCGACTGGTGGATTGAGCAGATCGTCTTTGCGCCGTACCTGCAGAAGTTCGCCGCGCACTATTACAACCGCGGCGTCGAGTGGGGACTGGGCACGGCGATTAACTTCAAGAACGAAGCCTTTCCGCCGGGGACGGCGGTCTACGACATCGAGCGCGGCCAACTGAGCGGCGCGGTGCGCTTCCTCTGGCAAAACGATACGTCCGTCTCGAAGAACTCATGGGGCTATGTGCGCGATCAGCAGTATAAGGCGCCGGGCGACCTGATCCAGGACCTGATCGACGTGGTGAGCAAGAGCGGCGTCCTTCTACTCAACGTCGGCCCCCGGCCCGACGGCGTGATCCCGGAGCCGGAGCAGGAGATACTGCTCGCCATCGGGCGCTGGCTGGCGATCAACGGCGAGGCGATCTACGCGACGCGGCCCTGGCGCACCTTCGGCGAAGGCCCGACGCCTGTGCCCGAAGGCTCTTTTACCGACACCGAGCGCAACCCCTTCACCGGGCGAGACTTCCGCTTTACTGCCAAGGGTCACACGCTCTACGCCATCGCCCTGGCGTGGCCGGGTGAGGAAGCGGTTATTGCCTCGCTGGCACAAGGCGCAGCGCTCTGCCCTGAGCGCGTAGCCGAAGTGCAGATGTTGGGGGCGCCGGGGGCGCTGCCTTACCGGCGCGAGGCGGATGGGTTGCACGTACAACTTCCGGCGCAGCCGCCTTGCGATCACGCCTATGTTTTGAAGATCACGCTGGAGCCGTAGCTATTGGTGGCGTTGTCGTGCGTTTAGCCCCATGCAGGCGCTGTGCGGCTGACCTATTGGGGCTAAACGCTATTTTGTTGGGTGTCCGAACAAATTGAGTTTCGCGAGCGAGGGAGGCGAGACACCCGGATAGGCGGCCCGTATGGCGCTAGCGATTCGTTGGGGGGCGCAACAAAGTTGTTCCACAGGAGTGAGTGACGGGCGCAGTCATGCTCACGGTGCAGGCGGCTGGCCGCCTGCCGTGTAGAAGCGACGCATGTCGTTGAGCTGCTTCGCCAGCTCCTCCGCCTCCAGCCCATAGGTGTCGGGCAGCAGCTCTTCGCGGCCGCGCGCCTCGCCTGTGCGGGGAGCTAGCCGGTAGCGCACCAGCTTCTTCTTGCGGCCAAGTTGCCGCACAGAGAACTCCTCCACATCCGCCCAGGCGAGCGAGCGCTTGCGAAAGGAGGCGCCGATCGTCAGTCCGTTCGGCCCGGCTTCCAGGTAGCTGCCGCCGGGGATGAGCGCCAGCCCGTAGATGACGGCGCTGATCAACCCCAGCAGCGCCAGTATCGCCGGCAGGACGCTGCGCGTTTCGGCAAACAGGTACCCGCCGAAGATGAGCCAGATCAGGCTGGCGGCAAAGAGAAGCGCTGTGCGCAGGACGGGTGGCGTGAGGCGCAGCGCGGCCGGTTGGCGTGGTTCGTTCATGGATATTCCGCCTTTCCGCCTGTGGCGTGTCGCTGTAGGACGCAAGGTGATGCCCTATCTTACCGCGCCTGGCACGGGCGGCGAAAGAGCGGGGTCGGTTCTGCGCCTTTTGTTGTGTTTTCCAACAAACTCTTCGCCTGCAACTCATGCGCATAGCTGACTGTGTCCTAGCCGCAACCTGCGCTAGATGGGTTTCTTCCCGGGTCAGGAGATCGATCCGGGGTTGGCGGTGGTGTGGGCGGTGATCGCCGGGGGTAGTTTGGCGCTGATTGGCTGGTTTCTGCGCGCCTGCCGCGGGTAAGGCGTCAGGGAGACGGCTCGAGGGCGGCCCGGGCAGGGGCGTAGGCGGGGTTCAGGTCGAGTGCGGCTTGCCAGGCGGCGCGGGCCGCGGCCTCATCGCCCAGCCCGGCGAGCGCCAGACCGCGCCAGTAGTGGATCTCTTCGATGCTCGTCGTGGCGGCGAGAACCGAATCGGCTAGGTTCAGCATGTCAGTGTACCGGCCCAGGGCGTGATAGGCCGCAAACGGGCCGAACTGGTACCAGAGCATGCGCCAGGGCAGGCCGATGGCGCGTGCCTGGTCATAGGCGTCCGCCGCCGAGGCGTGGTCGCCCAGATGGGTGAGGCTTGTGCCCAGATTGAACCAGGCGAAGGGGTCCTGTGCGTCCGCCGCCACCTCACTCTGGGCTTGGGCTAGCGCGGCCTGCCACATGGCTTGCTCTTCGAACGCTTCGCCCAGAATGGCTCGCAGAGCGGTGTCCTGTTCCGGCGGATAGATGAGTAGGTATGTGCGGTTAAAGACTGCCCAGAGCGCATCCATTTCGGCGTAGGGCAGATATATGCCGGCGTATAGGGCGGGATCGGCGCTGACCAGGTCGGTCGCGTCGTAGCTGTCGAAGGCGATCCAGCGCTGCGCGGCGTGTTCGTAGCCGGTGAGGAGGCGATAGTGCCCCATGCCGTCGTCCGGCTCCGGTTCCAGCCACGTCTCGATCAACACGGGGAAGCCGTTGCTGAGGAGGCGGCGCAGCGTCTCGGCGTCGCCGTTGACGCGCACCTGGGCGTGGAAGCCCTGCGCCCGCGCGTACGCGGCCATCTCTTCCGGGCTAACGTTTTTGTCGTCTTCGAAGGGACGTAGGGCCGCGCCGACGGCGGCTTGATCCAGCGGGCTGCCGTAGAAACTCAGGTTCATCGCCAGGGTGGCGGGGCCGCAGTTGTTCCAGGTCTGCCACGCGTGACGCACGCCCTCCAGGGCGATTTCGTCCGCGACGGCAAGGTATTGCGGCTGGCTCGGCGTCGGTTGCGCAAGCGGTGTGGGCGAGGGGGTAAGAGACGGCTCTGGCGTAACAGTCGGCAGCAGGACAGGCGCAGCGACCGGCGTTGCATCTTCTAGCTCCGTAGTGGTTTTCGCCGCTGCCACGAGCGGTGCGTAGGCAAAGGGCGATCCGTTGGCAAAGACTGGGAGAGGCGGCGCCTGTGTACGGGCCGAGCCCGGCGCGGGCTGCATCGATTCGGCTGCGAGCAAGGGCGCGGTCCAGATCAGCGCCTGCCTGGCTAAGAACAGACCTGCCGCCACGATGACGAACCCGACTACAAACAGAACCGCCAGCTTTACGCCTGCCATGCTCCCTTCCGCTACAACTTCCGAACCTATCCGCCTATATCCGAGGCAGAGAGTAGACGAGCGCCAGCCTGATATGGTTCCGCGCTGGTTTAGGGCGCGGCGGAGAGCGGCTAAAGGCTGCGCAGCGAGTTTGTTGGGCGGCGCAACAAACTTGAGCGCTCCCTGTTTGGCGAAATCGACGCATCACAAGAGTGGATTGGCTGCGGCCTTCTACGTTTGTCGCGGTCGGGCTGCGCCCTTTGGCGGTGTTATGCCGCCGGGAATGGGGCTAAATTGGGGCAAGCCAACCGCACGCGGCGGTTGGCGACATTCAAGAGGCCCTGTATTTTGGCGGTAGTATAATGACAGTTATCGAAGTGATCCTGCCTGACGGATCGATCCACGCGCACCTGACTGACGAGCGCGAGGCGGTTGCGATCGCTCAGGAGGTGCGGCAGCGCTACCCGCAGGCGAGCTACTGGCGGATAGGGCGCGGCTGGCATCAAGCCGGTGTCGCACGCCGGCGCACCATGAGTCTGGACATATGGCCGCGCGTGGCGGCTCTCGCGGCTGTGCTTGCCCTGGCGCTGGCGGTAGCCTTCCTTCCCCCAATACGCCAGACTTTATTGGGCGCAGGCGGGTTAACCTCCGTCGACCTTGCTCCGGAAGCGGACACAAGCGTCCCCGCACCGGCGGAGGGCCCCAAGGAGGAGGGGGTAACCGGCGGCACGACCGCGGTCCTCGACGGCGTAACGCCTGACGAACCTGCTCTAGCTTCGCAGGATATCGTCATCGTATCGGTGGCGGAACAGGTTTCCGACACGTCGCGCACGCTGCTCGTGCGCCTGCACAACACCGGCAGCCAAGTCCACGCCGGCATCAAACTTCAGGCTGATTTCTATGACGGTCAGGGGCAGCCGGTTGCCGGGGAGCAGATCGGCGAGAGCGTAACGCTTGCCCCCGGCGAGACCGGGTCTGTCAAGGTCTGGGCGCAGAGCCGGAATGGGATCGAGCGTTATGAGTTGGTGATCCTAGATTGAACGCTGCATTCGTATAGCGAATTTCGTTGTGTGGGAACGCTTCGGAAAGAGTCTCCGTTTATTGCGTTGAATGGCCTTGATTCGTATAGTCGAAGAATGTGGCGTAAGGCGAATTCAACGCTCGTTACCCCTTCGCAATCCTCTTCCTGCTATCGATGACAAGCCGGCTTTTCTGGGAGCGCCTGCGCCTATGCCGCCAGTGATTGCGGCGTTCACGGCGCGGCTCGTGTGCTGAAGATAGGGCGCCTCCCGCAAGCGCGACGAGTTGGCCTAAACTCTGGGGCGCGCCTGGATGCCGGAAGTCCGGTTGTAGCGCAACTTACGCTTGTGGTATTCTACCGGTCCTCTGGGGGCAGGAGCAGACCCCGGCGTAAGGGCGGAGCGTGTGTTGAATAATTGACGAAAGAAAGCTCATGAACCTATCTCAGCATAACAGCCTCGCACCCAGTACGACGCTTGGCTATGTTCACCTCACCGTATCCGACCTGTTGCGGTCGCTTGACTTCTATCAATACAGACTGGGGTTGCAGGTACACCGGCGTCAAGGCCATACGGCCTATCTCGGCGCCGGAGCGCACGACCTGATCGTCGTCACCGAGGTAAGCGGCGCGACAAAAGCCCCCCGTACGACCGGCCTATATCACCTCGCGCTGCTCGTGCCGTCACGGCTGGCGCTGGCTCATGTGCTGCAACGGCTGGTCGATCATGGCGCAGGCCTTACCGGCGGCTCGGATCACGGCGTCAGCGAGGCGATCTACCTCGACGACCCGGACGACAATGGCATCGAGATATATCGGGATCGGCCCCGGTCAGACTGGCCCACTGAAAACGGCGTCCTGGCTATGACCACCGATCCGCTCGACGTTCGCGGCGTTCTCGACTTGCTGAACGGGGAGGACGCCGAAAGGCAGATGGAGCCTGCCACAATACTAGGGCACATGCATCTGCACGTGGCGCACCTGGACGAGGCAGTTGAGTTCTATCAGCGCGTCATCGGGTTTGAGTTACAGATGTATTACGGCCGTTCCGCAGCTTTCCTTTCCGCCGGCGGTTATCACCACCACCTGGGCGTCAACACATGGAATGGCGTGGGCGCGCCGCCTCCTCCGTCGGAAAGCGTGGGGCTGCGTTACTTCACCGTGCGCCTGGACGGACAGGCGGAGTTGGATCGCCTGGTGCAGCGGATAGAGGCCGCGCAGGTTGCCTATGAGACGCGCACTGACGGCCTCTTCTTGCGTGATCCGGCGCAGAACGGGCTGTTGTTCACCGTCGCCTAGCCCCCAAAGCCGCGCGGGATCGGAACCGGCCTAACTGCGCCGGGCTCGCCTGCATGCCAAAATGCTGTCAGTGAGCAGTTGGCAGGGATAGTAGAGAAGGACGGAGCGGATGAAGACGTATCGCAAGCCGGAGGACGCGGAACTGCGGCGACGGTTGACGCCTGAGCAGTACCAGGTGACGCAGCACGAAGCCACCGAGCGCCCCTTTCATAACGAATATTGGGACACCGAGGAGCCGGGCATCTATGTGGACGTCGTGACGGGCGAGCCGCTGTTCAGTTCGCTGGACAAGTACGATGCGGGGTGCGGCTGGCCCAGCTTCACGCGCCCGCTGGAATCGGAGCTCATCACGACGCGCACGGACCGCAAGCTGTGGATGCCGCGCACCGAGGTGCGCTCCAAGCACGGCGACTCGCATCTGGGCCACGTCTTCGACGACGGTCCGCAGCCGACCGGCCTGCGCTACTGCATCAACTCGGCGGCGTTGCGTTTCATCCCGTTGGACCGGCTGGAAGAAGAAGGCTATGGGGAATACCGGGCCTTGTTCGCCGGTGAGCAGGCGCGTAATGACGGCTAAGCCTGTGCGCGCGCCAGGGATGGATTAATATACGAAGCTGGCGGCAGCGGCGATCTGTAACCCCGTTGCGCTCTGGCAGATCGGAACAAATAGACCGGATGCGTCACATCGCATCCGGTTTTGTCATTTCAGGCCTGGGGCGGTTTGGCGCACGCCACACTCTCTACTATAATTCCCCGCCGCTTGCCCGATATCCGTTCCGCACACCATGCCACGGGTGAGCTAGCGCGAAAACGATGGCGTTGCACATGCGATCGGCGACATTCCCGAAGGCCTCTAGCCGGCGGGAAGGCCGCGATCGTTTGGTTGTGCGCGGGCGTCGCATAGCCAAAGCCGTGCCGCGGCGAACAAAATGGCCTGCACCGTCGTCATTACCCTGTTACGCAGCCCTGCGCCGCTTCCGGCATAGGCTGGCAATTCGCATCGAACAGCAATGACAAGCAATAAATGACAGGTAAGGAAGAGAAAAGATGACACGCTACAGACTATTGGCCGTCCTACTTGTGGCAGTCCTTGCTCTAGCCGGGTGCGGAGGGCGCTCAACGCCGGAACCGGCAGCCCAGCCCACAACACCCGCCCCCGCGGTCGCGGCGGAGGCGGTCCCGGAGCCGGCAGAAGAAGCGGCAGAGGAGCCGGCCGCGGCGCCCGAAGTCGAGTCTGCGCCGGAGCAAGCCGCCGGTGAGACCGAAGCCCCAGCGGAGGCAGCGCCCGCCGGCGCGGCGACGCTCTTCCCCATCACCGACGCGGCGGGCAAGTACGGCTTCGTCAACGCCGCCGGTGAGGTTGTGATCGAGCCGCGGTATGACTATGTGGACCGCTTCTTCGAGGGGCGGGCTGCAGTCATGTTGGGGGACAAATGGGGCTTCATCGACGAGACCGGGACGGAGATCGCCGCGCTCCAGTTCGACGGCGTGATGCCCTTCAGCGAGGGGATGGCAGGTGTGTCGCAGGGCGGTCTGTGGGGCGCAATCGACGCCGGCGGCGCGCTGGTGATTGAACCCCAGTTCGGCACGCCGTTGACCTTCAACGATGGTTTGGCGCATGTATTCTCGGCGGGGACGTGGGGCCTCATCGACGGGACGGGGCAGCCGGTCGGGCCGGGCGGCTTCGAGTGGATCGGCGAGTTTCACCATGACCGGGCGATGGTGCAGGTCGACGCCAAGTTTGGCTTCGTCGACGCCGGCGGCGAGATCGTGGTCGCGCCCGAGTACGAGAACGCGGGCAACTTCCCGCTCGACGAGGGAGCAGCTGTGGCATTGGCCCCTGTCCTGGTGGGTGGCCTCTTCGGCTATATCGACGCCGGCGGGCAGATGGTGATCGAGCCGCAATACGCATACGCAGGTTCGTTCTCGGATGGCCGCGCCGTTGTGCTGCGCGACTTCGCGGAGATGAAGTACGGCTATATCGACGAGAGCGGGGCCGTCGCCATCCCCTTCGAGTTTGACGCGGCGATGGACTTCAGCGAGGGGCTGGCGCACGTCATGCGGGATGGCCGCTTCGGCTACATCGACATGGACGGGCAGGTTGTGATCGAGCCGGCCTTCGACGATGCGCAGCCGTTCACGGAAGGGCGCGCCGTGGTCGGCGTGTTCCAGGACGGATTTGTGGGATTCGGCTATATCGACCGCGAGGGGCAATTCGTGGTCGAGCCGCGCCATGCCGGGGCGTATGGGTTTGGCGAGGGTTACGGGCTGATCGCCGAAAGCCAGGGCGTGCGCATGATCTTCGGCTATGTCGACGAGGACGGCGAGACGGTAATCGAGCCGCGCTTCGACGCTGCCTATGTCTTCAGCCAGGGGCTGGCGGCGGTGATGCTGGGCGATAAGTTCGGCTACATCGATCCCAGCGGCGAAGTGGTCATCGCCCTGGCGTATGACGAGGCCGGCGCGTTCGGGGAGAACGGGCTGGCGCCGGTGCGCATCGGCGATAAGTACGGCGTGATCAACATGGACGGCGAATTCGTGATCGAGCCGCAGTACGACACGGTGCTGCCCTATCAGGCGGGCCTGGCGCGCGTCGCCACGGGGCAACAGAGCCGCTTCGTCGACAAGACGGGGCAGGCCGTGTTTGAGGCGCCGGGACGGTTTGCATCCGACTTCTTCGAGGGACTGGCGCAGGTGTATGCCGGCAACAAGGTCGGCTTCGTCGACGTGACGGGCCAGATGGTGATCGCGCCTGAGTATGCCAGCGCGGGCGTCTTTGGCGAGGGCCGCGCCAGCGTCCAGGCAGGTGATAAGTTCGGCTTCATCGACAAGACGGGGCAGATGGCGATAGCGGCTGAGTATGATGCAGTGATGGACTTCAGCCAGGGATTGGCCGCCGTGTTGGTCGGGGCGCAGTGGGGCTTCGTAGACCTGGACGGCAACATGGTGATCGAGCCGCAGTTCGAGACGGTCAATCCTTTCGGCGCGGACGGCTATGCGGC